>SYJG01000008.1 GCA_005798445.1 Planctomyces sp.
CCAAAAGCCGCAATTCGTGGTGGGTCTCGATGACTCGACCCACCCTACATTTCTGCGATGACGGCTACGTTGGCGATGCCGCGAGTGACTCCAACAAGCTGGGCCGGCGATACCGTTCTGGGATCTCGCCGAGATTTCGGTGCGCGATCAGTTCCGCCACGATGCTGACGGCGATCTCTGGCACGGTTTGCGATCCGATGTCGAAACCCAATGGAGCGTACACGCGAGACAGAGCTTCGCGCGAGATGCCGTCGCGCAGCAAGTCCTCGAAAATCATCTTGATCTTTCGCTGACTGCCAATCAAACCGACGTATCGAGCGGGTGTCTCGGCGAGGTGATACAACGCCTCTTCGTCATGCTGATGTCCACGAGTTACGATCAGGCAATAGGTGTTGTGATCGATGTCGAGTCCGCTGAGCGCAGCATCGATCTCGCCGACGATCAGCCGCTTCGCCTGCGGGAAGCGTTCGGCGTTGCAGTATTGCTCGCGATCATCGATGGCCCAGACATCGAAGTCGCACGCGGAGGCCAGTTCGCCAACTTTTTGTCCGACGTGACCGGCTCCGACGATGACCAATCGGCAGCGACGCAGATGTGGCAAGAAGGACACACCACCGGAGACATACGGCCGAGGCCGCTGCGACAACGGCCGCAAGCGCTGGCCGATCGAACTCGGTAGCGGCTTCGTCGTGCCGTCCTGGCTGGCGGTCGCGATCACCTCGCCAGAATCGTTGAGCAGGAAACGATCGGTCGCTTGCCCGCCGGATTTCTCCGGGTCGAGGATCACGGCTTCGGTGCAGCCCTGATCGGTGGCGAGCAGTTCCAACAGACGGCGGTAGTAGCCGAACTCCGCTTCGCTGCGAACAGGATCGACCAGCATCTTCATCCGGCCGCCGCAGATCAGTCCGTCGTCCCAGCCGTAATCGCTGTCGAGATTGAACGTCATCAATTCCGTTTGACCGGCATCGAGCAATCGCAACGCGCGCCGCTTGACCTCCGCCTCGACGCAGCCTCCGCCGAGCGTTCCGACTTGCGAGCCATCCGGGAAGACGAGCATCGTCGCCCCCGCCTTCTGCGGCGTCGAACCGCGAGTCTCGACGAGTGCCGTGTACGCAACCGGCTGATGACGCAAAACCGCTTCGCTCAATTGTTGAAGAACGTGGTGCATGACGGATCGGAGGCTCCTGCGAATGTCTGCGGGCGTCGGTACGAGGGAATCAAACACATTCCAAACAAAAAGGTCTTCTCACGCGAGCGAGAAGACCTATTGTTTTTTGGCGATGTCGAAACCACGGTCAGAATTTCGCGGTGTCTTTCAGGGATTCGAGTTCCGAATTGAGTGGCAGGTCCGACGCGAGCAGTGAATGGCACTCCAAATCGGAGTAATCCAGTTCTTGCTCGGATGCGTCCCACTCAAATTCGTGTCCGAGCGACACCGCATCGAGATCAGAAATTGGAACTGGAGGGCGATCCGTCGCCGTTAGCTCCTCGGTCGAAAAAATGACGGACATGAAAAACCTCTTCAAAAGAAACGAGAAAAGAACGGAACACCAAAACGAACAAAATAAAAACTGGCGGACAAACTACCCGCCAAATCTGAAGGGAAAATGAAGCTCGGCCTCCGTGCGAAGAAACAAAACCAAAAACACGGCGGCCGAGCGAAAAATCGGGAAGGTTCACCGTCCGGCCAGCAATTCGCGGGTGGCGGACAGTTCGCGGGCTAAGCCAGTAACCAGGTCGGGCTTATCGCCGCCGGGGAGGACGTTCCAGGTGTAAGTCTCGACCTCCAAATGGGGGGCATAGGCCAACTTTGTGACCGCGTCCAACGCAATTTTGAGATCGGCCCGCGTCGTCTCGAGCGGTCCGACCCGCTCGGCATCGACCGGAACGTGAAAATGAATCCGCCAGCAGTCAGCGTCGGCGAACTCTGAGGGGGGAGTCCGAGCCAACTCGGTCGTCAGGTCCAACACTCGCCGCACCTCGCCAGACGGTGACCGAGCAAACGTCTGATGCAGATAGCGCGGCTCGACAAAATGAGCCAGCGCCTCGCGTGCCGCCGGGTTTGCGCCGGGATTCGTCATTTGCAGAGCACAGGTGATGTGAACCTTGTTGATCTGGATGTCCTCGCGAGCCAGCGACGCGATCGACTCGGCAACATCCTCGAACTCGACCGACTGATGGCAGACGTCGTAGCAGACACCCAAATGCCGCTCGACCGCTTCAAGAGCGCTTTCGTTTGCCGCTCGGTCGCGCAGCCGACGGAAGAAGGCGATCGTCTCGGCCGTCGTTTCGAGCACGCAGCACGGCTCCGGTTCGATCGCCAATCGAATCGTCTGCCCGGTCTCGGACTCCAACCGAGCCAACCGCCGCGCGAACTCGATCAGATTGCGAATGCAATTCGCCTCGAAGTCTGTCGCCGTCGCGAGCGATTTGAACCCGAGCGGAACCGTCGAGAGGCTCCCCTCCGCGCCGTCCGGCAACGTCGCGCGAATCAGCTCGGCCAGCACGCGAGCGCAATCCCACGAGTACTCCAACCGGCTGGGCTGAGTCCAATCAGGCAAATAGACGTTCTCTTTGACCCGCTCGCTGTGAAAGTCGCCGAACGGAAAGGCGTTGAGCGTGTAAGTACACAGCCCCAATTCCGCGACGCGCGACGCGAAGCGTTTCGAACCGTCTGCCTGTGCCAACAATTCGCGGATCACCGGCTGAGCCAACCACAATCCCGCCGCCAGCGGCGAGCCAAATCGCTGTCCGGCCGGCACCGTGAACTCGGTTAGTCCACGCTCGACCTGAGCCACCGTCAGGCCCGGATGCACGTTGGTGCAATAACTCAGCGGCAACGAACTCAACGACATGATGCCCCCTCGATTATCCGCGCCGAATCGCTTCCATCGGCGACAACCGCATCGCCCAGACGGCGGGATACAAGCCCCCTAGCAACCCGACGACCGTGCTGAAAACGACACTGAATGCCAGCAGGCCCGGACTTGCGAACAAATTCACTCGGTCGGGCCAGCGAGCGTTGACGACCACCGTCACCGTCCAACCGATCGCCGCACCCAGCGCTCCGCCTCCCAGGCCGAGCGACGCACTCTCGACCGTGATCAGCTTCAACACGTCCCACGGCGACCAGCCGTTGGCTTTGAGGATTCCGAATTCGATGACCCGTTCGGTGACGCTCATCAGCATCGTGTTGACGATGCTCAGGACGGCGATCGTCATGCCGATGCCGGTCAGCAGCGCGAGGATCAGATTCAAATCCTCGCTCAGCTCCTTGAAGCGATCGGAGAAATCGGAAGCATTGCGAACTTCGACCGGCGACGGCGTCTTCGGCTTTGCTTTCGGTGGCGCGGATGTTGGTTCGGTTTCCGGCGAAGCGGTCTCGGAGTTGGCCCCCGCGAATGTGTTCGCCAACCAGGCAACGACGCTCTTCGATTCGGGCTTGTTCGACCCGCTCGGCTGTCCCAATCCCGCCAGCGCCAGCAGCGACATCGGCGAGCCGGTCGTCAGCGTGCGATCCTGCAACAGCTCTTTGACCCGACGAGCGAGTTCTTCGTTCGAGACGCTTCCGTCTGGTTCGATGTAAAACCCGCTGACTGCTTGTGGGTCGAACCAGCCAAGCTGCCTCAGCGCGTCGGCATCGACCAGGATCGCGATATCCAGCAGTAGCGAGCCGACGTGGTACAAGCCGACGACCTCGAACTCGATCCCATTGACGCTCAGCGTGTCGCCGATTTTCTTGTGATGTTCCTCGGCGATCTGCCGGCTGATGACGATCTTCCGCTCGCCGACGTCGTCCGGTTTCAAGAACCGCCCCTCGATCATCGACTCGGTGTAGACCCCTTTCCGCAATTTGATCCGCGAGGGGATATCGACTCCGAACAAAAATCGCGGCGGAGCCATCACTGGTTTCTCTTCGATGATGTTGGCTCGCATCCAAACTTCAGGAGCCACGACATGCACGCCGGGGACGCGCTCCATGTCCGACTTCCAGTCCTTCGGCAACCGCGAGAACAACGGAATCGGTGCCCCCGCCTGCATCACGATCAAACCGGGGATGCTCTTGAAGCTCCGGTCAAACGTCTGTTCCAGCCCGCGAGCGACCGAGAACAGCCCCACCATTCCCGCGATCGCGACCGTCAGCCCCAGCAACGACAACGCCGAACGCGCCGGCCGGCTGAGCAAATTGCGAAGGGCGAATTTCCACATGTTTTTCGTCCCGCGACCGAATTGGAATCCTCAATGTGAGTCTCTTGCCGCGAGGCAGACGATCCAACTTTGATCGCGAGCGGTTTAGCTCGCCGCGAAGTGATTCAGGTACGGCAACTTCGCCGCCGTCGCCGCGATGCCCGGCTTGTTGTCGAGCAGTTGGCCAAGGAAATCCCACTGCCCGGTCGTCAACGACTGCCGAGCGCTGTCCGGCATCGTCACCTTGGCACAGATCGAGCCGGTGCGAACTTCGCTTGCCATCAGATCGACGGTCACCGCCAGCTTCGGATCGGCTTGAATCGCCGCGCCCATTTTGTCGAGGTCCGCTCGCGTGGCGCAGACGCACGGAATTCCCAGCGACGTGCAGTTGCCGAAAAAGATTTCCGCGAACGACTCTGCCACGATCGCCTTGACACCCCAACGCAGCAGCGACTGCGGCGCGTGCTCGCGAGACGAACCGCAGCCAAAGTTCCGGCCGGCGATCAACACGTTCGCCCCGGCGAATCGCGGATCGTCGAAGGGATGCCGCGAATCCTGCTTGCGGTCGTCCTCGAAGGCGTGTTCGCCCAACCCGTCGAACGTCACGCAACGCAGGTAGCGGGCGGGGATGATCCGATCGGTATCAATGTCATCCAACAACAACGGCACGGCGGTGCCAGAAACAGTTTCAATCGTTTGCATGATTCTCGTCGCAGGCTAGAAGTTCTCGAAAACGTCGGCAAATAGTAACCCGAAGCGTCAGCGAGGGCGAACGCTCCAGAACGCTTCGCCGCAAACCAAGTCCGCAAAACACTCGCCCTCGCTGACGCTTCGGGTTAGTCTGACGGCGATTCCAACGCCACAACCGGACTCCGTGAGTTGCCGATGCCCGCCTCCTGGCCCGATCACCAGCCGCCCCTCACGCACCGACCGCGAGTCTCGCGGCGCGAGTGGCTGCGTGTCGGCGGACTGAGCTGGCTGGGACTGAACGAATTCCTGCTCCGCAGTCTGCGTCGTGAAGCGACGGCCCTCGGCGACGACCAGTCGAAGCCTGTCGGCAAAGCCAAACGCTGCGTGTTCATCTTCCTCTTCGGCGGGCCGAGCCACATCGACTTGTGGGACATGAAGCCGAACGCGCCGGAGAACGTGCGCGGCATCTTCCAAACGATTGCCACTTCGGCGACCGGAATTCAACTTTCCGAGTTGCTACCGAATCTCGCAAAGCAGACGGACAAGCTCTGCCTGTTGCGGTCGATGACTCACGGCGATCCCGTTCACGGCACCGCGTGCAGCCAAGTCATCACCGGCCGCCCGCATCGCCGTCCCGGTACGACTGACACGCTCGCCCCGGACGATTGGCCGTCCCTCTCGGCAACGGTGATGCGCTACGGCAAGGCCGTCGGCGGGATGCCCTCATCCGTCGTGCTGCCGTGGTACTTGATGTTCCCCAGCCAAGGAGCACGCATCGCCGGTCAGTCGGGGGGCTTGATGGGGGAGATGCACAACGCCTTCCTGATCGACGGCGATCCGAGCCGCACCGACTTCTCGGTCCCCGGCATTCGTTTGCCGAGCGACGTTCCCGCCGCTCGACTGCTGCGCCGCGAGGGACTACTCCGCGAAGTGGACGACGTGCGGCGAGTTCTCAACGAAGGCCCGCGCAGCCAACTGATCGGCGATCAATACCGGCAAGCCTTCTCGATGATCTCCGGCGAACAAACCGCCGCCGCGTTTGACCTCGACCGTGAGACACCGGCAACTCGCGAACGCTACGGCCCGCACAAATTCGGACAGAGCTTGTTGCTCGCGCGGCGACTGGTCGAACGGGACGTGTCACTCGTCACCGTCAATTGGGACGACGAAACCCGCGACGAAAAGCAGTCGCCGTTTTGGGACACGCACCACGACAACTTCAATCGGCTGAAGAAACTCGCTCCCGTTTTCGACCGAGCGTTCGCCGCGTTCCTGTTTGATCTGCACGAGCGCGGATTGCTCGACGACACGCTGGTCGTCGCGCTCGGGGAGTTCGGCCGCTCGCCGAAGATCGGCCAGTTCACGCAGAACGCGGCGACGGAAAAGACCGGCCGCGATCACTGGCCTCACGTCTTCACCGCGCTGGTCGCCGGCGGCGGCACTCCGCGCGGGCATATCTTCGGAGCGTCCGACCGGTTGGGTGCCTACGTCGCCGACAAACCCGTCTCCCCCGCCGACCTCGCCGCCACGATGCTGACACATCTCGGCGTTGATCCGAGTCAACGCTATCACGCTCCGTTGCTCGGCGAATCGTTCCCGATCTGCACCGGGCATCCCATCCGCGATTGGAGCTGATCGTGATCCGACTGCAAGAGGTCGTCTCGTTTCTGCGCGAATTCGCACCGCCGGAACTCGCCGAAGATTGGGACAACGTCGGCCTGCTGATCGGCGACCCGGTCGACGAAATTCGATCGATCCTCACCTGCCTGACGCTGACACCGAACGTCGCCGACGAAGCGATCGCGCGCGGAGTGCAATTGATCGTCACGCACCACCCGGTGCTGTTCCGCCCCGTCCAGCGACTGACCGCCGAGACCTCCGAAGGCCGGATGCTGCTTTCGCTGATCCGAGTCGGCATCTCGGTCTACAGCCCGCACACCAGCTACGACAGCGCGGCCGACGGCATCAACGCCCAACTCGCTCGGCTGCTTGAACTGCAAGACACTCAACCGCTGCGACCCAACGCTGCGATCGCCAGCGACTTTTCGCCGATCGGTTCCGGTCGCTTCGGCACGCTGCCGCACACGACGTCACTGCGCGATTTGATCGAGCGCATCAAACTAGGGCTGGGCGTCTCGACCGTGCAATTCGTCGGCGACTTGGACCGCCCCATCAAAAAGCTCGGCATCGCCTGCGGTGCGGCGGCCGAGTTTCTGCGCGACGCCGCCCAGCACGGCTGCGAGGCGCTGCTGACCGGCGAGGCTCGATTCCACTCGTGTCTCGAAGCCGAAGCCGCGAACATTGCCCTCATCCTCCCCGGCCACTTCGCGACCGAGCGTCCAGCGATGGAGCAACTCGCGAACGTCTTGCACTCCCGATTCGCCGAGCTGATCGTCCAAGCCAGCCAGACCGAGTACGATCCGGTGAAGTTCGCGTGATCGCCAACAAAAACCCCACCCCACTGGGCTTGTCCCAGTGGCTCGTTGGCTTTTGCACTACTCCGTTTTCAACGGTCAGAAGTAGTGCGAAATCCAACGAGCCACCGGGACAAGCCCGGTGGGGTCTTCTCACAATCGAACCTCATGCCCGAACGCACTCCCGCCACACTCTGGACACGAGCGATGCGTCTTCGCTGTCCGCGTTGCGGCGAAGGGAAGCTCTTCGTCGGCTGGTTCGACATGCACGAGCGTTGCTCCGCCTGCAACCTGAAGTACGAACGAGCCCCTGGCTATTTCCTCGGTTCGACGTACTTCAACTACGGCCAGACAACCGTGACGATGGCAGCCGCATACATGATCCTGCACTTCGGCTACGACGTCCCGAAGAATTGGATCGTCCCGCCGCTGGCCGCCTATTGCGTCCTCTGGCCGCTGTTCTGGTTCCGCTACGCTCGCGGTCTGTGGCTGGCCTTCGACTGCTACTTCGACTCGACCGATTTCGAGTCCGATGACGGCGGCGGCGATGACTACGACGACTCAATGCCACCGCAAGAATGATCCATATCCCAATTGAAAACCGCGCCTAGATTCGGGAGGGCGAGGCTCCTGCCGAGCCGGTGCGTGAATCCCGCGTTCTCTCCGACCCGGCTCGGCGGGAGCCTCGCCCTCCCCGCAATGAGCGCTGCTTTTATTGGAAACAGGATGAGCGTTCACGCGGTCGCCGGTTGCGCACCGTCGGGCAACAGATTCAGTGAGTTCGCGTCGGCCGTGAATCCACCGTATTGGCCCAGTGCTTCGAGGGCCGCGTTCTCCCGGCGGCTCAACGAGTACACGCAGAACGCGACGCCCCCCGCCAGACTGAAGATCATCCCCATCATGAAGAGGATCGAATACATGTAAGCCTTCGGCAGCAACGAGTCCTGCTCGTTGGCGATCTTGCACATTGGACACGCCTGAACTGGCTGAACGACCGGGCCGAACATCCCGATCCCCAACACCAACGCGGCCAGCAATAACATTTTGCGAGTCATCTTGAGTTCCTCTGTTCCTCTCGAAGCGGCACGGAGTTTACGAACTCGGCCAGTGATACGCCAAGAAGTAAATCACCACTCCCGTCACGGACACATACACCCAAATCGGAAACGTCACCTTCGCGATCTTGCGATGTCCCGACCAATCCACCGGTTGACCCAGCCGCTCGGCCTTGTCCGCCAACAGCCCTTTCCAAATCGTCAATGGAGCGAGCACCGCCACGAAGAACGCCAAAAACACATGGCTGATCAGAATCGAGTAATAGACCGGCCGGATCAGTCCGACACCTTCAAACTTCTTGGACCCACTACCGGTGTAGTGCTGCAACGCCGCGTGATACACGAGGTAGCAGGCCAGAAACACCGCCGACACTGCGAACGCCCCCAGCATCGTCCGTTTGTGAGCGTCCCGCTTCCCGCGATGGATCAGCCACCAGCCAAGCAGCAGCAACACCGTCGCCAAACCGTTCAGCGACGCATTCAGCGGCGGCAACCACAGCACCCAGTCGGGAACGTCAGGCTTCATCATTCGGACTTCGCCTTTTCTACGTCAGCGGGTGTTTCGTCCTTCGTCGTCTTCGTCAACCGCTTCTTCAGAGCGCGTCGCAACTGAGCGAACTCCGCCTCATTGGTCGAGAGCCACTTCCCTTGCACGACCCCGTGCTCATCGACCAGCAGCACGTTGTTCGTGTGGATGAACTCGAAACCGGGCCCGCGCATTTCTCCCGTCGCCTCTTCGACCGGCATCAGGAAACTGCGATTGATCAGCGGATAGATCTTGTCTTTCTTGCCGGTCGGATCGGTCAGAAACAACCAACGTTCCGAATCCGCTTCGTACCCAGCGGCGTACTTGGAAAGCTGTTCCGGCTGATCTCGCTCCGGATCAACGGTGATCGTCACAAGCCGCAGATCGGTCTCAGCGAAGAACTCCTTCTGCAACCGCTGCATCGCTGCCGAGACCTTCGCGCACGGCCCCGCGCAGTTCGTGAAGATGAAACTGACGACCCACGGATGCCCTTCGAGGTCCGACTTGTGAACCACTCGCCCGCTGCGCTCGGTCAGTTCAAAATCGGAGATGCCGTTCTCACTCCATTTCATCTCGATCTTCACGACCTTCGGCCGGCCATCGCCGGGGTCTTCCTCTTCGATTGTGTCCTTTCCGCGAGCGAACGGATTCAACCCGGCGTTGTCCGAATCTCCGCGACCGCGCATCCCGAACGCGACCCAAGCTCCGATCAACACAAAGCAGAACAAACCGTTGATCACGAAAAACCAACGCAGCACGCTCGGCGGGCCATTCATCGGTGCCGGAGTGTCGTTCGCCAGCGACGACTTCTCGGACGAAAAACTATCGGACATTGATCACGCTCCTGCGGTGAGTCAGCCAGCAGGCCAGCGTCACCGTCAACACACAGAACCCACATGTCGCCGCGACACACATCCAAAGGCTCGGCAGCGAACTGCTCGCCGATACCTCGGCCAGTGTCGGCGACATCAACCTCCGCAGGCCAGCAACTCCATAGGTCAGCGGGTTCAACCGCATCACCCAGGACAGCCAGCCCGATTCCGGCACCGGAAAGAACGACCCGGACAACAACCACATCGGCATCAGAAACACGCTCATCAACGCATGAAACCCCTGCGTCGAATCGAGCGACCAAGCCATCGAGTATCCCAACGCCGTCAGTGCGAACGCCACCAACCCCAAGAAACCGACCATCCCCAGCCAACCAACCGGCGAGAGATGCCAACTCAGGCTCGGCCCCAATCCGACAAAATGCAGCAGCGGCCCGATCACCAAAAATAACGCCGCCTGAATCAGAGCCAACAACGTCCCGCCCGACAACTTCCCCAACACCAACGCCAATCGCGACACCGGCGCGACGAGCACTCCCTGCAAAAATCCCTCGCGGCGATCCTCGATGATCGAGATCGTCGAAAAGATCGCCGTGAAGAGGACGATCATCACTGTCACGCCAGGAAAAAAATACTCCTGGTAACTCATGCCGCTTGGTGCCCACTCCGGAGCCTGAAACGATCCACGCAACCCCGCTCCGAACAGCACCCAAAAGATCAACGGTTGTCCCAACGCCCCGACCACGCGCGTCCGCTGCCGAAAAAACCGCAGCAGCTCGCGCCACGTCAGCGTCCAGATCGGCAGCCAGAAGGCCATCGCCGATTCACTCGTCGATTTGTCGGACAAACTCGATGACATCTCGCGTCTCGTGAAAATCGAAATCTCTTCGTGCAAACGGCTGGCGGAAAATGGAGGGCGAAAAATCAAAACAACGGACGACATTCTGATCCGCCATTTTCCGCCCTTCATTTTTCGCCTGCTTCCCCTTCCTCCCAAAACCGATGTCCCGTCTTTGCGATGAAGACGTCCTCCAGCGAAGGTTTTCCCAACGACACGGAAGAAATCTCATTCGGAAACGCTTCGACAAGTTCTCGCAACAGTTCGTGTCCCTGAGCACGCTCGATCCGCAGTGACTGACCGAGCAACTTGGGTTCAATCCCAAACTTCTCCGTGATCCGTTGCGACAACCGCGCTGGTTCCTCCGCAGAGATCGTCAGACAATCGCCGCCGATCTCGGCTCGTAATTCGGCGGGAGTTCCCAACGCGACCAACTGACCCCGATCCAACAGGCCTAACCGATCGCACTTCTCCGCTTCCTCCATCAAATGCGTCGTCACCACGATCGTCACACCGCTCTCGCTCCGTAGCTGTTGCAAGTACCGCCACAGATCATGCCGCGCACCCGGATCGAGTCCCGTGCTTGGCTCATCGAGCAACAACAGCTCCGGATCGTGCAGCATCCCCTTCGCGATCTCCGCTCGGCGTTGCAGGCCGCCGGACAGGGAATTGACCGAGGCGTGCATTCGATCAGTCAAACCCAGCCGATCCAGCCGATCGTCAATCCGCGCTGCCAACTCCCGTCCACGCAGTCCATAAAGATGCCCCTGATGGACGAGGTTCTCCCGCACCGTCAATCGCCGATCCAAACTGGGTGCTTGAAACGTGACTCCGATCCGCTGTCGAATCACCGCCGAGTTTGTCGCGACGTCGTGATCGAGCACACTCACCCGCCCCGACTGAACCGGCAACAACGTCGAGAGAACTCGAAACAGAGTCGTCTTGCCGCCACCGTTTGGACCGAGCAGTCCGAAGATCTCGCCGCGCCGAATCTCCAACGTCACTCGCTGGAGCGCCGGCCGTTCGCCATAGGCATGAGACAAATCATCAACACGGATGGCGATCATGATGCGGGACAGCGACCGATCTTAGTGCTCGGCGGCGGCCGATCCGTGATGCGCCGCCGCGCGGGCTTCGTGCTCCGCATAATCCGCCGACTGCGGCACATCCTGAGTGTAGTAGTGCTCGCCGATGTCGGGAGTCAGAGCCAGTGGCAGCCCCAACGCGAGAATCGTCGTCGGTGCCAGAAGCACATATTTCCAACCCCGCTCGAACTTCAAGTGCATGAACCACGCCATGACGCATAACGCCTTGCAGGTCGCCACCGACAGCACGGCCACCACTTTGACACCCCAAGACAGATCGACCACGTCCGCCATGATCGAGATCAGCGTGAAGACACACAGCGCGCCGAAGATGACCGCGTACTTGGGATGCTCGTGCTGAGAATGATCGTCGTGCATGACTGAAATCCTTCAAACCCCACCGGGCTTGCCCCGGTGGCTCACCGGATTCTGCACTACTCCAACCGACTGGCAGAATGAGTTGTGCAAAATCCTAAATCCACCGGGACAAGCCCGATGGGGGATTAGTGGTTGTTTCAAACGATGTAGAGCAGCGGGAACAGGAAGATCCACACCAAATCGACGAAGTGCCAATACAGGCCGCTGTTCTCCAAGAAGTCATGCCAGCCTTCCAAGTTGGACTGCTTCAGCAAGATCCAAAACAGCAACATGCCGATCAGCACATGCAGCGCGTGGAAGCCGGTCATCAGGAAGTAGCACGACGCGAAGATGTTGCCGTACAGAATCGGATGCGGCTCGTGGACCGACTTGAAGACATAGCCCCATTGCTCGTTGGACTTCAGCGCCGTCAGTTGCGTTTCGACGTCGTGCAGAGTGACGTCTTCACGCAGGATGCCTTGCTTCATCAGATCAAACTGCTTGAACATCTCGCCGAAGCCCCGGTACTCCTCTGCCCCTTTGACTTCCGGGTTGCTGGCGGCTTCCGCGAGCAGTGCTTTCAACTTCGTCGCATCGTCTTTCGGCTCCGGCAATTCCTTGGCCGCTTTGGAGCTGACCGCTTGAGCGGCCAGGCTTTGCATCCGGTGGACAACCGCCGATTCCGATTCACGGAGAACCTTCGCCTTCGCCTGTTGGTCATTTTCCGCGATGTGCCCCGGCAGGATGTCGTGATCGATCTTGCCGTAGTACTCGTAGGATTTGATGCCGAGAAACACGAATGCCAACGCGAACGTCCACTGCAAAAACTTGCGGGCCCTCGCGAAGTCGTGGTTCCCCATCGCCTCGTGCGCGACGACCACGAAGTAGCTCGACAAGATCAGCACGAACGTGTTGATGCCGCCAGCCGCCACGCGAATGTGCGTCACGTCGGGATCGGTCGGCCAGCCTTTCGACCCCATTCGCAGCACGATGTAGGTGCCGATGAACGCCGTGAAGAACATGATCTCGGTGCCGAGGAACAGCCACATACAGAGCTTGGCGTTGGAAATGGCCAACCCCATCTTGATGGGCGGAACCGCGTGACCGGCAGTAGGTGAGTGCGACATTTCTCTTTCCAAATCCGAAGAACCAACTAACCCGAAGCGTCAGCGAGGACGAGCGTTTCTGAACGGCTCGCATTCAAAATCGGTGAAGCGTTCGCCCTCGCTCACGCTTCGGGTGACTAGCTCAACAATCTCCAATGATCCCAAGTCAGCGCCAGCAACAGTGCCGGCAGATACACCAACGAAAACCACAACAACTGACGAGCAGTTCTCACCGACTCATCCAGCAGAAAGCGAACGGAAAACGCGACGTAGCCCAAACCGAGCACCACCGCGATCAAAGCAAACACATCCCCCGCAAGCGCCGCGTCCTTGAGCAGCAAGCTGACCGGAATCAACGCCAAGGCGTAAACGACACACAACCAACCGGTAACTCGCGGAGCCGGGCGTGTTTGCGGCAACATCCGCAATCCGGCTGCCGCGTATTGCTCGCGATAGAGCCAAGCGATCGCCAAGAAGTGCGGGAACTGCCAGACGAACAACGTCGCGAAGAGCGCAAACGCGCCGGCATCCAATTCACCACCGGCCGCGACCCAGCCGAGCACTGGTGGCATCGCGCCGGGGATTGCTCCGATCGCCGTGCAAAATGACGTTTGACGCTTCAGCGGCGTGTAAACGGCGACGTACAACAGCAACGTCGCCGAAGCCAGCACCGCTGAGAGTCCATTCACAAAACAAATCAACTCAACCATGCCGACGAGCCAAAGGCCAAGCCCGAACGCCAGCACTTCGTGCGGCGACATGCGGCCACTCGGCAGCGGACGATTCGCCGTGCGAGCCATCAGTCGATCCGAGTCTCGCTCCAACCACTGATTGAGCGCGCTACAACTGGCTGCGACCAAGCCGATCCCCAGCAACGAATGCCCCAACGTGACCGCTGACCATTCGCCGGTGGTTGCCAGCAGAAAGCCTAGAGCAACCGTGACCAAACCCATCACCGCGATGCGCGGCTTGATGAGCACGAGGTACTCGCGCCAACGCGGAATGGCATCGGCACGCGCCGTCAGCGTTGCACCGAGTTCGAGTGTTCCTTGTGGATCGAGGAGGACGCTCATCACACAGGTCCTCCCGCCAACGTGGAGCACGTTTCCAACGTGCTCGGCCGACTGACCGTCTGATTGGCACGTTGAAAACGTGCCCCACGATCGAGCCAATTCAGACGCAGCACACGAGCCGCCAACTGCGCCGACGTCATCAGCACGAACATGGCCGCGACCGCGTGTGCCGTCCGAAACAGAATCTGCTCTGGAGCCTGCTGCACAGCGACGTAGCCGGTTGTTGGAAAACCAAACCGAGTCACCCACGCACCCGCTCCGAGCACCAATTGCACCAGCAACACGATCAGCAATCCGACCGACGCCGAGCGAAGCCACGCGAGACCGGATCGCCAGCTCGAGACGATCAGCGCGACTGACAACACCGTTGCCAGAATCGCGCCTCCCAAATGTTCGTGCAGCGCGAAACCGAGATGCCGGACGAACCCACCGAGCAACGATTGGCTGAACACGACCACAAGATTCGCGATGGCCAGGAATTTCAAACCGCTCGAACCGGACACGCTTGGACGTGGGGCCTGTCCGCCGGTCGTCCACTTGGAACCGGTCACGAGAGCGAACAGAGTGATCGTCGAAAAGATCAGCGAAGCGAACAAACCATGAACGAGCGCGGCGACGCGAGCATCCGCGATGACTCGGAATCCACCGAGCAGTCCCTGCAAGACGACAGCACTCAGAATGCCAATCGCCAAACGGCGCACCCATCCGCGAGATTCGCGTTTCAGCGTCAACGCAACCAGGCCGATCGAGAACATGCCGATCAGGCTGCCGGCCAAGCGATGTCCGTGCTCGACGAACTTGTCACGGTTCGCGTGGAAGTCTTGCAGCCACGGGTACAGAAACATGTTCTGTCCGTCGGAGGTCGGCCAATCCAGAAACGCCATCCCCGCGTCGAGCGTGGTCACGAGCGCGCCCATCCCAATCGGGAACAACGCGATCGCCGCCGTCAAAACGGCGTATCGCGAAAGCCAGCGATCAGAGGATGCGGTCGTCATGTCAAGCGTGTGATCCAACGAAGACTAGGAATGCCCGTGTGCAAGATCTTCAGGAGGCTTCTTCGGACCTCGATTGGGGTCCGTCTGCATCCAGTAATCCTGATTGGCACGGTTCGGATTCGAGTACTCATACGGGCCGCGGTAGCAGACCGGAGGAATATCGAAGTTGCCATGACCGGGCGGCGACGGAGCGGTCCATTCCAGGCCGTTCGCATTCCAAGGATTACGACCGGTCGTCTTGTCCGGCCCGTAAAGCATTGTCTTCAATGCGTTCGATCCGAAGTTGTACAACAGCAGGAACTGAGCGAAGCCCATGATCATCGCCGAGATGGTGATGAACTGATTCAGCGGCAGCAGGTGCTCCAGGTACGGGTGGATGTACGGGTCCGCGTAGCGGCGCGGGAAGCCGGCGATTCCCAGCATGTGCATCGGGAAGAAGGCTCCGTTGAAGCCGATGTAGGTCAACAAGAAGTGCCACTTGCCGAGGGTCTCGTTCATCCTCCGACCGAACATCTTTGGGAACCAAAACTGGATCGCTCCGAAGACGCCGAACATCGTGGTTCCGAACACGACGTAGTGGAAGTGAGCCACGATGATGTAGGTGTCGTGGATGTAGATATCGACTGGCACGGCAGCCATGAAGATGCCGCTCAAGCCACCGACGATGAACATCGAAACGAACGCGATGCAGTGCAGTGTCACCGTGTTGAACTGCAAACGGCCGCCCCAGATCGTGCCGATCCAGTTGAAGACCTTCACGGCGGACGGCAGAGCGATCATGACCGTTGAGACCATGAAGGTCATGCCCAGCGCCGGATTCATGCCGCTAGTAAACATGTGGTGGCCCCACACGATGAAGCCCAGCCCGGCGATCGCCGACATCGAATAAACCATCGGCTTGTAGCCAAAGATCGGCTTGCGACACATGCAGGCGAGCATGTCCGAGGTCATGCCCATCGCCGGCAGCAGCATGATGTAAACGGCCGGGTGTGAGTAGAACCAAAACAGGTGCTGCCACAACAGCGGCTGTCCGCCACCGACGGTCGGCTCGGCGTTGTTGATGACAAGTCCGGCGGGAGTAAAGAAGACCGTGTGGATTCCCTCCAACCAGCCACCAAACGCAAACCGGTCGAACAGCAGCATGAATCCGGCTGCGGTCAAAACCGGCAGGGCAAACGCCTGCAGGATCGCCGTGATGAACATGCCCCAGATCGTCAATGGCATACGGAACAACGTCATGCCCGGAGCACGCATGTTGATGATCGTGGTCAAGTAGTTGACCGACCCCATCATCGACGATACGCCGACGAGCGTGACTCCGAGTAGCCAAAAAGTCTGAGCCTCGCCCGATGAAGGTGCGGCGGCTCGCAATTCGGAGAGCAACGGGTACGAGGTCCAACCCGCTGCGGCACCGCCGAAATAGAAGCTCATTCCAAAGCAGGCGATCGCTGGGATCATGAACCAGTAGCTCAACGCATTGAGCGTTGGGAATGCCATGTCATCCGCGCCGATCATCAGCGGGATCAGGAAGTTGCCGAACGCACCCGCGAGAATCGGAATGATCACCAGGAAGATCATCACGGTGGCGTGCATCGTGAAGAGCATCGTGTAGAACTCGGGCGAGATCTGCCCGCCGGCATTCGCGAACAACGGGCCAAAGATCGGCATGTTGGTCCACGGAAATGCCAACTGCCAGCGGACACCCAGGGCCAACGCTCCACCGACCATCAGCATCAGCAGCGTCGTAAACAAGAACTGCATGCCGATGATTTTGTGGTCCTTGGACCACACATACTTGTGAAAGAACGACAGCTCGTGATGCCCGTGAGCACCATGAGCGTGTTCCTGTTCGTGCCCATGTTCATGGGCGACTCCCGCGGCACTCATGTTATTCGTCCTTCTTCGCAACGGCGCTAGGGGTCGCATGGCCGTCGTAGTTCTGCTCGGCTTGCAGCTTCTTCAGGTAAGCCTCGTACTCGACTTCGCGTTCCGCGCTCAGTTGAGCCCGCATCTTGTAGTGTCCCCAACCGCACAGTTCGGCACAGGTCAGATCGAAGATTCCCTGCTTATCGGCCTGGAACCAGATCGGAATGATTTGGCCGGGGACGGCGTCTTGTTTGACTCGCAAGTGGGGCAGGAAGAACGAGTGCTGCACGTCTTCACTGCGAAGCTGGATCATCACCGGTCGATTGATCGGAACGTGCAGGTCATTGACGTCGTACAAGTCGTCCGGCTGTGGCTTGAGTTGCAGTTTTTTCCCCGGAGCCGGATATCGAATCCGCCACTCGAACTGCCGAGCGGTCACCTCCGCCACCGGAGCCTCACGAGCTTCCTTCGGGAAGTACACCTGGACTCGGAATAGCGCCCAAACATCCATTTGATACAGGGCGAGGAACAGCAGAATCACCGACGGGACGACCGACCAAATCACTTCCAAGCTGTGGCTGCCGTGACTGAACCAGGACCGCTCTTCCTTGCTGTGCGACGCACGCCACAGAACGTAGGCCAGCGCGATCTGCGTACCGATGAAGACCGCCGTGACGATGTACAGAATCAAATAGAACAGGTTGTCGATTCGCTGTCCCAGCTCGGTGACGGACGGACCGGGAAACCACCAGCCCAACGAGGGGACCATCGAGGAGATGATCGAATAGATGATCGCCACGATCGGCCAGAAGACAAAGAACGCACACCAAAACTTACGCACGGTAAACTCCCGTTTTCGCAACTTCGTCCGCAGCCAAGTAACCCGAAGCGTCAGCGAGGGCGAGCGCTCCGATCAACGATGATTGAGGACCGATGAAGCGTTCGCCCTCGCTAACGCTTCGGGTTAGTGTCTGCTACTTCGGATGCCCTTGCTCGACCGGATGTCCCTCGACGCTGCTGCCCGTTGCCGCTTTGGGAGCTGCCGACTCAAAGGGGACCGACAAGACGTAGTTGACCAAGTCCCAAATTTGTTCCGGAGTCACCGTCGCTGGCGTGGCCGGCATCGGAGTCCCTTTGATCCCTTGCGAGATGCGGCGATAGATGTCGATGGGCCGCCGACCGCCACGATAAATCCCGCGCGTCAAATCGCGCGGTTTGATTTGCTCACCCCAGGCGTCGTGCAAACCCCGCTTCTCGAACAGCCCGCCCGTGGCATCGTTCTTTTGATAGTCTTCCGTCTGAAAACCGTTGCCCTTGCCGGCTGGCCCGTGACAGTTCACGCACTTGCCGTCTTTCAAGAACATCAGCTTTCCACGCTCACGAGACTCCTTCGAGTCGAGAACGCGCGGTACTGGCGGGACGATGACCGTCTCCGGCGCTTCGGCACCTTCCCACGCTCCGGCGATGTCGCCGGACGCCGATTCCAAAAACGCCGGCAGTCCTTCCGCGGCGTTCGCTTCATATTCTTCAAGCTGCTTGGCGATCTGTTTTTCGATCTCGCTGGTGCTGGTGTTGGACTCTTTGGCTTCCTTCTTGGCTCGGTCGGCCGCGAAGTCGTTCTTCAACTCCTTGAGCAACTGCACCTCGACCTCGCCACGCATGGCCAGCCAGCGGATGTATTCGATGAGCGACGTCAGTTCGTGGTCCTTGAGCATCGGCACGAACGCCGGCATGTAAGTGCCGGGGATGCCTTGGCTGACGATCCGCTTCAAGTCCTCGCGAGAGGCCTTCGTGTCTTTGTTCGTCGAGGTGAACTTGAAGACTCCCAACCGATAATCGCGCGGCCGTGGATTCAGGTACTGCGCCGTCGGCCCTTCGCCATCACCGCTGACTCCGTGGCAGTGCTGGCAATGCCGAGCATACAGCTTCCGGCCGTGTCGCAGATTCTGTCCCGCGACTACGAATTGGTCGCCGTCCGCCGGAGCCGCTTCAAATGCCGTCAACGCTTCAAAGGACTTGTCGCTGGCATCGTAGCTGGCGAGCAAAAAGGACTTTCCCTGGTTGGCTCCCGACTTGAACAGCAAACCCGCGCGTGTCAGTTCCGGAGATTTCAGGCTTTCGAGATCACTCGCTTCGGGATTGAACTCGACAATGAATGACCGACCGTCGACCGACTTCACGGTTCCTTCGGCCTTGCCGTAGTTCACGGGCAGCTTCAACCAAGCGACGCTGTCGAGTGGCGTCCCGAAATGTTCGACCAGCGTTTTTTTGACGGCCGCTCGCGCCTTGTGATGTACTGGCTTGGCGACGGTGGTGTTCTCGGCGAACTGCATCTGTGACGCATCACCTCCACACCCGGCCACGGCACTTGCCAGTACCACGACCAATGTTTGCCACACTCGCGCACTCACGGGAACATCCTCCGGTTCAACGTAGGTTGGGCACTCTTGCCCGACCCACGACGGGCAAGAGTGCCCGTCCTACGGAAACTTGATCACAGTCCGAATTTCTTCGCGTCCGCCTTGATCTCGACGGCCGGATTGTCGCCACCTTTGATGGTGACTTTGTACTTCGATTCCAACAGCCCCGGCTTCCCGCCGTCACCACGTTCATGCCAGACCTTGAACTGGTAGGTTCCAGCCGGCAGGTTGTCGATCTTGAAGTTTCCATCCGCATCGGAGACCGTGGCGAAGGGATGATCCAAAACGAGATGGTACGCCGTCATCCACGAGTGCAAGTCGCACTTCACCGGGAAAGGTTCACGTTCGGCCTTTTTGTAGACCAGCTTGATTCCCGTTCGGTCATTGGCACCAACGGTGTTACTGATGTTTCCATTGCGGTTTCCGACACAGCGGGTGTTATGCAGTGCGGCGTCGTCGTTCAAGATGCGGATGGTTTGCCCGACCTGGCAAAACAGAGCGTGCGTCGTGAAGCGGCAGTTCTTCTGGTCAAAGAGTGTGTCCTCCGTTGGAGGCGTCGCTTTGAAGCCAGCAGGAACCTTGTCGAGAAACACGAATACATTCGCGACGCCATTGGACTCGCTGACCACCAAGTCTTCCTTGGGGATGTCGCCATCCTTCGAGCAGACCGTCGGGTCCTTGTCCGCCATCCCCTTCTTGTAGATCACGCCCGGCGCGGGGCGTGTCCCGTCAAAAACTATTCGACCGACGAACGCTCCTGAGCCACCAGCGGGAGCACCGGGATCAGCCTCGGCCGCCTTGCCCCGTTCGACTTTGGCCACGGCTGATTCCGCAGGCTTCACTCGCACAGAAGGCTCAGCGTATGCACCGGTATCGAGCTTGGCACAGCCGGCCGAGAGCATCAGTAGTCCGCCGCAAGCCGTCATCGTCCAAAACAATTTTGAGTCAACCGTCTTCATCAGTTGCCTCCTTCCTTCGCATCGCCCTTGGCGGGAGCCGCATTAGCGGGCGCGGGAGCCGCCGCCAACGGTAGTTTCCCTTCCCTCTCCAGGAGCCGCGTGTAATTCATCAACGCGTCGCGCACCCCCACCACTTGATCAAGCGGATTGGTATCCATCAGCGGCGGGAATTGTTTTTGATCCTTGCGGAACACCGGCGGCATCGAGGTGTACGGCGTGATCCAAAGCGGTTTGTAGAGCCACAACATGACCCAATCCGGCCGCAAGCGATCCGCGACGTATTCCAGGTTCGGTCCTCGAATGTCTTTCGGGTCCGCACTCTTCTTGTATTCGTGACCGGCGACCGAGTGACACTTCACGCAGATCGGCGCGTTGAGCACTCGCCACGATTCCTTCAGGTAGTCTCCGGTCTTCGCGCGATCCGGGTGATTCTTCTCGAACTCGGCATTCGCGACGGCCAAGTAGTCTGGATTTCGCTGCGGCACGTTTTGATACGGATAAGGCACTCCGTCATACGCGGCGAAATAGTTTGCCAACGTTTGAGCTTCCGCATCGGTCATGTTGAACTTCGGCATTCGCAGCACGGTCGCGTGCCGCAGTTGAGCCGGATTCTTCAAGAAGGAATACAGCCACGGGGTCTGCACCTTGATCCCTTCCTGATACAGCGCCGGTGGTGACATTTGCCAGGCATTCGAGTCGGCATCACGTCGCTTGATGTCCCCGACCAACCATTCGGCAAACGCTCCACCACGAGCCGGCTTCTCGGAAACGAGCTGCGGTTCGGGAACGATGATTCTCGCGGGTGCCCACTGGACCTTGCCACCGACGTCGATCGTCTCCCAAAGGTCGTAGCCGTACTCGCGCTCTTCCGGTTCGTCCTCCGGCTTCGGCCGAGACGACGGGAGTCCCTTGAACATCACAACCGGCAGCGTCTCCGTGCCGTCGCTCTTCTTGACGACGTGCGACTTTCCGGTCAACGCTTTGCGCGGCGGCTTGAGCTTCATCAATAGCTCGAAGCCCTCCGGATGATCCTCGACACCGAGTTCCGACGGAGCGACTTCTTCCAACTTGGTCGCGTAAGAAATCTCCGGCAAGTCGATGATATGGCAGCCGGTGCAATTGAATTTCTGCAACAGCTTCTCCCCTTCGACTTTCGCAAGCTCCGCACCCCTCGGCCGGTACTGATACTTCTCGGCGGGCGGCCGCGCGACGAGTCCCAGCACGAACGTCGAGATCGCTTCGATCTCGTGTTCGTTGAGCGGGAACTTCGGCATTCGCAGACGTTCGTCGTAGAACTTGGTCTCGGTCTTCTCGTAGTCGTAGCTGCGCGGATCGCGGAGCTTTTGCCAAATGAAGCCGGGGCGGCCGTGGTGCAGCAGGCTTTCGTAGAAGAACGCGGCACCGAGTTCCTTTTCTTCCTGTTCGTGACTGTCGTAGTCTCCGGTCGCCGCTTTCTTGATGGCGTTCTCGACGCGGGTCTTCGTCGAACTGCCGTCCGGTTCGCCGTGATGATGCAGGTATTCTTCGATGTGCTCCGGCGCGAGACGAGACGGGTCTTTCAAACCCCAGTCCTGCAACGCGGTGCCGATCGGCCGAGCGGTTTCGAAGTTCGGGATGTCGTGGCAGCCGTAGCAGCCGTAGCGCGAGATCGTCACACGGCCGAGGTAGTTCATCTTCCGTTTGCGCCACTCATCGTCGGTAAACTTGACGTCGGCGGTTTCGGCCACGAGCTCAATCTCGTCACCTTTCACCGTCTCGCGAGCGAGCGGGTACTTGCGATCCTTCATCACGTTCTTGGCTTGCTCGGGTGTGACCGTCTTGCGTCGCCAGAGCAGCATTTCGACGAGCTTGTCTAGCTCGGCATCGGTGATTTCGATGGCGTCGTACTTCGCCGTTTCGCCGGTCAGCAAGTAGGCTGCGATATCGGCCGCCGGGTCGATCGACGTCCCATCAGGCTGTGTGACGGCGTCGAGGAACAAGTCTGGCATCTTCGTGCGCGGGTGATGTCGTTCCGGCTCGCGAATCCAGGTGTAGAGCCAGTTGAACCCGTCGTCTCCCGGCTTAAGCTTGGCCTTGATCTTCGACAAGTTGGGACCGAACTCCGCCTTGGTCCCTTGGAATCGCTCGGCGTCGTGACTGTGACAGGCGAGGCAACCCTTCTGCGCGAACAACGTTTCGCCACGCTTCGCGTCCGGCTTGTAGTCGGCGGCCGGCTTGTCGTACTTCAACTCCTTCGAGTTGTCGAACAGGTAATGCGCGATGCCCGCGAGTTCGGCTTTCGAGAACTGTTTGCCATGTTCGTCGATGTTGTTCGTCAAGTTGAAGAATTGCGGCATCGTGGTCTTGGGCCGGAAGCGTTTCGGCTCCTCGGTCCAGTGCGTCAGCCATTCGCGAGTCGTCTTGCTGGCGATGTGCTTGAGGCTCGGCCCGACTTTGCGTTCGACTCCGGCCACTGCCTTCGGATCGTCGGCAATCTTCTTGGCTTCGGCGAGCGTTTGCGGTTCGAGCCGCAGGTCGGGGCCGACCGGTTTGCCGGCATCGAAGCCATTGATCTCGTGACAGCCAAAGCAGCCGTACTTCTTGATGAGCTGCCAGCCTTCGTAAGCCTTCGGCGCGGTCGCTCCGAACTTGGTGTTCTGGCCGAGTTCGACGACAGAGTGGTGGCACTTCAAGCAGGCGGACTCACGCAACCGAGCCGGCTGCATCGGATATTCCCAGAAGTGATTGTTGAACCACTTGAAGTCGTGCTCCCATTCGTGAGCCTGATGCGGGTCGTTGGGCGTATGCGACGCATTCTGGAAACTGGTTCCCGAACCTTGCCCGTCATGGCACGACGTGCAGCCGAAATCGTTGAGCGGGTGCGGACTGGCGGCGGTCAGATAAACGTCCGGCCGCGGGTGCGTCGAGAACGGATGCGCGAAGGTTCCGTTCTTGCCGTCGCCGTGCGGGAAGTCAGGAACGTCGCCGGCACCGACACGATCAATCGCCAGATGGCAGGTGCGGCAACGATCGAAGCGTGCCGTCTTAGCCATGCCGAGCGTGATCTTCATGTCCGGCAGCCAGTCCTGCTGGATTTTGATGTGCGAGTTGAAGCCGTCGACGATCGGCTGCTCCATGAGCCAGCGTTTGAACGTCTTGACTGCACCGGCCATTGAATTCGGTTCCGGTTCGATCCGGCTCTTGGCAGCCTCCAACCGGAGCACGTCCGCCTCGAACGCTTTCACCGCCGCCACTGCGGCGTCGCGATCTTTGGTCTGTGCTTTCAATTCGTCAGTGGCTGCTTTGCGAGTGGCCTCGATCCGGTCAAGCTCCGCCTCTAGTTCATCGACGGCTTGTCGCTTCTCATTGAAGTCCTTCAACAAGGCGGCCATTTTCTCTTCGGGGACTTGATCGCGAACACTAAGGTCGTAGTTGGCGCTGGCCACCCCCCGATAGGATCGGCTCTCGCGCACCTTCCGCATCTGCATCAGGTGTTCGTTGTCGAGCGTCTTGACCGTGTCTTCTCGCTTGGCGAGATCGTGCTCCGTCTCTTTCAATCTCGCTTCCAATTTTTTCTGCTGGGCTTCCTTCGCCTCGTTCAGTTCTTGGAGCTTGGTTTCGTACGACTTCTGCAACTTCGCGGCGGACTTGGCTCCATTGCCCAAGGCCACGTTGGTGAGTTCCGCCTTCTTGGCGGCTTCTTCGGCATCGATCTTGTCCGCTTCCAATTGGAAGAACTGATGCTGATACGCTCGCCACTCGTCGTGGTGGTCGAAGTACATCATCAGCAGCGTCGCTACGAACAGCACGATCATGCTGACGGCGAACCACCGGTGCATCTTGGGAAGCGGACGTAGATAGTCTTCGGTCGCTGGCATGTTGGCGAATTTCTTGGTTGGAGTCCCGGCTTGAGCCGGTCGAAAAACCGCCTGAAGGCGGTACTCCAGCTAGACGTTAAAGAACCACTCCGGGATCGCGATGAAGTACTTCAGATTGGCGGCCCAGCGAAGCACCATCTTCAAAGGCAGAGCCGCCATCATCAGCACCAAGTTCGAGAACACCATGAACCGCAGGAAACCCATGCGGAGGAAAAACTTCTTGAAGACCGTCATCGCCATCACCATCGGCAGCACGCCGAGATAAACGCCGATGGCCACGAACCCGACGAACTCGCGCGCCAAGATGTACGGAGCCTGCGTCCAAAAATCGGAACCGGCGGGAGCCATCGGCAGCGGTTGGCCCAGCCCGTACCAGAAGTACTCGGACAAGTTGACGTTGTTCAGAGCTTCCAGCTTATGGACGTCCCAGTATTCGTAGATGCCGAAGACGTTCCAGTTCGGGCCACGCAAGAACGTTCCCAAAATGATCATCCCGACCCACAGCGGCAGGAAGCCAAACATGAACGTCGAGATCGCGAACTTGCGTTGGTTGAACGTGTAGTAACCGTTGCCGAGCTTGTTGAAGTCGATGTACGGGATGGCCATCATCCCGCCGAGAATGACGCTCGGAAACACCACACCCGCCAGCCACGGATCGTAGTACACCAGCATTTCTTGGAGACCCAGGAAGTACCACGGTGCCTTCGATGGGTTCGGAGTCTTCACGGCCGAAGCGGGTTCTTCCAGCGGAGCCTGCAACGCGATGCCCCACAGAATGAGCAGCGCCGTCACCGCGATCATGCAGATCATTTCGGTGTAAACGAGATCCGGCCAGGTCAGCACTTTCTCGTTGTTCTCCGCTTCGATCGGCCCTTGGCCCAATGCCGCGCGGCGGTCGTTCTCGTTGGCTCGGTAGAAGAACAGCCAAGTGAAGTAGCCGACGATGAACAGCATCGCCACGATCGGCACGTTGTCCGGCTTGCCGACGATCTGCCGAAAGTCCCAGTCGGTCAGACTGACGCACAGAAACAGCAGCGACAGGTTCAGCAGCACCCAACCGACATTCGGTTTTGCCAGCCAGTTCCGCAGGGCGATCATGGCGATAAAGGCAAAGGTCGTGACCGCGAAGTAGGTGCGTGCATCCGCCACGACACTGTCGATGGCCGCCTTGGCAAAGTCCGGCATCACGAACCAACGCAACGCTTCCGGGACACTCGCGCAGGTCAAGTGAGTCACTGAAACGAGCAGCAACGCGATCGTGTACGTCGCCCAAATGGAAGCACTCGGCATGTCCATGCCGCCCATGAATTCGGGCAGCCGGAAATGACGACCTTTGTGATACGACCTCCAAGTCCAAACCACGTTCATGGCGGCCAGAATCAGATACAGCCACCCCAGCCCGAACAGGACGCTCGGCGTCACGTTCGGATGCGGGTCGGTCGATCCGAGGGTCAAGCAGGAAGTGATCAGCGACAGCGCGTTCATCGAGAGTTCCGTGTTCCGAATTCCTACAACGGCTGTGAAATCCCGCCGTCTTTGCGGACTCGCCAGAAATGAATGGCGATCAAGCCAGACACCGCCAGCGGGATCGCGACGCAGTGCAGGATGTAAAACCGATTCAAGGTTTCCTCACCGACGAAGCGGCTCCCCAGCAACAAGAAGCGAGCATCGCTGGCGTTGGTGATGAGGTCGTATCCACCGAGGTTCAAGAACTGGAAGCCAGGGCCTTCGTGCCCCAGCACCGGCGTCGC
This sequence comes from Planctomyces sp., assembly GCA_005798445.1. Classification (GTDB taxonomy): domain Bacteria; phylum Planctomycetota; class Planctomycetia; order Planctomycetales; family Planctomycetaceae; genus SXKJ01. Next base: position 26,011 of record SYJG01000008.1, read on the forward strand.
GCGTGCCATGTTCGAGCCAACGGTGATGGCCCAAATGGCGAGCTGATCCCACGGCAGCAAGTAGCCGGTGAACGACAGCAGCAACGTCAGCTTCAGCAAGATGACGCCGACGACCCAGTTGAATTCGCGTGGCGGCTTGTAACTGCCGGTTAAGAAGACGCGATACATGTGCAACCAAACGGTGATCACCATCGCGTGAGCACCCCAGCGGTGAATCTCGCGCATGATCCCCAGCGTCGTCACATCGCGCAGAGCGAGGATGTCGTTGAAGGCCCACTCCAGCGTCGGCCGGTAGTAGAACATCAGCAGCACGCCGGTGATGGTCTCGACCAAGAACAGGAAGAAGGTGATGCCCCCCATGCACCAGGTGTAAGACAGCGCGATGCCTTGCTGCTTGATCGACACCGGATGCAGGTGCAGAAAGAAGTTGGTGAGCATGACGACCACGCGGTTGCGGCGGTCGTACGGAGCCGGATGCCGGAAGATGCTCTTCCAGATCTGTGAATCGCGAATGTAATCGCCAACCGACATGACTTCAGACTTTCCGTGGGTTCAATCGCCTAGGCCAGAGTCCCGTCGACAAAGGAGTTCGAGTCCGCCCACTGACCCATTTCTTCCTGGAACTTGACGCTCTTATCCACTTCCAATTGACCATCCGACGCCAGCTTGATCCCCACTCGCTCCAGCGGTCGCGGAGCCGGGCCTTCAAAGTTGATGCCGTTGATGTAGAAGCCCGAACCGTGGCACGGGCATTTGTATTTCTGCTCCCCTTCGAGCCAGTTCGGCGTGCAACCGAGATGCGTACAGACCGAAGCCAAGGCGTAAATCAGATTCTGCCCCTTGTACTGATCGGTATGCACGATCCAGACACCGCGAGCCGCCAGCCACTTCGTGCTGACTCCACCCAACGGATAATCGCTGGGCGGACCAATCTTGAATTTCGTCGGCGGCTCAACCAGCACGTTCGGGAACATGAAGCGAGCGAGATCGAGCAACCACAACAGCGACGTCGCCGCCATTGACGTAAACGCGAGCACCAACGGTGAGAAACAAATCACAAGCAAACTGCGTCGGCCAAGCTCGACGGTGAGCTTCTTATCTTTTGCTGCGGGAGGCTTGACCGGAATCGGCGGCAGCGTGGGCTTCACGGGAATCACCGGCGATGAGGCTGCAACCTCGGCAGCGGCTTTCTCGCCACGCACTGCCTTGAGCATCTCTTCGACGGAGGGCTTCGGAGCGCCGCTCGCGACCGCTGCCGCAGGCTTCGCAGCCGGAGAGGCAGTCGCGGCTGGTGCGTCGCCAGCCGGTGCTGCTGCACCTGTTTTGCCGGCGCGGATCGCGGCGAGAATATCGGACGTTCCGCTCGGCTTTGCAGCGGCCGGTTTCGGAGCCGCAGCCTTCGGGGCATCTGCCGCCGCCGGAGCCGCTGCTCCCTTCGCGCCTTGAGCGCGAATCGCTGCGAGGATGTCGCCGGTTGATCCGGGCTTCGCAGCCGGTGCGGGCTTGGCCGCAGGCGTCGGAGCAGACTCAGCGGGAGGCGTTGCCGCAGTCGCCGGAGCTTCCGCTGCCGGGGGTGCTGCAGGCGCGTCGCTGCTCGCCGCGGGTTTTGCAGCTCGGATCTTGGCGAGGATATCAGCCGTTGACAGTTTTGATTCAGACATGACTCTTCACGCACTCAAAACGAACCGCGCACACTGGGCGCGGTTGAGGGGCGAGGTTAAGAGGGGGCGGATTCTGGCGACCGGGTCGCGCGCCGGCAACCTTTGTGAATCGCGACGACGCCAGATTTCCCAAACTCAGGACCGACCAAAAATCGACGTTCCCAGGCATGGGAACTCGGATGGCGAAGCACGATGAACGTCGAGCAAAACCAACTCGATTCCCGCCGAACTCCGCCGCAAATCGAGCCGGCGATGTCGGTGGCTCACGCCGAACTGCTCGACGAGTTCGAGCGATTCATTCACCGCGATCCGGCTCGACGCGGCCTCTGCGCCAGCGAACTGGACCAGTCCGGTCAACCAACGTCGCAGCGGCTCGGTGCCGGCCAACTCGCTGCCGCTGCCGCCGATCTCGCCCAGAACGCGCGGCGAGTCGCCATTGTCACCGGCTTTTTCATTCCGCACGCCCAGCCGCCGTGTGCCGAGACCGACGGACCACCCGGCAGCCTCTTCCTGGCTCATTGCCTGCGCGAACTCGGAGTTGATGCCGCGATCATCACCGACGGCCCGTGTGCTCCCGCCGTCCGAGCGGCCGCCGCCGGAATCGACTTCCCCGCCGATCGACTCTTCATCGCCCCGCTGAAAGCGGAAACTTGGTGCGACGAGTTCTTGCAGTCCGAGTTTGCTCGCGGACTGACACATCTGGTCGCGATCGAACGAGTCGGGCCGAGCCACACTCGGGAGAGTGCGGAGCGGGGGGTGCGAAGTGCGGAGCCAGAAGAATGTGCAGCCAACTCGCCACTCTTCGACGTTGCTCCCGAACATCACAACCGCAGCCACAACATGCGCGGCGTTTGCATCGACGCACACACTGCTCCGCTGCATCTGCTGTTCGAGCGGCTGCCGACATTTCATCCGACCGCGCGAACGATCGGCGTCGGCGACGGCGGCAACGAAATCGGTATGGGGGCGATCCCGTGGGCCGAATTGCGTCGCCGACTGACCGGCGAGCACGCAGGGCGAGTCCCGTGTCGCATCGCGTGCGACTTCAACATCGTCGCGGGCACCAGCAATTGGGGCGCGATGGCGCTCGCTGCGGGAGTCTGCCAGTTGCGAAATCGCCTCGACGTGTTGCAGCCTTGGACCCAAGAGAGGCATCGCGAGTGGCTGGAGCATCTCGTGGAGAACGGTCCCGCAGTCGACGGCGTCACCGGCCGCCGCGAAGCGACCGTCGATGGCTTACCGTTCTTGACGTACATCCAGCCGTGGGAGGGAATCCTCCGTAGGTCAGGCTATCCAGCCTGACCCGAACGCTTCACAGACACCGGTCCTCAATCGGTTCGGCCTGGAAAGGCTGACCTACAGAATCTCCAACGACGGCATTGGCGCATCGAGGATGACTCGCTTCGCGATCTGCATCGCGATGTTCTGCGTGATGTTCAGCAGGTGTGGCTTGGCCGGGTTGTCGTCGGCATACAACGAGCCGACTTGGCCGTCGTCGCCGCGCACTCGGATGGTGGCGTCGATCGGAATCTCGCCGAGGAACGGCAGGTCGAGTTCTTCTGCCTTCGCCTTCGCACCGCCTCGGCCGAAGATGTCGCCGGACATGTTCTCGACGATGCCGAGCACCGGAATTTTGACTTGATCGAACATGCTGATCGCCTTGATGGCATCCAACAGCGCGACTTTCTGCGGCGTGCAGACGACGACCGCTCCGGCCAGGCCGAGCAGTTGCGACAGCGTCAACGACACGTCACCGGTTCCCGGCGGCAGGTCGATGATCAAGTAGTCGAGTTCGCCCCAATCGGTCTCTTGCAGGAACTGTGTCAGCAGCTTGTGCAGCATCGGACCGCGCCAGATGACCGCTTGGTTTTCGCGGATCAGGAAGCCGATCGAGAGGACTTTCATGCCGTCTGCGTCGATCGGTTCGAGCCGCTGAATCTTCTGGCCGGTGGGCAGTTCGACCTCGCGAACAATCGGCGTCCCCTTCGCGCCAGTGAGCAGCGGAATGCTCGGCCCGTAGACGTCGGCGTCGAGCAGTCCGACCTTTGCTCCAAAATGTTTCAGACCGTAGGCCAGCGACGCAGCGGTCGTGCTCTTGCCAACTCCCCCTTTGCCGCTGCCGACCGCGACGACGTTCTTGATTCGCAGGCCGATCTTTCCGCCCGTCTCTCGGCCGAGAACTTGCCACGAATACGAGACCTCGACCTTGCGGCCACTCAAGGCGCTGCCGATCAAGTCGCCAATTCGTTCGCGTCCCGGATAGGCCGGCGTTGGGAGTTGCACCTCGACCTTGATGACGTCGGATGTCGTCTGCACCGACTTGATCAGGCCCAGTCGATCGAACGAGATTCCCAGTTCGGGGTCGGTCAGTTGTCCAAGTTTGGAGCGGATTTCAGCGTCTGTCATGGTCTCTTTGCTGGCAAGTTTCGAGGAAGGATTCGGAGGCTTTGAGTTGTAGCGGTCTCAACGGTGACGAACAACGAGCACCATCCATTACTCAGGATTGGAGATGAGCCGTCGGCAAATTCGTGCGAGTTGTTCACCGGACGAATCACCGACCAGGACTTCGCGGACTCCGACGTCGCGCAGAGTCCACTCCAGATCAGCCGCCTCGGACGAACACAGCACGATCACCGACGGGACTCGCGGTGGTGCGACCAGTTTGCTCAGCCATTGCAGGCATTCGGTCATGTCTTCCGGGAGGTCGATGACCAGGACATCGGCGATTGGCGGAAACGCGAAGGACGAGAGTTCGCTCAACGAGCGGCAGCCACGCACACGCACCGATTCGTTTCGGAACTGGCGCTGCAACTCAGACTCCCAGCGGGACCGAGACTCGAAGACCACAATCGTCCGCACGGAGTTGGACACGGCAGGCTCGTCGGCGATGAGAAAGCTCAGCCGCTACTTGTTGCCCTTGAACGCACCTTGCATGCGGATCAATTCGAGCGGCGACAGTTTCTTGCCATCCGCCGCTGCCGCCGGCTTCGGTGCTTCAACAGCCGGCGCGGGTGCGGCCTCCGCTGGAGCAGCCGCTTCAGTCTTCGTCGCTTGCTGCTGGCGGATCATCTCAATCGGCGACAACTTCTTGCCTTCACCACTGGCCGCTGGAGTTGGCGCGGCCGCCGCCCCACCCGCTTTGGCGGCACCCTGCTGACGAATCAAATCGAGCGGGCTGGGCTTCGCACCACCGGCTGCGGGTGCTGCTGCTGGCTTCGCACCGGCCGCACCTTGCTGTCGGATCAAATCCAGAGGACTAGCCTTCTTTTCGGAAGCCGCTGCGGGCTTCGCCGCCGGAGCAGACTTGGCAGCGGGCGATTCCTTCGCCGGCTTCTCCTCGGCCTTCTTCTTCGGAGCCGGAGCATCCACCACTGTCAGGAATGCCGGATCAATGTCGTACCAGCCGATGTCCGCCGGGCCGTCGAACAGCACGAGTGCTCGGCAACTCATGTTGACCGTCTTCACGACGCCGGTCAGACCGTCGAATCGGCGAAGCTCCGGCACTCCGGATTTCACGACGACGTACTTGTCGGTGTACTGCTTCTTCAGCAACTCGGCTTGTTCAAATCGAGCAGACATGGCGGTGCAGCGGTCTCTTGAAAGGACAGTGGAAAATCAAAGGGCCGGATAATACTGAGGCCTCTGGCGGATGAAAACCAATCCTAAGAAATCCCAAGTTCCAAAACCCAATGTCCAAGGAAATTTCAAACTCCAAATCTCAAGGTCTCATGGCGGCGTCAATTTTGGACTTTGAGATTTGAGATTTCCTTGGACATTGAAGCTTGGGACTTGGACATTCGCGGCCTGGCCGCGCTACGGCTTTGGCTTCTCGGCCAGCCGCTCGTAATGCACGCGAGCGACGTGCCACATGTAATTTGGGCCGTAGCTGGCCGTGCGTCCCCAGCGGTTGGCGGTCGCGGCTCGGAAGTGCGGCAACGCCTCCTTCGGACGTTTGTAGGCGTCGTGCCACAAGCCGAGATACAGCTCGATGTAAAATAGTCGTTGCTCGCGGACGTTCTGGGGCAGTTTGGCATCGACCGACTTCAGCAGATCGTCCGGCGTGAGCTCGTCCTCGAACAGCCGATAAATCGTCGGCATCGGTTCGCGGTCATCCTTTTTGTACTTGAGCAGTCCGGCTCGTGCTTTTTCGGTGCCCAGCGTTGGAGCTTGAGCGATGTACTTCCACAAGCCAGCTTCGCGATCCACATCGTCGGTGACGAAAAACTTGTCGAACTGCTTGGCCGATTTCTGTGGCTGTTCGGCGTAGAAATATGCGATGCCCAGTCGCCAATGAGAAGCGTCGAGCGTCGGGTTCAACTCGCTCATGCGTTCGTAGTCGCGAACCGACTTGGCGAATTCTCCTCGAAAAAAGAGCACATCTCCTCGCTTGGAAAGCAGCGACACGCTGTCGGGCGTTGCTTCGAGCTTTTTGGACACGTCGGCCAGATCGTCGTCCCATTGCTTACGCAACTTGGCTTGTTCATCGGCACTGAGCGGATGCTGGCGAGCATCGCTGCTGTCAACTTTCGGCTCATCGGCAGTCACCGCCGGCGTGTGTGCGAGATGTCCGAGGACAACCAACAGAATGATCGTGGCTGGCACCCTCCAAAAAATAGTCCTGCGTTTGGTCATTGATCTTGCTCCCTGATTGGCAACGAGTCAGATTTCGATCTGGATCACGGAACCCAGTTGGCGAACAGGTGGGAGTTCGCGCGAGTGTCTTGGCTCAATGAAAACCAGCCCCCCAGCAATCAGAACTCCCGCCAACAGCGCCAGCGACAATTGCAGACGGTCGTGATGGTGAAATTGGATTTCCGGCAGCAAGTCGCTGAGCGAGATGCAGAGAAAGACTCCTGCCGAGACGGCCAGCGCGGCTCCCAGGAAAGTGTCGTTCGCGGGCAGCACGCTTTCTACGGCGAAGAACAAAATCACTCCGATGGGGCACATCGCCGCGAAAGCCAGGTTCGCCGCCATCCTGGAACGGCGCGACCAACCCGACGAGGCCATCAACGTCGTGATCGACATCGCATCCAACGGCTTGTGCAGCGCGATCGCCATAAACGTCGCGACCCCCGCAACCCAAGTCGTCCCTCCCAGCGACATCTCGGTCTGGACACTCGCGGCCAGCGCCATACCGTCGATCAACGTGTGAACCGTCAGGCCGAAGCCGATCCCCACCCAGCTCAGCTTGTGAGCAGAGGGCGGTTCATTTCCGTGGCCCGCGTGGCCGTGCGTCCCATCGTGATCGTGATGATGGCCGTGATCGTGGACGAGGCAGCCAGAATGCTCGCTCTCGGCGTTGGTGCCCGGAGCTTGCGCATCGTCCGGTTCAAGCGATGCGTGCTGGTGGAAGTGAAACGCACGGATCAGGAAGAACATTCCCAGCAGGCCCGCCATCAACCAGCCGGCGGTGGCGTGAACGTCGTAGTTCAGCTTCTCGGTCGCATGCGGCCACAGGTGAAAAACACCAACCCCCAACATCAATCCGGCCACAAAACTCATCAGCAGGTGCAACGCCCGATGCGTGAATCGCATCATCGCCGGAGCCAACCCGCCGGCCAGCGACGCCGCCATGATGAGCACGGAAAAAAACGCCAAGTGAAAAACCAGAGCCATCGTCGCCTCGCACGCCCTGCAAAAGCGGCGCATCTTCCGGGGCAACACGCTCGATTTCCAGCGACCTCACGAATTTACCGTCGGTCAGCCTCGAAAACCTGATCGACGAGGACACGGCAATTGCTCACTGGCAGATCACTTCCTCGATGATGTCATAGGTGGTCACCGGAACTTGTTCCGTGACAGTCTTCGCGACCATCTTGGTCACCGGAACTCGAATCTCGCTCGTGACGACGTGCGGCACTCGTTCCGTGTAAGTTTCTTTCTGCTCGCGGGGCACCGATTTCATCTCGGTCACATCGTGTGAGCGAGTTTGGAGTTTCCTCACATGGACCGTCTCTGGGACAGCACGTGTGCGAGTTTCAGTACGATAATCGGTTTGCTGCACCAAGCGAGTCGTCGTGGCTGGCCGAGCGACAGCCACGTCGTATTCGTAGGTCTGCTCGACGATTTGACGGACTGTCACCGGAACGGCAACTTGCTTCTCGCAACCGCCAACCACCGTGGCCTTCGCCTTCACTCCACCGCGATCCGAGACCTCTCCCCTGCGGACAAGTTCACCGCCGGTCACTACGGTTTGCAACTCGGTCCCAGGGACATAACGAGCGATTCGCCGAGTCCCCACGCGAGTTTCCATCTGGACATTTTGCACGGTGACGTTCTGCCGAACGGTTCGCACGACTGGTACCTGCACCGTGTATTCTTCGGTGCGGAGCCGAGTCTCCGGAACCAGAACCGTTTGTTCGGTCGTGATCCGTTTGGTTTCGGGGACTTGGTCATAAACCGTGACGGCTCGTTCGCGGACTTCAACGCGGTACTCGACCGACTGCGACTGCCGAGTCTCCAGCGTCGTGGTCGGCACCATGATGGTTTTCGTCACGGTTTGATACGTTGTGCGCGGCACGACTCGTTGCACCTTCCGCAGTTGGGGTGCCGCGACGACCGGAACCTCGCACTGCACTTGCACGGGAACAGCCTGGGGACAGTTTTCGACGGGCGCGGAATCCAACACGATGAAACTGGGGAATCCGTGCTCGTCTGAATAGACGGTCGTGCCAAAGGCCAAACTGGGAATCAACGCGAGTGCAATCAAACGCTTCATAGCCATCTCCTGGGAGTCAAACATTTGGGGAGCGAATCAGGGGTGCCAGCTTCGTAAAATCGACGCAGTCTTCGCATTTATCCTATTTAGACATCAACAACAGAGTGACCATGACAATGAATAAAGTCCAGTATTCCCCGGAAAAACTCACAAAATTTGTGGTCGACCTTTTTCGGGCCGCTGGTGTTGGAGAGTCCGAAGCGACCGAGGTCGCCACCAGTTTGGTGGAGTCCAACCTGCGCGGCCACGAGTCGCACGGCGTGCTCCGCGTGGGAGATTATCTCGCCGCCCTGCGAACCGGCGAACTGTGTGGTGGGGTCGAGTGGCAGGTGCAGACAGAGACCCCCGCTGTTCTAGTGGCCGACGGCCGACGCGGTTTCGGGCAGGTTTTGGCTCGCAGATTGGTCGTCGCACTGGTGGAGAAGTGTCGGCCTCTTGGCATCGCGTGTGGCACTCTGAAAAACTGCGGCCACGTTGGCCGGTTGGCGGAATGGGTGGAGCTGGCTGCTCGACTCGGCTTCGCGGCCATGATGACCGTGAATGACAACGGCGTGCTGAAGTGTGTCGCTCCGCCCGGAGGACTTGAGGCGCGGATCAGCACGAATCCACTCGGCCTTGCGGTGCCGACGAGTGGCGAACCACTGGTGCTCGACCTTTCGACCAGCGTCGTGGCAAACGGCAAAGTCAAAGCCAAGTTGTTGGCGGGCGAGCCCTGCCCTTCCGGCTGGTTGCAAGATGCCAGTGGAAATCCCACGACCGATCCGGCCGCTCGGTTCAGCGAAAACCCCGGTACGTTGCTCCCGTTGGGCGGCGAAGCTCACGGCTACAAGGGCTTCGGCTTGGGACTGTTGTTGGACGTGCTGGTGGGGGGATTGTCGGGAGGCTGGTGCCCGCCGGCAGATCCCTCCGAGACCGGGACCAACAACGTGTTGTTGGTCGTGTGGGACCCCGCGCGATTCGCTGGCACGTCGCACTTCCTGGGTGAAGCGGACAAGCTGATCCAGTACGTTCGCTCGACACCGCGCAAGCCGGGTGTCGAATCCATAACGCTACCTGGCGATCGCAGTGCGGCGATCCGTCACGAGCGAATCGCGAGCGGGATTCCGCTCGACGCCGGAACGTGGACAATGTTGTGCGGCGCGGCGAAGGAACTGGGGGTTGCGCTGCCGTGACGAACAATCGAAATCATCCCCACCGGGCTTGACCCGGTGGCATGGAGTTCCATTCATGCCGTATCGCGCGACGATCCGCAACGAGTCGTTCAACTTCGCCGACCTGCGCGAATTGCTCGCAAAGGCGAACGAAGAAAAGTCGGGCGATCAGCTCGCCGGTTTGGCGGCGTCGAACGCTCGTGAACGCATCGCGGCGAAATGGGCGCTGGCCGATGTGACGCTTGGCGAGATCGTCGCGAATCCGGTGATTGATCCGGATCGAGATGATGTTTCGCGGCTGATTGTCGAAACGCAAGACGGAGTCACGTTCGAGGAACTCCGCTCGCTGACCGTCGGTGAATTCCGCGAATTCTTGCTGTCCGAATGTGCCAACGAAGCCACGTTACGGCGGCTGAACTGGGCGATCACTCCTGAGGTTGCCGCCGCTGTCGCGAAGCTGATGAGTAATCAAGACCTGGTACTCGCCGCAGCGAAGATTCGTAACGTGACCCGCTGCCGCAACACGCTGGGCGAATGCGGCGTGTTGGCAATCCGTGTGCAGCCGAATCATCCCAGCGACGATCTGCGCGGAATTGTGCTGTCCGCCTTGGACGGTTTGTTGTTCGGCTGCGGAGACGCGGTCATCGGCGTCAATCCGGCGGCCGAGTCGGTCGAGTGCGTCGCAGCAATCGAGCACACGTTGCAGCGGTTGATCGAAGTGCTGGGCGTGCCGACACAGTCCTGTTGTCTCGCGCACATCAGCACGCAGTTGGCGGCACTCGATCGCGGTGCTCCGATTGATTTGCTGTTTCAGTCGATCGCAGGGACGCAAGCGGCGAACGAATCATTTGGTGTGACGTTGGCAATGCTGCGAGAGGGACGAGAACGAGTCGTCGAGCATCATGCGGTTCGCGGGCTAGAACTCGCGAGTGAACGTCGAACGAATCAAAACCCTCACCCCAGCCCTCTCCC
>SYJG01000060.1 GCA_005798445.1 Planctomyces sp.
CACACAGCTTTTCAACATCAACGTCTTGTCATGCAAATCACAACCAACCATCAATACGTCTGACATCTCTCAAGCTCCTTGAAATAATTTGGAAATAGGGTTTGACCTCTCCATCCCAAGTTCACCTTCAAGGAGCCCTTTTTCAAACCTCCCACATAGTGACTGGCGCGTCGTGCTGGTGAATCGATCAGAAGTCTGCGCTTTTGGGCACGCGCGGGAAGGGAATGCAGTCGCGAATGTTGCCCAGGCCGGTGACGAGCTGAATCAGTCGCTCGAAGCCCAGGCCGAACCCTGAATGCGGTACCGTGCCGTACCTCCGCAGATCGACGTACCACCAATACGTCTCCGGATCGAGATGGCACTCTTTCATCCGTTCCAGCAGCACGTCGAGTCGCTCTTCACGCTGGCTGCCGCCGATGATCTCGCCGACGCGCGGGACCAACACGTCCATCGCTCGTACCGTTTTGCCGTCATCGTTGCAGCGCATGTAAAATGGCTTCAGCGTCCGCGGGTAATCGAACAGGATCACCGGCTGCTTGAAGTGCTGCTCGGTCAGGAAACGCTCGTGCTCGGATTGCAGGTCGCAGCCCCATTCGACTTGGAACTCGAATTTTTGGTTTTGGCCGGAGTTTCGCAGCAACTCGACCGCCTCGGTGTACGGCAGCCGGATGAACTCGTGGTCGAGAATGTTCTGCATCGTCGTGAGCAACTCGTGCTTCTCGTCGATCCGCTCGTTGAAGAAGGCCATGTCGGCTTCGCAGTTCTTCAGCACGTCGCCGATGACCGACTTGATGAACGATTCGGCGAGCTGCATGTTGTCGGTCAGTTCGTAGAACGGCATCTCGGGCTCGACCATCCAGAACTCGGCGAGGTGCCGTGTCGTGTTCGAGTTCTCCGCCCGAAACGTCGGGCCAAACGTGTAACAATCGCCGACTGAAGTCGCGAAGATCTCGGCTTCGAGTTGTCCACTGACCGTCAACGACGCCGGCTTGGCGAAGAAGTCGAGTTCAAAGTTCACCGGCTTGCCCGACGCGGCCAGCTTGTGCAGGTCGAGCGTCGTGACCTGAAACATCTGCCCGGCCCCTTCGCAGTCACTGGTCGTGATGACCGGCGACTGGATGTAGACGAACCCGCGCGACTGAAAGAAGTGGTGAATCGCCGCCGAGGCCGCATTTCGAACGCGCGTGACTGCTCCAAACGTGTTCGTGCGTGGTCGCAGGTGCGCGATCTCGCGCAGGAACTCCATCGAGTGCCCCTTCTTTTGCAGCGGGTACTTGAGCGGGTCCGCCTCGCCGAGCACTCGCAGTGACTTGGCGTGAACTTCGACCCGCTGCCCTTTCGCGGGGGAGTCCTTGATCTCACCTTCGATGGCGATGCTCGCGCCGGTCGTCACATGCTTGATCGCGTCCGCGTAACCCGGCACGTTGGCGTCAATGACGATCTGCAAGTTGGCCAGGCAACTGCCGTCGTTGAGCTCGACAAACGAAAACGCCTGTTTGGAATCGCGTCGCGTCCGTACCCAGCCGCGAAGATCGACGGCTTGCCCGTCCTGACCCGACTTCAGAGCTTGGGCGACTTTCATCCGCAACATGGCTCAACTCCTTTTGGCATTCGTGCGACAGTGGCCGAAATTCGTCCTCGTCGGCAATCTCTGGCGAGTATGGTGTAGTGAACTTCGCCGGTCCGTGGGAGTGAACCGAACATCGCTACCGTGGCGGCAACACACATCGGCGATAGACTGCTCTGAATCGCGAACACGTCGGAGAGATGTGTTCTGACGTGGAGGCGGTTCATGCTGGCGAAGTTGTTTTCGTATTCGTTGCTGGGAATCGAGGCGAAGCCGGTTGAGGTCGAAGTCGATATTTCACCCGCGTCCATGCCGCGCACCGTGCTGGTCGGAATGGCTGAGATGGCGGTGAAAGAAAGCACGCATCGCGTCGAACGAGCGCTTGTCAACTGCGGCTACTCGCGGCCGATCGACCGAGTTGTCATCAACCTTTCTCCGGCCGAACTGCCGAAGGAAGGTGCGTCCTTCGATCTGCCGATCGCGCTGGGCATCATCGTAGCGTGCGGACAACTCACGCGCGATCGGCTGCACGAATTCGCGGCGGTCGGTGAACTGGCGCTCGACGGCACATTGCGGCCGGTGCGCGGAGCCTTGTCGATGGCGATTGCCGCCCGCGAACAAGGCAAGACGGGGCTGCTGGTTCCTCTTGAGAACGTGCCCGAAGCATCGGTCGTCGACGGCATCCAGATCATCCCGATCGGCGCGCTGACCGAAGCGGTCGGATTTCTATCCGGAGAATTGGACATCGAACCTGCTCAGTTCAGTTGGGAGCGTGCGGTCGCGACGTTTGGGAATTACGACGTCGATTACTCGGACGTGAAAGGGCAAGAGTCGGCAAAGCGTGCAGTCACGGTCGCCGCCTCCGGCACGCACCATCTTCTGATGATCGGCTCACCAGGGACCGGCAAGACACTGCTCGCGCGGCGGCTGGTGACGATCTTGCCTCGGCTGAACACCGAGGAAAGTTTGGAGACGACTCGCATCTGGTCCGCCGTCGGTCGACTGGAGCGTGGGCAATCGTTGATCTTGCAGCGTCCGTTTCGATCGCCGCATCACACGATCAGCGAAGCCGGTCTTGTCGGCGGCGGGAGCACGCCCGCTCCGGGTGAGATCAGCCTTGCTCATCACGGCGTGTTGTTCCTCGATGAACTTCCCGAATTCAATCGTCGCACTCTGGAAGTGCTGCGGCAGCCGTTGGAGGAAAACAACGTCACGATCTCACGAGCGAGCGGCAGCGTGACGTTTCCCGCGAACTTGATGCTGGTCGCGGCGATGAATCCGTGCCCCTGTGGCTATCGCGGCGATCCGAAACGCAACTGTCAGTGCAGCTCGATGCAGATTGAACGCTACCTCGCCAAAATCAGCGGCCCTCTGCTAGACCGCATCGACATTCACGTCGAAGTTCCGGCCGTACCGTTTCGTGAGATTGCCGACAGTCAACCGGGCACATCCAGCGCGACAATGGTTGAGCAGGTCCGCGCCGCACGCGACATTCAGCGTCTCCGATTCAGCAACCTGCCGGGGATGTGCAACGGCAAGATGTCCACTCGGCAGATTCGCCAATACTGCAAACTGGTGCCGGAGGCGGAGACGCTGATCCGGCAGGCGATGGAAGAGATGGGCTTCTCGGCCCGCGCTCACGACAAGATCTTGCGAGTTGCTCGCACGATTGCGGACCTCGCGAACAGCGAAACCATCCAGCCAGAACATCTGCACGAAGCGATCAACTTCCGCACGCTTGACCGGACGTATTGGGCATAGGCACTCGGTCACGCACTCGCATCCTTCTCCAGCAGCAAGCGGAGATACGAGCGGCGTTCGGATTTGCCGAGGCTCAACGCTTGCGAGAGGGCGAACAGGCATTCGCGTGCGGCATCGCGATCGGAATCCTCGGCGATAATTTCTAGCTCCGCGAACCAGCCGAGATCGCGCACATTGTCGATGACGACTTCGAGATCGCGGTCTTGCCAGCGGAGATGGAACGGCTCGCGGCGCTTGACGACGTCGCGGACTTCGCGAAAGCCGAGCGATGTGAGCATCTCGCGCAACTGTTCGCGAGCGGCTTGGCCGGAAGCTGCGGGGACTTCGATTTCTCGGCGCGTCTTGGCGATCGCGTCGAGCACCGGCCCTTTGTAGGTCAGGAAGTTTTCGTTGCCGACGCAGCGCAGGCGGAAGACCTCGTCGGTCTGTGCGAAGTCACGGCTGGGATGTGCGAAGTAAATGTCGCGTTGGTCGAGCGGTTGGCTGGCGTGTGCTCCCAGCACGGCGATGCGCTGCCGGAGGGCATCGACGGCGGCCACGTCGGGCAGCGGAAATTTCATTTCGACTTCGTACGTCATGTTGAAAAACCTGTCATGTCGAGCGGCAGGGCGTCAGCCCTCCGAGTCGATCACGGTCTCGACCAGATTCTCGGAGGGCTAACGCCCTGCCGCTCGCCGAACACTCGTTATGGGGCCGCTGCCGTCGCTAAATCTTTGCTGAGCAGTTCGAGGTATTCCCAGGTGAAGAGGCCAGTGTCGTGGCGGTCGTTCCAGGAAATCTTGATCGCGTAGTTGCCGGAGAATTGGATGTTGGTCGGAGCGACGGCCAGCGGAACGTCTTCGACATCGACCATACGGACTCCAGTGACTTCATTGACGCAGCTCGCGCACGGGCAGCGTCCTCGCAGGAAACGAAACGGCAGCCGGTAGGTGCCGTGCGTCCATTGGAGTTCGAGAACGCCCTCTTGCTGGCGGGATTTGATGCTGAGCGGTGGAGCGGTCATTTTTGGAGTGCGGTGACCTGAGTCACCGCTTTTCAACACGGTTGGATTGGTGTGGCGATTGTCGATTGTGAAACAGCGCGGTTTGAAAAGCGGCGACTTGGGTCGCCGCACTCCAAAGTTAATGATCATGCCCCTTAAACAGCGGGCTGTTTTTGTCGCCTCGTGAAGCGAGGTAGGCGATCAGATCGAGGATTTCGTCGCGGGTCAGTTTTTCGAGCAGACCCTTGGGCATGATCGACGTCTTGGAACGGACTCGCTCGGCGACTTCGTTACGCTTGATGCTGACTGGCTCCGTGCTGATCAGCGGGTTCACCACCACCTTGATGATGTCTCCGCTTTCTGCGACGACCAAACCTTGGATCACTTTGCCGTCTTGCAGCTCGAAGACGTTGGTTTGGTACTTCTCGTTGATCTTGGCAGACGGGTCGAGCAGTTCCTTGAGGATGTCACTCGGCTTCAGCTTGGCGTCGAGCTTGCTCAGGTCGGGGCCAAACTCTTTGCCGACGTTGTCGAGTTTGTGGCAGCCGACGCAGTTGGCGACGGTGAAGAGCTGCTTGCCGGCGGTGTAGCTGCGCTTGTCATGGGCGGGGTCGGGAGACCCGCGCCCAGCGCCGTGGTCGTGGCCCATCGCTTTGTGGTCGAGGGCTTCGATGACTTTGGCGAGGTCTTCGAACTTCCATTCGGTGCGCGGGCGGCGGTCCTTGAGCAAGGCGTCGGCGGCTTCGATCTTGGCGGCGGCGAGGTACGCTTCGGGGGCGGCTTCGTAGGCGTCGAGGTCGGCGACGACGTACAGCGCGGCGTACATGCGACGCCAGTGGCCGGGGTAGGTGCAGACGATCGGGTAGATGCCGGGCTGCTTCGGGACGTTGAAGCTCAGGCGTTGGGAGTCTCGCGGTTGGAGCAGGGTGCTTTTGGCGAGAATCTTCGGGCTGTCGGGGATGTAGTGCTTCTCGGCGAAGCCGGGCTTTTGGGCGTTGGCTTCGGAGAGGAGGCCGATTTCTTCCAAGGCTCCGGGGAGCGTGATCGCGAGGTTGTGGGGCATCAGGTCGCTGTTATCGAGGATGAACTCGACGGGCTTGCCGGCTTGGACGGCGATGATGTCTTTGTCGTAGCTCATCTTCTCGAAGACGGTGCCGATCTTGATGACTCGGATGCCGAGTTCGCCGAGCGTCGCTCGCGCGAGCTTGGCGTCAGCGGCGGGCAACAGCGAGGCGAGGGCGTCGCCGAATTCGAGCATGTCGATGGCGGGGGATTGCGTGCGGTCTTTGGCCGGGATCTTTTTCACGGCTTCGACCATCACGTTGAGCAGCGCGGGGGCGTCTTCTTTCGGCCACGTCTGCTTGGGCAGGCGTTGAAGTGAGCGGATGGCGGTGAGGCGATCGACGTCCTCTTTGACGAACTTGCTCAGCGAGGCGAAGGTCTTTGGTTCTTGGCCGCGGACGATCGTGAGGGCACCCATCGCGGCTCGGCGGACGAGGCTTTCGGGGCCGCCTCCTTCGAGCTTGAACTCGGTGCTGACTTTCGGGGCGGGGTTCTTTTCGGACTTGAAGACTTCGCCGCGCTTCTCGTCGAGCACTTTGACGGTGAAGTTGTTGAGGCGGTCGGGGATCTCGGTGCGGTTGTAGATGTTGATTTGGTCGATGGGGTGTTCGTCGCCGAGATCGACTTCCCAGTACGGGTTGCCGGTGTTTTCCTCGGTGTGAGTTTGGCCGCCGTCGCCGTAGTTGCCGGACTTGTTGCCGTCGATGGCTTTGGAAGCGTCGCCGCCGTGCGAGGTGTTTTTCTGCGAGGCTCGGCCTTTGCGGGCGACGTTTTCGCCGCCGGAGAAGACTTCGACTTCGGCGAGGGTCAACGTGGCCTTGCCGGGGATTTCGATGCGCACGAAGCGGCCGTTGGTCCCCTTCGACTTGGGGCCTCGCAGCGGTTCGGGGAGTTCCTTCAGCAGCGGTTCGACTCGTTCATACAGCGTGGCTCGGACGCCGGGGTCGCTGATGATCGGCATGGCGTTGACGAAATCGACGAGGCGTTTGGCGTCGGTGGTCGCGAGCTTCCAGGCGGCATCGACGTTGTTGTCCACGTTGATCAGCGAGACGTAGCCGATTTGGCGGAAGATCGGTTGCTTGGCGGAGGTCGCGAGTTTTTCGAGTTCGGCTCGGGCGGTGGTCAGTTCGGACGCGCTCTGGCCGGTGAGTTGGCGGACGAGGTCGAAGACGACGCTGGTGTCTACGTTGGCGGCTTTGCCGTCGAGCGACGCGATGCCGTCCATGATGACTCGCAGTTCGGGTTTCTTGTCGAGCTTGGCGATTTCGCGGATGGCTTCGCGGCGGTGTTCGTCGCGGAGGCCGGGGCGGTAGAGCATCTCGGTGGCGATCAAGCGCGTAGGATGGCCGCCCTCGGCCGTCTTGCTTGGAGTTGCGGGCACATCGGAAGGTCGGCCGGGGGCGGCCAACTTACGGAACTCCGTGATCAACTCGTCGTTCGACAAACCTTTCAGCAGGTAGCGGGCACCGGCTTCGGATTTGAAGGCGACTCGCTGGCCTCCCTTGGTGGCGTTGTCGAGCAGCGGTTGCAGCGTGCGCAGGACTTCCTTGCTGAGGAATTCGAGGTGCAGGTCGGTCGGCTGCTCGTTGGCGATGAGCACAACTTCGGCGGCCTCGGGACTGGGGATGAAGCTGGCGGCCCAGATCGCCATCAAGCGGACTCGCGGCGATTCATCGGCGGCGGCTCGGCGGAGCAGGTCCAACGCGTTCGGCAACCGGTCATGCCACGCGGCGATTACGCGAACGGCGGCGGCGCGGGCGCGGTGGTCGGGCGAGTTGAGCACAAATTCAAGTAGCGGAGCATTGATAATGTTGTGAGATTGGCTTACCCAAAGTAGTTCGAGCGAAAAATGCTGGACATCTCGCACGTCACGTTCACATTGCGGCAACAACTGGTTCGCAATTCTCTTCTGTTCCGCATTTCCAGAGACCAAGTCACGCTTCGTTGCTTCCAACAGCGTGATCGCATCGGCCAGCGCGCTTCTGATTCCGACTCCGCGCCATCCGTCGATGGAATTCCGTAGTTGGACCTGAACATCGTTCGTTGGACGACCGGACAACTCGATTCGCGCACGGTATCGGACTCGATCATCGACGTCCGTAAGTGCGAAAATCAATTGGATAATTGGCTGCCCCGCAATCGGCTTCGGCTTGACCGTCTCTCGTCCGACATAGGTCACGCGATAGACGCGGCCGTGGTCGTGGTCTCGGCTGGGGTCGCGGAGGTTGTGTTGCATGTGGCCGATGATCGGGTTTTGCCAGTCGGTGAAGTAGATGGCTCCGTCGGGACCGACCTCGACGTCGCCGGGGCGGAAG
>SYJG01000061.1 GCA_005798445.1 Planctomyces sp.
AGTCATCGAGACCCACCGGCTTGGTTTTGATTGGTGGGTCTCGATGACTCGACCCACCCTACTTCGCTACGAAATTCCCCAACCCAAAACCCTTCGGACTTCTGCCGGACTGGTTTGTCCCGCTTCGACCGCCTGTGACGCGCGTCGCAGCAAAGTCATCATTCCGGCTTGCACCGCCAGCCCCTCGATCTCGGTCGCATCACCACGAGACAAGATTGCTCGGCCCATGCCGCTCAAATCCGGCTGTAACAATTCCGAAACGATCATGCGTCCGCGATAGCCCGTCCCGCCGCACCGTTCGCAACCGACCGGTCGCTTTGCGCACGGGACATCCAATCCGAGATGCGCAGCGCCGCCATCCGCCTCGTCGACCGCACAGGAACACAACTTTCTCAACAGCCGCAGCGCCAAAATTCCGATGACTCCGCTGCGCAACAAATACGGCTCGATCCCCATGTCGCTCAGCCGGCTGATCGCCCCGGCCGCGCTCGATGAGTGAAACGTCGTCAGCACCAGTTGTCCGGTGAGCGACGCCTGAAACGCCGTCTCCGCCGTGTTGCGATCACGAATCTCGCCGACAAAGATCACCTCCGGGTCTTGACGCATCAGTGACTTCAAGCCGATCGCGTAATCGAAGCTCGCCGCATTGTTGATTTGCGACTGAGCCACTCCCGGCACGACCGCCTCGATCGGGTCTTCCAACGACGAGATGCTCCGTGTCGAACCGCTCGCCCGGACGATCTCGCGCAGCGCGGCATACGCCGTCGTCGTCTTGCCGCTACCGGCCGGCCCGGTAATCAGCAGCAGCCCGTTCCGCCGATCGAGCAAACGCTGCAACGCCGTTTCGATGTCCTCCGGCAGTCCGAGTTCGCCGAGAAACCGAAACCCACCCGATCCGACAAACAGCCGCACCACGGCTTTCTCGCCGAACAGCGTCGGAAACGTGCTGACCCGCATCTCGACCGAATGATCCCGCGCTCGGCGCGGGTCTCCCAACCCCGCCGGCGCTTGGCGCGGGTCTCCCGACCCCGCCGCTCCAGCCGACCGCAGGTCTCCGTCAGCGGCGGGGTCGGGAGACCCGCGCCGATCGCCGTTGCCGTTCGACATCGCCACCGAGTCCGACCGCACCCGCCCTTCCTGCGGCACGTCGGTCCGATACGTCAGCAGTTCGGACAGCACCTTCAGCCGAGCAATCACGTTCGAGGAGGTCTCCCTCGGCAGTTCCGCGATCGGCTGCAACACGCCGTCAATCCGCAGTTGCATTGCCAGGCCCGACTCTTGCGGCACCAGATGCACGTCACTGGCTCCCGCCTCGCGAGCATTCGCCAAAATCGCATCGACGACCGCGGTGACGTGCTGCGGCTGCGACGGATCGTGTCCGTTCAATCGCTGCTGAAACCGGTCTCTCCACGCGGTACCACTCATGCCCTGCCCCCATCCACACTCGTTCCGAGTGCCGTGTCTTTGATCCGCTCCAGCCCAAAATTTGTCTGACGGATTCTGTGAATTTCAAAACGGCACCGAGTCTTCCATCATGACGCGCCAGTCACAATGTGGGAGGTTTGAAAAATGGCTCCTTGAAGGTGAACTTGGGATGGAGAGGTCAACCCCCATTTCCAATGGACTTCAATGAGCTTGAGCGATGTCAGACGTGTTGATGGTTGGTTGTGATTTGCATGACAAGACGTTGATGTGGAAAAGCTGCGTTCGCAAGCCCCATCACTCATTTGACAAACCGCCACATAGCAGCGAGTGGTACGCACCAAGATCACTCGCTTGCGCGTCGTGTTAGTGAAGCTGTACTTCTCGACTCAGATTGGAGATATCCGATGCCTCACCGACGAATTTTCGCAGGACTCCTGTGCGGTCTGCTGCTGAATCTCTTGGCCACGGCACTGCTGGCCGCCGAGCGGCCGCCGAACGTCGTGCTGATCTACGCGGATGATCTCGGCTACGGCGACCTCGGCTGTTACGGAGCGAAGGGTTGGAAGACTCCACATCTCGACAAGCTGGAAGCGGACGGCGTACGGTTCACCGATTTCTACGTCGCCCAAGCGGTCTGTTCGGCCTCGCGTTCGGCGCTGCTGACAGGCTGCTATCCGAATCGAGTTGGCATCCTCGGCGCGCTGGGACCGCAAAGTAAGAACGGGATTCATGACGACGAGACGACCATCGCCGAAGTGCTCAAGCCGCGCGGTTACGCGACGGCGATCTATGGCAAATGGCATCTCGGTCATCATCCGCGCTTCCTGCCGGTGCGGCACGGCTTCGATGAGTATTTCGGTCTGCCGTATTCGAACGACATGTGGCCGTATCATCCGGGCGTCGCGAACTTGCCGTTGGAAGAGCGGCTCAAACGCTGGCCGCATCTGCCGCTGATCGAAGGGGACAAGATCATCAACCCACAGGTCACGGCCGAGGATCAGCCGAACCTCACGACCTGGTACACAGAACGAGCGGTCAAGTTCATCGAGTCGCACAAAGCTCAACCCTTCTTCGTTTACATGCCGCATTCGATGCCGCATGTGCCGCTGTTTGTCTCGGACAAGCAGCGCGGCAAGTCGGAGCAAGGTTTGTTCGGCGACGTGATCCAAGAGATCGACTGGTCCGTCGGCCAGATCACCGCGACGCTGGATCGACTGGGCCTGACGAACAACACGCTGGTGATCTTCGCGAGCGACAACGGCCCGTGGCTGACCTACGGCAATCACGCCGGCTCGTCTGGCGGCCTGCGCGAAGGCAAAGGGACGACGTGGGACGGCGGCGTCCGCGTCCCCTGCATCATGCGCTGGCCCGGCAAGATTCCGACTGGCTCTGTCTGTCGCGAGCCGGCCATGACGATCGACATCCTGCCGACGCTCGCCAAGCTCAGTGGTGCGGAGTTGCCGAAGCGTCTGATCGACGGCCTCGACATCTGGCCGCTGATCTCCGGCCAACCGAACGCGAAGTCACCGCACGAAGCGTTCTACTTCTACTGGGGTCAACACCTGCAAGCCGTCCGCAGCGGAAAATGGAAACTGCACTTCCCGCACGACTACATCTCGACCAAGCCTGACAACGTCGGCGGAGACTCCCGCCCCGGCAAGCCGGCTCAGAAGAAGATCGAACTCGCGTTGTTCGATCTCGAATCCGACCGAGCCGAGACCACCAACATCGCCGATCAACACGCCGATGTCGTCGCGCGGCTGACCGTGCTCGCTGACAAATCTCGCGGTGATCTGGGCGATTCGGCCACGAAGCAGATTGGATCGGGAGTCAGGAAGTCGGGGCAGGTCGAGTAGTCTTGAGACACACAGAGTCTGCGATGCCGCAATTTCAAACTGGCTTTGGACGCGAATCCAAGAACTCGACAATGTCGTGGGTCTTGATCATTGCCGCTCTGCTGAATGGAGCCGTCGTTCTGGAGTACGGCTTTTACTCGGCGGTCATTACTTGGGGGCTACAAGGTGCCAAGAATGCCCCATTGTCAGAGTCGAGTGATACACCCGAAGAGATAAGGGAAGAGGAGACAAAACATTCTGAAGCCATAGAGTTGGTCGAACAAGCCATCATAGGAACTGCGAGTCTTGCGGTAAGTCATGCGATATTGGCGGTCTGCTTATTCCTGCTGCCTCGTCGAAATACGGTTTCCCTGATTCTCACATGCGGAGCCTGTGGTTGGTTGGTCCTTTTGAATTGGCTATTGGAGTCGGATTATTTTGACTGGGAAACGCTGATTGTTGTGTGCTCGGTCGGTGTCGCAATTGCCGCGCGATTCGCACCGAGTGACGAAGAAGAGCAGAGCCGACGGTAGGGTGGGTCGAGCATCGCGAGACCCACCAGCATTTCGTCTCGCTTCGCGGTGGGTCGCCCGATGGTTGACCCACCCTACGGTTCAATACCCCTGTCGCGAGAATTCTTCCAAACTGACCAGCGGAGCGCCGGCCGTCGCGGCCACCGCCTCTTCGACCGAGTGCGGGTCTTTGAATCCGGAGCCGGTGATCATGCAGATGATGTGGGCGTCGGGGGCGAGGCGGCATTCGCGAGTGGCTCGCAGGGCACCGGCGAGGGCGACGGCTCCGGCGGGTTCGGTGAAGATCCCTTCGTCGCGGGCGAGGCGGCGTTGAGTTTCCCAGACTTCGGCATC
>SYJG01000062.1 GCA_005798445.1 Planctomyces sp.
ACTCGCTGCTGCTCGCCGCCGGAGAGTTCCGTCGGCCGGTGAGGCGCGCGAGGCGTCAATCCAACCGCATCGAGCGCGGCCAACGCTCGCTGTTGTCGATCTTTCGGAGTCTGTCCCGAAAAGACAAGCGGCAGCTCAACGTTCTGCAACGCGGTGCGTCTCAGGATCAGGTTGTATGACTGAAAAACTACTCCAACCGTGCCGGAGCGATACGCCGCCATCTGTCCCGAATCCGACGAGTGCAACGGCAACCCCGCGACGACGAGCGATCCGGACGACGGCTGATCCAACCCCGCCAGCAAATTGAGCAACGTCGATTTCCCAGATCCCGACTTCCCCAGCAACGCCGCCAACTCACCTCGCCGCAGCGTGAACGAGACATCGCACAGTGCTGTGACCGGCGTCTTGCCGTTGTAAATCTTGGCAAGCTTCTCCGCTTGAATCAGGATGTCGTTCGTCAATGGCCTCTCCGCAGTGGTTCTCTATGCCAGCTCGGTGATTCGAGTCGAGTCGTCCAGGAGGTGCATCGGTCGGCCGCTGGGGTGCTGATAGGTGGAGTGGTCGGGATCGATGCCCAGGAAATGATAGAGCGTCGCGAAGACGTTCTGCGGGGTGTAGGCCTTGCTCGTCGGACGTTCGGCGCGGGCGTCGGTTTGGCCGATGACCTGACCGGTGCGGAAGCCCCCTCCAGAAAAGAGAGCGAAGCCAGTTCGCGGCCAGTGGTCCCGTCCGCCGGCGAAGTTGATGCGCGGAGTGCGGCCGAACTCGCCCCACACGACGACCGCTACGTCCTTGTCCAGGCCGCGCTGATAGAGGTCGGTGATCAGCGCGTAGATCGAGCGGTCATATACGGGGAGCTTCTCGCGCAGCCTCTCGAAGACGTTGCCTTCGGGCGAGGCGGCGTTGACTTTGCCGTGATCGTCCCAGCCTCCTTCGGTCAGCGTGATGAACGGCACACCCGCCTCGGCCAGTCGTCGAGCCAGCAGGAACCGCGAGGCATGCCAAGTGTGGCCTGCTTGGTAATACAGCTTGAATTTCGTGTCGGCTCCGTAGAGCGCCCGCGTCTCTGGCGACTCCTGTTCGATGTCGAAGGCGTTGCGGACTGCGGCTGACGTCAGCATGTCAACGGCCTTCGCGTTGTAGTAATCGACCGCCTCCAACTGGTTCGTGGCATCCAGATCGCGGCGCAGTTGGTCAAATGTGCGACGCAACGACTGACGGTCGCCGAAACGGCTCAGTCCGACTTCTTTCCTCAACTCCAGGTTCCCGACCACTTCCCCTTTCGGCTCAAACGGAGCATGCGCCGGGCCGAGGTACATCGGCACTTCCGCCGCAGCGACGTTGTAGAAGTCGCTCCCGCCGAGACTGATGTAGTTCGGCAACAGCGAACGCTCGTCGCTGCGCAACTTGCTGATGATCGAACCGACCGCCGGACGAATCGGCGGCGAAAGGAACGGTGCGTTCGGAGCCGCCGGAAACGCCGTGTAAACCTCCTGCATCTGGTGATCGCCCTGAGTGAACGTCAGGTTGCGAACCACCGCCAGCTTGTCGGCGATCTTCGTCTGCAACGGCATCAGCTCGCAGATGTCAAGACCGGGAAGATTCGTGGCGATCGGCCGGAACTCACCCCGGTATTCGGCGGGAGCGTCCGGCTTCATGTCGTACATGTCGATGTGACTTGGGCCACCAGGGAGGCAGATGAGAATGATCGACTTCGGAATGTTCGGTGACGCGCCCACCTCAGCCCGCAGCCGCAACAGGTCCGCCAGACCGAAGCCGCCGAATCCCAACGCTCCCGCTTTGAGAAAATTGCGGCGGCTCACGCCATCACAGAACGAGGTTCGCGATCCGGAGAGAGTCAACATGACAAAGTCCTGGCGGGACGAAGAACCTTTGGCGTTGCTGTCATCGGCTGACAGACGCCTCTCACGCGAGGATCTCCTTGACCACGTTGCCATGCACGTCGGTCAGGCGGAAATCTCGGCCTTGGAAACGGTAGGTCAGCTTTTCGTGGTCGAGGCCCAGGCAATGCAGCAGCGTGGCGTTGAGGTCGTGGACGTGCATTGGCTTCTCGGTGATGTTGTACGAGAAATCGTCGGTCTCGCCGTGGACGAGTCCCTTCTTCATGCCGCCGCCGGCAAACCACATCGTGAAGTTGCGCGGGTGATGGTCGCGGCCGTAGTTGTCTTTGGTCAGCGTTCCCTGGCTGTAGACGGTACGGCCAAACTCGCCACCCCAGACGACCAGCGTATCGTCGAGCATTCCGCGCTGCTTCAAGTCTTTGACCAGCGCGGCAGCGGGACGATCGGCGGCCTTCGTCAGTTGGCGGATGCTGCCGGGGAGGGCACCGTGATGGTCCCAGCCGCGCAGGAAGACTTGCGTGTAGCGGACGCCACGCTCGGCCATACGTCGCGCGAGCAGGCAGTTGTAGGCGAACGTGCCAGGGTCGGTGACTTCCGGGCCGTACATGTCGAGCACATGCTTCGGCTCGTTCGAGATGTCGGTCAGCTCCGGCACCGAAGTCTGCATCCGAAACGCCATTTCGTATTGCGCGATGCGCGTGTTGATTTCCGGATCGCCCACTTCCACGAACCGCTTTTGATTCAGCTTGGCCAAACCGTCGAGCATCTTGCGTCGCGTTGTCGGATCGACGCCCGCCGGGTTCGAGAGATACAGCACCGGATCGCCCTGCGATCGCAATCCGACTCCTTGATGCTTCGTCGGCAGGAAGCCTGAACCCCACAGCCGCGAGAACAACGCTTGCGTCGCCGAACCGGGCGCGATGCGCGACGTGAGCACGACGAAGCTCGGCAGGTTCTGATTCGGACTGCCGATGCCGTAAGAAATCCAAGCTCCCGCGCTCGGCCGGCCGGGAAGTTCGCTGCCGGTTTGAATGAACGTGATCGCCGGGTCGTGGTTGATCGCGTCGGTGTGCATCGACTTCACGATCGTGATGTCGTCCACAATCGAACCGATCTCCGGCAGCAACTCGCTGACGAGTGCTCCGCTTTCGCCATGCGGCCGGAACTTGAACAGCGTCGGCGCGATCGGGAATCGAGTCTGTCCCGAAGTCATCGTTGTAATCCGTTGCCCGTTGCGGACCGACTCCGGCAAGTCTTTGTCGAAGTACTCCTCCATCTTTGGCTTGTAGTCGAAGAGGTCCATCTGCGACGGTCCATCGGCCATGAACAGCCAGATGACTCGCTTGGCCGTCGGAGCATGATGAAGTGCCGGTAGGATGCCGGCTGACTCGTTGACGGCTGGTTCGGCCAACAGCGACTGCGGCCTCATCGTCGAGGCCAACGCCGCTCCGCCGAGTCCGGCGGCGCACTTGCCGAAGAAGTAACGTCGAGTTTCACGTAGTTGATATTCTTGAATCGGGTTCATGGTTTGGTCCCTTGTGGGTGATTTGTTGGGAATTGGCAGACTCCGTGTCCTCCGTGCCTCTGTGTTTCATTTTCTAAAAAACACAGAGACACAGAGGACACGGAGAGATTGGGTCATCCGTCTGGCGTGTCGATCAACTGTTGCAGTCGTTCGGCATGTTGCGGGCACAACCGCGAGCACCAGGATTGGTCGATCAGGCCGATGCCGAGCAAGTCTCGCAAATGTGTTCGGTCTTTGTCGCGGTACGAATTCAGTTTCATCACTACGAGCGCATCGAGCGACACAACTAGGTAATCGTTTGCGGGAACCGCTTCAGTCACATCGGCGGTGGGTAGCGGATACGAGTCTTTGACCTTCTCATTCGCAAACAGCAGATGCAGGCCACGGCTGGGTTTGCCGTCTGGGCCGTCGATGAAAACGTGAACGCCGTTTACGAAGGCGTACTCAAAGCCGACACCTTCCAGAGCCTGCTTGATCGCCTCGAAATCCGAACGGCGAACCAGGATATCCACGTCGTTCGTATTGCGAACCGCGTCCTCATCAACGCGAGCGACCCAGGCTGCGACGGCGTTGCCTCCGGCGACGGCATAGGGAATGCCGGCCTGTTCCAACGCGGCGGCGGCACGACATGCACGTTCCTTAACGGCTTCGACAGCGTTGATCATCCTTTGCCAAGAGAAATCGTGAAGTACCAACGACGACATGATTCAACCTCGCTCCCGTCGTGGCTTCTTGGTTCCGTTTGTCGTGAAGCTGTTGACGCTTTCGTGGTCAAACCACGTCGGCGTGCCATCGGCCGAGACGAAGATCGCCGTTCCCGCTCGCACGATCAGGGCTTCGGGATGATCGACTTCGACGCGATCTCCGTTCAACAGTTCGACAACGAACGGACGGAACGGCGCTCGCCGATGGAGTTGTTGCAGAACACGTTCAAATGTGGCGCGAACCATGATTGATCCTTCGATCAGACGAGATCCAAGATCGTCTTCAATGCCGCATCAACTTCGTTCATTCGTTCCTGGGAAAGTAGACCAATCCGAGACTGCAATCGTTGTTTATCGACGACTCGGATTTGCTCGCAGAGGATGACTCCGTCGTGAGTCGTCCCTCCGTCGCTTGCCGTGATCGCGACATGGCTTTTCAACTGTCGGTGACGAATTCTGGTCGTCAGCGGGACGATGATCGTATGCGGGCTGACGGCGTTGGCCTTATCCATTTGCACGACAAGAACTGGACGGCGGCCCGATTGTTCGGTCCCTTTCGTCGGAGCCAGGTCGGCCCACCAGAGTTCGCCGCGCGTGATCACCATTGAATGGCCCCCTGCGCGAGCAACTCCTCGTAGTCGGCCAGTGTTTCTGAATAGTCACCCAATTCGGCCAGCGAATCCGTTTCGTCAGGAACCATGATTGTCACCATGACTCGGACGGGATGGCTCGGCAGCTCCGATGCTGGCAATGACAGGTGACTGTCGGGATGCAGAACAGATTCCAAAGTTCGGTAGGTCATATTGGTTACTCTTTCGTCAGCGTCTCGTCCAAATTCAGCAGAAGGTTTCCGACCATCGTCATCGCGGCGTACTCGCTGGGGTTGAGCGATTCGTCACGCTTGGATTCGCCGATGCTGAGGAGTTTGACCGCCTCTTCGGCCTTGCCTTGGTAGTGAGCGTGATGTTCTTGGAAGAGGGCGACGAGGACTTCCAGTTCAGCAGGCGATGGCTTGCGGCCGGTGACGAGGCGGAAGCCGTGGGTTAGGCGGTCGGGGTACGTAGAGCCTCCTTCGAGCAACATGCGGCGGGCGAAGTGTCGCGAGGCTTCGACGTATTGTTCGTCGTTCATTGTTGCGAGTGCTTGCAGCGGCGTGTTCGTTCGCGGGCGTCGCACGGAGCAGACTTCCCGCGAGGGGGCGTCGAACGTGGTCATCTGGGGCGGGGGCGAGGTTCGTTTCCAAAACGTGTACATGCTGCGGCGATACAGAGCCTCGCCGGCATCTCGTTTGAACGTGCTCGTCGTGCTGCCGACGAACGCGACCGCTTCCCACAGGCCGTTCGGCTGGTATGGCCTGACGCTTTTGCCTCCGACTTTCTCGACCAGCAGGCCACTGGCGAACAGCGCGGAGTCCCGAATCACTTCGGCATCAAAACGGAATCGCGAGCCGCGCGCGAGCAGCATGTTTTCGGGATCGCGTTGGTAAAGAGTGGGGAGCGGGGAGTTCGGAGTGGGGAGTGCGGCCGACGACTGTTTGTAGGTGTTCGACGTCACGATCAGTCGCAGGATGTGTCGCATGTCCCAGTTGCCGACGCTGATCGCGCTCGGCGCGGGTCTCCCGACCCCGCCGTTCGTTGGACCGGATGTCTCCACCGCGTTCGGGAGACCTGAGGTCGCGGCAGCGGCGGGGTCAGGAGACCCGCGCCGAGCGCTCTCTTCGAGGGCCGTGAGGAATGTCGGCACCTGAAACTCTGTCGCCAGCCAGTCGAGCAATTCGGGATGCGTCGGCCAATCCCCTTGGACGCCAAAGTCCTCGGACGTCTTCACGAGACCGCGCCCGAAAAATTGTTGCCAGAAACGATTGACCGTGACGCGCGAGCTCAGCGGATGAGCTGGATCGACCAACCATTTCGCCAAGCCAAGCCGATTGACCGGGGCGCCTTCCGGGAGCTTACCGCCGAGAGCGGCCGGGACGCCGTGCGTGACCTTGTCTCCCTTCTTGTTGTACGCGCCGCGAATCAGGATGTTCGTCTCGCGAAGCTGTGGCATGTCGGCCATCACCATCGTCGAGGGGATGGCCGCGTCGAGATCGGTTCGCTGTTTGTTGAGCGTTTCGATTTTGGCGTTGAGCGGCGCGAGCACCGGTTGCGACTTCGCGTAGACGTTGGTGAGGAAGTATTCGCGAATCTGTTTCTTCTGGTCGTCGTTCCGTTTGTCGGCTTCGAGCTTGATCGCGTCGCGGATCGGCTGCGGGACTTTCGATTGGGCTTGAGCCTTCTCGTAAGCCTCCCAGGCGAGCAGCGATTCAAAGCCGGCTCCGTCTTGAGGAGTGCGAGTGACGATGCCCGCCTTGTCCCAATACATCGTGCCGCCGAACTGCGTGAAAGCCCAGCCGTTCACGAGCTTGCCGGCTGGCAAACCGACGTGAGCGGCATCGACTTCCAACCGCACCCATTCGCCGAGTTTCGGCAAGTCGCCGAGCCGACGATGTCCGGGCACGTCACCCGCTCCGAAGGCGATCTTGTCTTCGCCCCAAAAGGCTCGATGTTCCCACTCGCCGTCGTTCCATTGCAGCATGACCGTTTGCGGCGGGTTCGCCGGGTCGAGGTAGCAGTACGCGAAGAGCTTGTCCCCTTCGCCGACTTTCAGCGGAGTGGTCGCTCCGGTGAAGAAGTGCTGAGACATCGCGGCCCCGGAGCGTTTGGTGGACTTCTCGCCGGAGAAGACAGGTGCCGGCTTCGACACGAACTCCCACGGCGAGTCCCCTTGAAGCTGTGCTCCCGATGGAGCGGCGTCGTCGATCCACACGAATTCTTTCGGTTCACCAGCGGGTTTGCCTTCGACTGGCGCGGGTTCGGTGTATTCGATCTTGGCGACCTCATCGCTGATCTGTTTGCGGACCGTGACTAGTTCGTCGTCAATCGCTTTGAACTTCGCGGTGTGTTCATTCGACGGCAGCTTGATGACCGGCGGCGGCAGCAGCGCGTTGCCGTCCATCGCCGCGTCGGCGGTTGAGCCGTAGAAGGCGTAAAGCTGATAGAACTCCTTCTGCGTGATCGGATCAAACTTGTGGTCGTGGCAGACCGCGCACCCGACGGTCAGTCCGAGCCATACTGTTCCGATCGCCTCGGTGCGATCAACCGCGTACCGGACTTGAACCTCCTCATTGATCGAGCCCCCCTCGCTGGTCGTCACGTTGCAGCGGTTGAAACCCGACGCAATGCGTTGCTCCATCGTCGCGTTCGGCAACAGGTCGCCCGCGAGTTGCTCGACCGTGAATTGATCGAACGGCACGTTGCGATTGAACGCCCCGATGACCCAATCGCGGTACGGCCACAGCGAGCGTTCGTTGTCGAGGTGCAACCCGTGCGTGTCGCCGTAGCGCGCCGCGTCGAGCCAGTAGCGCCCCTGATGCTCACCGTGCCGCGCCGAGTTGAACAGCCGCTCGACGAGCTTGTCGTACGCTTCCGTCGAGTTGTCCGCGACGAACGCATCGACCTCCGCCGGAGTCGGCGGCAGACCGGTCAGATCGAACGTCAGACGGCGAATCAGAGTGACCTTGTCAGCTTGCGGCGACGGCTTCAGTCCGGTCTTGTCCAACTTTGCGAGCACGAAGCGATCAATCGGGTTCTTGACCCACGACTCATCGGCCACCTTGGGCAACTCCGGTCGAACCGCCGCGACGAATGACCAATGCGGCTTGTACTCGGCCCCTTCGTCGATCCAGCGTTTGAGTTTTTCAACTTGTTCCGCCGAAACCTTCTTGCCGGAACTCGGCGGCGGCATCTTGAGGTCGGCGTTGTCGGTCGTCAGTCGAGCGATGATTTCGCTTTCCGACCACTTGCCCGCGACGATGCCGCTCTTGCCAGATTCCAGCTTCGCAATGGCTCCGTCGCGTTGATCGAGCCGCAAGCCGGCCTGCCGCTGCTTTTCATCCGGGCCGTGACACTTGAAGCAATTGTTCGACAGGATCGACCGCACATCGCGGCCAAAGTCGAGTTTCTCAACATTTGCGGCGGACGCCACCGAACAGAGACCAACGGATCCGAGCACAACAATGAACCGAGCAAACCAGCGCAACATCGGGATGTCCTCATGCAAGGTAGGCAAGTCTCGCGACCGATCAGACATCGGCTGCGGAAGGTGCCAGATTCTAGCCGAGGACAACAACCAACCGAAAGTGGCTTGTGCGACCCTATTGCTGAAGTCCGCCATCGGGCCTGCCCCGGTGGCGGTTTACAAGTCGAGAACGATCTCTGCGAAGAAGACGAGGTCGAGGTCGATCAAGTGGCGGCGGATGGTGTCGTTGCCGGCGTCGCCACTGAGGCGGTCGATGGCTCCGTCGGTAGTGGCGGGTCCGGCGATGAGTTCGTCGTCACCCACGCCTCCGGTGAGCGTGTCGGCTCCGGTGCCGCCGTTGAGTGAGTCGCTGCCGTTGCCGCCGTCGAGAGTGTCGTTGGCGGTGCCTCCGAGGAGCGTGTCGTTGCCATCTTTGCCGAGTAGTTTGATCGCAGTCGTGACGGCGCTGGCGTCGAGCGTGTCGTCGAAGCGGGAGCCTTGGACGAGTTCGAGGTTTGCGTTTGTCAGGTCGAGCGTCACTGCGGCGGTGGCTTCGTCGGCGAAGGCGGAGTCGTTGCCGGTGCCGCCGTCGAGCGTGTCACCTTGCGAGAAGAAGAGTTTGTCGTCGCCCTCGCCGGCTTGGTAGTTCGTGCCACGACGGAGCGTGTCTTTGCCGGAGCCGCCGATCAATGTGCTGTTGCCTCCGCCGCCGGTGAGTTGGTCGTCGCCGTTGCCGCCGTCGAGTTGTGAGTTGAGCGTGACGTTCGGGTCGATGGTCACGTTGTCGTTGCCGCCGAGCGAATTGACGACCAGCGAAGTTACGGACGAGAGTGGCACGCGGGCGATCTCTTTGCCGCCGATGAGGGCCGACAGTGTGGCGTTCGTGGACGAGACGCGGATCGTGTCGGCGTTTGTCGTGCCGGTGACAGTTAGCCTCTCATCGTCGAGTACGACGCGGTCGCCGAGGACCGTGATTGTGACGGTTGCGTCTTTCGAGTTTAGCGCGCCGTCGGATGCTCGGTAGGTGAACGAGTCGAGGCCGGTGAAGCCGAGCTTCGGCATGTAGGTCAGCGAGCCATTGGCGTTTAGCGTGAGCGTGCCGCTCTTCGGGGTGCTGCGAACGGCGGCGGTGATCACGTTGCCGTCGGGGTCGCTGTCGTTGGCGAGGACTCCGAGTTCGGCAGAGACGTTCAGCGCGGCATCACGCGTCGTGACGAACAGGTCGTTGACGGCCAGTGGTGCGTCGGCGACTGGGGTGACGGTGATCGTGACGGTGGCGGTGTCGCTCAGCGCACCGTCGCTGGCTTGGTAGGTGAACGTGTCGGTGCCATTGAAGTTGAGGTTCGGCTGGTAAGTGAATGAGCCGTCGGCCTTCAGTGTCAGAACGCCGTGCTCGGTGGTTTCGACGACGGTGATCGTCAGCGGTAAGCCGTCTGGATCGGTGTCGTTGGCACGCACTCCTTGAGCGACGGAGACTGTCAGCTTCTTGTCTTCCTGGGCCGTGTAAGCGTTGTCGTTGGCGATCGGGGTGCCGAGTTCAACGGTCTCGAAGTTCGAATGATTGACCGGGGCGAGGCCGGTCACGGCGACAACCGCACCGTCGTTTGACGTGGCTCGACCGCGGTTGCCGATGAGCACGCGGTCGTCTCCACCGCCACCATCAACGGTGCGTGTGACGGTGGCCAGCGGATCGACCGTCAGCGAGTCGGCGAAGGCTGAGCCGACGAAGTTCTCGATCACGCCGGTGAACTTGACCGTGTGGACGCCGAAGACCGTTTGCGTGACGCCGCTCTTGTCGAGATCGAGGGTCACACCAGCCGAAGCATCGGAGAAGTCGAGCGTGTCGAGACCGTTCGGATCGGTGAGCGTGTCCGCGCTGCCGGGGGTCAGCACGAACGTCGTGTTGCCTGGGTGGCCGGTGAGCGAGTCGTTGCCGAGTCCGTCGATCAGCGTGACCGCGACGGCCGCCGCGACCTTCGAGGCGTTGAGGGTGTCGTTGCCGATGCCTCCGTCGAGCACGATGCTCGTGGCATTCGCGGCGAGCACGTTGCCGGTTGCGAGCGTGTCGTTGCCCGCTCCGCCGAGCAGCGTCGAGTTGCCTCCGCCGGCCGTGAGCCTGTCGTTGCCGTCGCCGCCGTAGAGGACCGTCGGCTTGAGGACGAGCGGATCGACGGTCACGGTGTCGTTGCCGCCGCTCGCGTTGACGCGCAGCGATTGCACGTCGGCGAGTGCGAACAACGACGAGCGGCCATTGAGCGTGACTTGCAGGTTCGTGCCGACCGGCTTGATCGAGATCGAGTCGTTCGTGTTGGCCGCGTGGACTCGGAGTTCGCCGTTGACGATCAGCCCCGCCGCGTTGTCGTCGAGCACCTGAACGGTGACGGTCGTGGGTTGCGAATCGACGGAGCCATCGTTGGCTTTGTAGGTGAACGTGTCGGTCCCGGCAAAGTTGTTGTTCGGCGAGTACACGAAGCCGCCGTCCGTGTTGAGCGTCAATTGGCCGTTGTCAGGCGGATCGACAACGGCGGCCGTCAGTGGGTCGAGATTGGCGTCGGTATCGTTCGCGAGCACTCCGCGCACGGCCGTGACCGTTGTCGCTGTGTTGCGTCGCGTGACAAACGTGTCCGCGACCGCGACCGGCGCGGCGTTCGGGTTGACGGTGATCGTGACGGTGCCTTCATCGCTGCCGCCGCGACTGTCGCCAATCGTGTAGGTGAACGTGGCCTCGCCGCTAAAACCAGCGGCGGGCGTGAAGCGCAAGCGGCCGTCGTCGGTTTCCTCGACCGTGCCGATGTTGAGCGCGGGTTGCGTGAAGGTTTGCAGCGTGATCGTGTCGCCGTTGGGGTCGTCGTCATTGTCGAGCACGTCGATGGTGACAGCGACGCGCTGGTCGGTGGTCGCTTCGTCGTCGCTGGCGACTGGCGGTTGATTGGGGTCTCCGGAGAGCGGCGCGAGCGGTTCGGTCAGCGTGATGTTGGCGGAGAACTCGGACGTGTTGCCCTCCGAATCGGTCGCGGTCGCCGTGATGATTCGGCCGGGCGGAAGGCCCAGCGTATTGGGGAGCACGGCCACGAAGTTCGCGGTGCCGAAAGCGTCGGTCGTCACGCGGACTGAGCCGAAGAAGTCGGTCCCTTCGCCCTGCCCGCTGACGTCCGGTTCGCCAGGGACGTCCGGTGACACGAGATAAAAATCGAGCGTGTAGCGTTGGCCGAGCCGCGAGATCAGCGTGCCGCGAATTTCGATGTTCGCACCGAGGCCCAGTTCGGCACCGGCGGCGGAGAGGATCGGGAAGTTCTGCAAATCGTTTCCGCCGGCATCCAGGTCGGGCGGAGAGGCGAGGTCGTTGTTGGTGACGCCGACGGGGCCGAGATCGATGCCCAGTCCAAAATGGTCGCCGAAGCGATTCCGTTGGATCACGTTGGCCGTCCCCGATTGGATCGCGACGCCGGAGAGCAAGTTGGAGCGAATCAGGTTTCCCTCGCCGGGCGATGTGCCGCCAATCGTGTTCTCCGAGGCGTCACCGGCGATGCGCAGTCCGTCCAACCGATTCGGGAGCGGGGAGTTGTCGTCGAGGATTTGCACGCCGATCCGGTTGGCCGAGACGCGATTGTTCCGAGCGTTCGGCCCGCTGATGAAGACGCCGCTTTGGCGATTGCCGGAGATCAGGTTCCCGAAGCCGGCGGCTCGGCGCGGGTTGGTCGCGGTGCCGCCGATGTCGTTGTTCGCGGCGTTCACGATCAAGACGCCCTCTTGCTGGTTCGGGAGGGCCGCCGTGCCGGTCAGGTTCGTGCCGATGAAGTTGCCGAAGACGAGGTTCTCGGTTGCGCTTGGACCTTCGATCCGAATCCCGGCCCGCGTGTTGCCGGAGAGAATGTTGCGGCTGGCGAAGCTCAGGCCGCCGATCGTGTTGCCGGGAGCATTCTCAATACCGATGCCGTTGTTATTCGACGCGGCGGTGAGGACTTCAGTGAAGCCGTCGCGGACGACGCCGATCAAGTTGCCGAGGATTGTGTTGCGCGTGGCATCGACGCCGACGAGATGAATGCCGTCGCCGAGGTTGCCGGCGATCGCGTTCTCGCGGAAGACATTGCCGGTCGGATCGTGCGGGCCGCCGATCGTGTTGTTACGGGCGAAGTCGATTAGCACTCCGTGGCTGCCGTTGTTGAGAATCGCGTTGCCGATGAGCGTGTTGTTGAACGCTCCGGGTCCGAGCAAATGCACGCCGGCTCCGGCGTTATCTTGAATATTGTTCCCACCTTTCAGACCGAAATCATTCGGTCCGTTCGTGTCGCCGATGAAGTTGCCCGGCGCGTCCTGCACGAGCACTCCGCCGCGCCGATTGCCGGCGAACGAGCCGGCGATTCCGGGAAGCGTGGCCAAGACTCATTCGAGCGCTCCGTTCGGGCCGATGAAGTTTCGCTGGAGGTTGTTGTTCGTCGCCTGCGCCCCTTTGAGCTGCACGCCGAACTCGCCGTTGCCCGTGATGACGTTGCCGCCGGTGGGCAGGGACACGCCGATTTGCGTGTTCGGCGCGTTGTCCACCAGCACGCCATTGAGCAGGTTGCCGAAGGCGAGCTGACCGTCGAGCGCGGTGCCGATGAAGTTCTGGAAGATGCGATTCGTCGAAGCCTGTGCTCCCACGATGGCGATGCCGTTGCCGAGATTCGTCGCGATGAAGTTGCGCTCTCCGTCGCCAGTGTCTCCCAGGAAATTGTTCGGGGCGTTCTCGATGCGGATGCCGTCCAGCAGGTTGCCGAGCGGGGCCGTGAGGTTGCCCGGCAGTTGTTCGATGCCGATGTGGTTGTTGAAGACGAGATTCCCGGCCGCGCTGGCCCCGGTGATCAGCAGGCCGTGACCGAGATTACCGCCGATCGTGTTCGGGTCTTCGTCCGCCAGGCCGATGCGATTGTTGGGCGCGTTGGTGATGGTCACGCCGTTGCCACTGTTCGGGAACAGCGTGCCGATGCGATTGTCGAAGAGCCGATTGTTCTGCGAACTCGCTCCGGTGATCTGCACTCCGTGGCGGCGATTGCCCACGATCGTGCTGTCGGAAATGACGTTGTTCGATGCGTCGAGAAGGTGAATGCCGTCCAATCCGTTGGGGACGGTGGCCGTGAGTGCGGCGTTGGCACCGATGATGAGTTGCGTGAACTCATTGTTGCCGGAGGAAGTGTCGATGAGGCCGTGCCCGCCGAAGCCACCGATGGCCAGCCCGCGCACGACGCAGTTGCCGGCGGCGAGTTGCAGGCCGTGCTCGTTGGCGTTCGTGTTGCGGCCGCGCAGTTCGACGCGCGCGGCGTTCGGCTGGGTCGTGGCGTCGATTTGCACGGGGTTCACGATGACCGGCAGCGGGGTATTCACCGTGATGCGCGGGACACCGCCGCCCGGAATGTCGAACGTGATCCGATCGCGATTCGCGTCGCGGTTGGCGAATTGCAACACGGCCCGCAGCGTGCGCTGTTCGCCCGCCTGGCTGGCATCCACGTCGATGATGCTGTCGTTCACGTTGAGATCGGGCAGATCGCGAGCGTCATTCACGACGAGTCCGGGACTCGCGGTCGAGAACTCGGACGTGCCAAAGACCTCAGAAATGCCAGCAATCTTGATCGCGGTCGCCGTGAATTCGCCGCCGACGGGACCGTTGATCGTGAACGTGAACGGCATCGTCGCGGAAGTCTGAATGATCTCGGTCGAGCCGAGGTAGAGCTTCCCTTCCAGCTCGCCCGCTGGGCCGACCTCGCCGGCGAGGTAGAAATCGAGGCGGTAACGGATGAAGCCTTGGGCGTTGGACAGGGTGGTCAACGATCCGCTCAGCGTGGTCGTGCCGGCGACGGGATCGAACGTGGCGGCGGTGATCACCGGGAAGTTCTGGATGCGATCGTTTTCGGCCGTATCATCGTTGGGTGTGATGCCATCGAGTGTATTGCCGTTGAGGACATTGAAGCGGTCAATACCCGGGCCGCGGTTGTCGGAGATGGAGTTGCCGACGGCGTTGAACCCGGCCGATTGGGGCAGGGTGGAGGCCAGCACAAGTCGGTCGATGTGGGCCGCGAAGACTTCGGGAAAGCTCGCGAGCCGACGCTGCACCTCCGCCACAAACTCCTCTTCGGAGGCGAACTGAAGGCCGACCATGGTTCCCAGATTCACTTGCAAAGAGAAATTGCCCTGGATGGCCGCGAGCGGAAGTCTGAACCGTCCCGTGGTTCCGTTCGCCACCGCGATGCCGGCACCGTCGTTGAAACGAATGACGTTGCCCTGGCCGGGATTCTGGCCGCCGATGATACCGCCAAAACCGTTGCGATTTCTTTCGCCTGAGGCGAAAACCCCGTGGCCTTGGTTGCCAAGGTCTCGGCCGCTGGCGTCGGTGCCGATGAAGTTGCCCTGAATCGTGAGGTTTGACGGCACCCCGTCAGAGGGGTTCGCGGTAATCAGGATTCCCGGCCCATCGTTGCCGCCAATGATGTTGGCGTCGCCGGGATTCGTGCCGCCGACTTGCGTATTCGTTGAACCACTCACATGCAGG
Source organism: Planctomyces sp. (assembly GCA_005798445.1). Taxonomy (GTDB): domain Bacteria; phylum Planctomycetota; class Planctomycetia; order Planctomycetales; family Planctomycetaceae; genus SXKJ01. Next base: position 14,674 of record SYJG01000062.1, read on the forward strand.
CCCGCCACCCGATTGCCTGCCAGGCCGCCATCCGCTTCGACACCGATGCGATTCCCGCGAATGACGTTGCCGAACGCCTGATCGACCACGCCGACCTCGTTGGCCACGATGGTGTTGTCGATCAGGTTCGTGCCCCGGCCCAAGAACGCGCCGGTTTCATTCCCACGCAACTCGTTGCCTTGCAGCGTGACACCATTTCGCCCGACGGTAACGCCGTTGCTGAACCCCTGCACGAGATTGCCGTCGCTCTCTTCGGGACCGCCGATGACCATTGGCAGATCGTCCCCAAAAGCGGATTCCTCGAGCAGAATCCCGTGCGCGCCGTTGAAGGTGGTACTTCCGGCTTCCAATCCGATGCGATTGCCGCGGAAGGTGGCCGGCTGAGTCACGAGCACTCCGACGCCGCCCTCGAAGATCGTCTGAGCATCCTCGATCCCGGGATTGGTCGCGACGACGTTGCCGAGAAACTGGACCGCAGGACTCACGATTTCGACGGTGATCAGTGCGGCCCCCTGGACGTTCTGCCCCGTCCGGTCCGTGCCGATGAAGTTGTTGTGAATGACGATGTCGGTGCCGCCTTCCACGCGCAACAGGCTGCCTGCCGCTTGGCTCGGTTGGGCACGAGTGTTGATGATCAATCCTTCGATCAAAACCCCCGTGGCGTTCACGTCGAAGACTGTCCCGAACGGCGGCACAAAATCCGGAAAGCCTGGAACTGTTCCCGACCCCTGCGCGAACGTGACCTCGACGCCCGGCAAACCTGTTGCGCCTTGAGTGCCGATGATGTCCATCGACTGTCGGATGAACATCGTATTGTTGACGAACACCTGCGAGATGTTGTCGGCAAACGTGATGCGGTGCCGGCCGGGGGTATTCCGAATCTCCTGGAGCACGCCGAGCAACGTGACGATGCCGCTCGCAGGCACCGGAGGCACCGGATCGATCGGAAATCCCGGTGACGGTACGCCTGGAAAGAAGTCTGGATCGACGATTCCGTCACCGGGGATGCGGTCCCCCAGAAAATGGTTGGGGTCGGTGGCCGATCGGCCGTTGTGATTGACCACGAAGTGCCCGCCGAAGGTCTGGTCATCGGCGGCGTCTTCCGCGGTCACCACCGTGACGATGATCTTGATCGAATCGCGAACGTCGTGTCGCAATTCCAATTGCCTCTCCGGCGAGAGTCCGCTGAAGGTGCTCGCGTCGTAGAACGCTTCCAAGGTGAGCTCCTTGGTGGTGCCGAGCGGGACGTCGGAGCCTGGTTCCAATGTCACTCGCAAATTTGTCGGCCCAGCGTTCGTGACGGCAAAGGTCGCCCCCGCACCACCCGACGAGATTCCCGCAGGCAGATTGACGGTCCAGCCTGCGTCCGCCGATTCCTGCGCTGCGATGCGATACTCGGTCGGAATTTGCGTGAAGAAGAGCGACTGTAGTCGCCGCGGGTCGTCCTCTTGCAGTTGAATGTCGAACGATACGCTGCCGCCGTGCGCGACGTTCACATGCACGATCTGATCGTCAGACGGTGTCGATTGATACTGATCATTGCCTCGGACGTTGGCACCGAATCCTGCCGGCCTGACTCGCAGGTCCGGCGTGCCGGCCACGAACGTCCCGAACAGCTCAATCTTCTCGGTGAATGTTGAGCCGTTACTCACAGTGACGACCGGCAGATCGAAAAACACCTGCGCCTCGTCGTCGTCCACCCGCCCTTTTTCCCCATTGGGGCCGGACGTAAAGACGTCGGGATAGTCGAATGTCCGATCGGGCAGCTCGAAGGGCATGAAACGATCGGTCGGCGTGTTGGCGGGAAACGCTCCATCGACAACGGGTTCATCGCCGACGACGAAAGTCTCGATGCGGTCATCGAGCCTGCCGTTTCCGTTGCGGTCTTCGCCAGAATCCAATTGGCCGTCTTCGTCCTTGTCTTCAGGACCAAAGACAGGTCCGCTGGCCCCGTCGAACAAGCGGCTTTCTTGCAAGAAGCGGAAATCAAACTGTGCCCGGATCGACGTCGCTGCCTGTTCGTCCGGGGCCGAAGTCTCAAAGAACGTCGGATTGCCACCCAAAAACGCCACAGAGTCTCCCACATACAACGCCAACAGCGTGCGGTCTTCGAGCCGCTCGACCGAGTTGCGTCGTGTTCGGAGAACGTGACGACCGTGCGATCTCAGCCCCCGATACGAAAACCAACGAGACCACAAACGCCGCGCGAGCTGCTGCGAGAACATGATACATCCCCCGGATTCGGATGGAGACCAGAAAGGTCAGACTATCCAGGTATGCGCCCAACAGAAAGCATCTTGCCAGAATTCCAAGATTTGCGGCAAAGCCTGCTCCGTCCCGCCACCGGCCCTGCCGAGTCCCGCCACCGGGCAGGTCCGGTGGCGGGATTTGGAAGACGCTCACTCGAATAGCCGATCAAGCTCCAAGTGAAGCCGCTGCAACACGCGGGACTTGGCGGAGTACACGCTCCCAGTTTGCAGCCCCAACTCGGTCGCGACCCCTTGCACCGAGCGTCCGACGACCGCGTATTCCGAAAACGCTCGCCAGATCGAATCGGGAAACTCCTCGCGGATCAATTCCAAACCGCGTTGGACGAGGAACCGACGATCCTCAGCCTCTTCCTCGGCTGACAGCTCTGGCAACGACGGATCGCTGACTTCACGAAAGCGTGAACAGGCGGCGGGGCTCGCACTGAGGTTGCGTTTGGCGAGCGGTTGGGCGTCAACCCACCGAGTCCACGGTCGTTTGGTCTGTTTCAAATCCTCGGTGGGCTGACGCCCAGCCGCTCGCCGATTGCACAACAAAAGCAGCCCGACTGTTGAGTGACAGGCGGGCTGCGAAGCGAATCCGTTACTTCTTGTCTTCCTTCTTCTCTTCGGGCTTCTTCTCGTCCTTTTTCTCGTCGGCTTTCTTCTTGTCTTCCTCGGCTTTTTTCTTGTCCTCTTCTTCCTTCTTTTTCTTTTCTTCCTCTTCCTTTTTCTTCTTTTCTTCTTCCTCTTTCTTCTTCTTTTCCTCTTCGACCTTTTTCTTGGCTTCTTCTTCCTTGGCTTTGGCCTCGGCTTCGGCTTTGCGTTTGGCTTCGATCTCCGCTCGCTTCTTGTCGAGGGCGATGTCCGGCACCAGTTGAGCCGTTGTGTTCGCGGCCTTGAACTTGGCTTGGCCTTCCTCGGTCACTTTCGTCTGCCAGACGTAGATTCGCTTGAGCTTCTTCGAGCCAGCCAGTGATTGCACTCCGGCGTCGGTCACTTCGGTGCCGTAGAGGTTCAGGTATTCGAGGTTCTCCAACGCGGCGAGATGAGCGAGGCCGGCGTCGGTGATCTTCGTCCGTTCCAGGTGCAGTCGAACCAGGCTCTTCAAGTCCTTGAGTTGCTCAAGTCCCTTGTCGGTGACTTCGGTACCGCGCAGATTGAGCGAGTAAATGATGTTGCCCAGCGGTTTGACCGATGCGACTTGCTCGTCGCCGATCTTGCCATCGGCCAGATGAAACGCGATGTCCAGCCGGGTGTCGTTCTGAGCGACCTGCAAGACTGCTCCGCCCGCCTTTTTGACGGCCGCGATGGCATCCAACTCAGCCTGAGTCGCCTTGGGGGTTTCTTTGGGTTTTTCTTCTTTGGGTTTGTCCTCGGCCAACAGCATGTTCGAGGACACGGCGGCCAACAATGTGAAGATCAATGACAAGCGTCGCATGAGAATCTCCTCCGTTCAGAACCAAGAAAACATGAGGTCCGTGAGACGGGGCGGATTCTAGTCAGGAGCTAGGGGTTGGGGGCTAGGGATCAGGGGTTGGTGAATACAAAAAAGAGACACGGTCGAAATTCGACCGTGGCTCTTTGGAAGTTGCATGTATTCCGCTTGGCGGAGTAGAGTCACTCGTGCCGCATCGACGCTTCCCCTTTGAGCGTCTTGCCGGACAGATACTTCGCCGTGATGAGCTGTACCGCGCTGAAGGGGATTTGCACCTTGACGTTAACCAAGTCGCGCGAGGCGCAGCTCGCCAAGTTGCTGGTCGGGTTGGCAGGGTTTCCCGTCGCGGGAGTGACGGTGATGGTGACAGTGGTGTTCGCGGGGGCGACGTTGCCCGACGTTTGCATGAACGTCTGGATGTAGCTGGTCACGTCGGAGTTCGTACTGCCGTCGATGATGGCTCGGCGGCAGCCTTCGCGAGCCGCGTTCGTCACCAACTGCATGATCATGAAGCCGCGTCCGAACTCGATGATGCCGAACACCAGCATGGTGAAAATTGGCAACACGAGCGCCATTTCCACGGTGACCGCTCCGCGACGTCCCTGATTCCAGCGTTCTTTCCAACGACGATTCATGATGCACCTCTGCTGCCCGATAGTCCAATCCATCCCATGATGGTTCTTACCAAACGTAGGTCACGCGCGAGGGACGTCAAACGAGATTTTCGGAAAGTGCCGAATGACCGGTCAGGAGAAGTCTCAGCGGTTCGTCCCTCCCCAAATGAAACCGCGTTTGATACGGTGCCGCGCGTTGCCTCAGGTTCGTTCGGACGACGCTCGGTGTTCGCGATGCCCACGATTTTCAAACGGATCATCGACAAGGAAATCCCAGCCCAAATCGTCCATGAAGACGAGCTGTGCTTGGCGTTTCACGATGTCGCGCCGCAGGCTCCTACGCATGTGCTGGTGATCCCCAAGAAGGAGCTGGCGAACCTCGCGGCCGTTTCGAGCGAAGATCAAGCCTTGCTGGGGCACCTGCTGCTGATTGCCAAGAAAGTGGCAGAGCAGCTTGGTTTGACGAACGGATACCGCACCGTCATCAATTGTGGCCGTGACGGCGGCCAATCTGTCGATCACCTGCACATTCACGTTCTCGGCGGCCGAGTCTTGCACTGGCCGCCGGGCTAACTCGTGGGGCACGTTTTTAACGTGCCCGGCACTTCTGGCACGTTGGAAACGTGCCCCACAAAAAGGAACACTCGATGGGAACTCGCAAACTCGTGTTGGCTGCGTCCGTTTTGATCGCGATCGGTGCCTTGCTCTCGGCGAACTTTCAGACCGAGCCTGCTTCTGGCCAAAAGATGGTCGCGGCCGCGAAAGCATTTCTCGGTACGCTGACTCCCGAGCAAAAGAAATTGGCGAGCTTCGCATTCGACGACAAGGAGCGGCTCAATTGGCACTTCATTCCCCGTCCGCGAAACGGCTTGCCGATCCGACAACTTGAGGGTGACTCGCTCAAGGCGGCTCACGCACTGTTGCAATCGGGCTTGAGCACCGTCGGCTACGATCAGGCGCTCAACGTGATGAGCCTCGAAGAGGTGCTGTACCTGCTCGAAGGGGGCGTCCGAGAAGAACGCCGTGAGCGTCGCGATCCGAAGAAGTACTACTTCAGTTTCTTCGGCACCCCCGCCGAGACCGGCACTTGGGGTTGGCGGATCGAAGGCCATCACATGTCGCTGAACTACACGATCAAGGAGGGCAAGGTCGCGTCGAGCACTCCCGAATTCTTCGGGGCGAACCCAGGCACAATCGACTCCGGCGTCGGACGACAAATCCGCGTGCTCGGTCCGGAGGAGGACATTGCTCGCTCAATCCTGAAGTTGTGCAACGAAGACCAGAAGAAGCTGGCCTGGATCGACACGAAGGCTCCGGACGACCTGCGAACCGGAGGCGCGACCGGCACGAATCCTGTCGCCTTCCAGCCGGAAACGGCGGCTCCCGTGGGACTCCCCGCGTCGAAAATGAGCGGCGACCAAAAGAAGCTGCTGGCCGAATTGCTCAGCGAGTATCTGAAGAACATGCCCAGCGATGTCGAAAAAGAACGCCGCGCCGCGATCGAAAAGGCCGGCCTCGACAGCATCCACTTCGCGTGGTGGGGTGACGCCGATCAACACAAGCGACACTACTACCGCGTTCAAGGCCCCACATTCTTGATCGAGTACAACAACACACAAAACAACGCCAACCACGTCCACAGCATGTGGCGAAACTTGGGCGGCGACTTCGCGATTCCCATCAAGTAGCCCAGGCCCTTGTGGCCTGGAGCGTTGATTTTCAAACGACATTCCTTGATCCCCAACCCCAGAGGTTCAACATGATTTCTCGCAGAGGCTGGTTGAGTTTTGCGTTCGCCGGATTGGCGGCGATTGGTCTGTGGTCCGGCGTGTCGGTCGGAGCGGACGACGATGGCTGGCAATCGATTTTCGATGGCAAGACGCTCGACGGTTGGGACGGCAATCCTGACTTCTGGCGCGTTGAAGATGGCTGCATCACCGGCCAAACAACCGCCGACAAGCCGACCAAAGGGAACACCTTCATCATCTGGCGTAAGGGTGAGACGGCCAACTTCGAGCTGAAGCTCGAATACAAAATCGTTGGCGGCAACAGCGGCATTCAGTATCGCAGCTTTGAAGTGCCAAATGAGAAGTGGGTCATCGGTGGCTATCAGGCCGACTTCGAGGCGGGCGACACCTACTCCGGCATCAACTACGGCGAGCGGTTCCGCGGCATTCTGGCTGGACGTGGCGAGAAGACCGTCATTGGCACCGATCACAAGCCGAAGGTCGTCGAAAAGATCGGCGACACGAAAGAGATTCAGACCAAGATCAAGAAAGAAGACTGGAACACCTACCACGTCTCCGCAAAAGGGTTCACGTTCACGCACAAGATCAACGATGTGACCACCTCGATTTGCACGGACGAGGACACCGAACAGCGCAGAGCCAAGGGGGTGCTCGCGTTGCAACTTCACGCCGGCCCGCCGATGAAGGTTCAGTTCCGCAACATCAAGATCAAGCCGCTCAAGAGCGACGTCGTGTCCGGCTCGAAGGGAGAGGACAAGGTCTCGTCGTCTGCAAAAAAAAAGGCTCTTCTTTTAGCGGGTAATCCGAGCCACGGCTTTGGAGCTCACGACCATCTGTCGGGCTGCTCGCTTCTGGCGAAACTGCTCAATGCCAGCGGCCTCGTGGAAGCGAAAGTCCATTCGCTCAAGAACGACGGTTGGCCGAAGCCGGAAGAGATCGCCGCCGCCAACACGATTGTCATCTACTCCGATGGTGGTGGCGGTCATCCCTTCAACGGACACCTCGATGAACTCGCGGCCCGCACCGCGAAGGGGACCGGCATCGTCTGCATTCACTACGGCGTCGAGACGACCATCGGCAAGCCGGGCCAGGCGTTTCTCGATTGGACCGGCGGCTACTTCGAGCCAAACTACTCGGTCAATCCGCACTGGCAAGCGTACTACCGCTCGTTGCCGAAGCACCCGACGACCAATGGCGTGAAGCCGTTCAGCACTCATGACGAGTGGTACTACAACATGCGCTTCCGCGAAAAGATGGAAGGAGTCACTCCGATTCTCACCGACCTGCCCCCGGCGACGACGTTGGTGGTGCTCGACAAGGATGGCAAGATCGTCATGGAAGAGAAGGACGGTAAGAAAGTCCCGAAGCTCAGCCGCCCGGAGAACGCTCACAACAACAACCCGCACGCTCGCAAAGCGGTCCTCGAAGACAAGGCCCCGCAGCACACCGCCTGGGCCACGCAACGCGCGGACGGCGGTCGAGGTTTTGGTTGCTCTGGCGGACACGATCATTGGAACTGGGGCAATCCTCAATTCCGCAAGCTGATGCTCAACGCGATCGTCTGGACTTCCGGCACCGACGTCCCCGTAGACGGAGTCCCCGTCGGCAAGGTGACGCTCGAAGACTTGCTACAAAACCACGACGAGCCAATTCCCGCCGACTTTGACTCTAAGCACCGCCCGCGCATCCAAGCGCTGCTCGATGAGTGGAACACTCAATCGGCCAAGTGATCGAAGGCTCATTGGCAACGCCGATTTCTCATGAGATCCGGCGTTCGCTTTTGAGGCGACTCCAACGGTCGCTGGTTCAGAGTACTCGGTCTTTGGGTTTCGACTGCCGTCGTTGAAGCTGCAATCGTGCCTGGATTTTGAAACACAATGCGCCTGATTGACTTGCCTTGAATTTCGTGTCGCCCCCTCTATAACCCCGGCAGGCTTTTCCGTATTTTGCCCGACACCCCTGTCGAGCACGGAGTCAAGCGGCCTATTCTTCAGCAAAAAGGATGCTTCCATGTTGCGCAATTTTCGCCAAGTTCGACGTCACCGACGCTTGTTGCCGAAACACCAAGTCGCCGAGGTCCAAATACTGGAGTCGAGATCGCTCCCGACCGGAACCGTCACCGTTGCGTTTGCATCGAATGTGCTGACTCTGACAGGTGACGGCAAGGGGAATGAATTGGATGTGCAAGTCGTGACAACGGACAACGTTGTCAAGATCAACGTAACTGGTATCGAGGGGACGCGGATCAAGGTCGGAGCGGTGATTAGCGAATCCGAGGAGCCTGTGATCTTCACCCCAACGGCTGCGTTCGGAATCGTGGCCAACTTGGCGGGTGGATCAGATCTCCTGACGGTCAATGTCGAAGGAGGGCTCGGAACTCGGTCGCTGACAAAACTGGATGTCAACACCGGAGACGAGGACGATCATGTGGATGTCACGATCGGAGCGGGGACAACGCTCAACTTCACGGACGTGATTTCGATCAAGACCGGCGAAGGCCATGATCACGTCATGGCTGGTCTCAACGGGGTTGTCACGACAACGAAATCGTTGACCATCGACACGGGATTGGACAGCGACTTCATCGAAATCAATGTTGGAGAACAGGGTGCGTTGACGGTGACGGGTGCGGTCGCCTTCAACACCAGTGATGGCCACGACACACTGGATTTCCTTGCTGAGGGAGCCGTCACGTTCAACGGCACGCTTGGGATCAATACCGGTGAAGATGACGATGAGCTGAACCTGAACTTCGCTCAGGGACTCTCGGTCAAAGGGCTGGCGACGATCACCACGCTCGATGGCGACGACGAAGTGAATTTTCTCAATGTCGGGTCCACGCTCAATTTTCAAGCGGGCTTGACGGTCAACCTGGGCAGCGGCGACGACAAACTGCTCTTCAATCACGAGTTTGTTGAAGCCGATGGCGAAGAGGTGGTGTTCGATGAGTTTTTCAGCCTGGAAGGGGGGACGCTGAGTGCGGCCGGGACCGGTCTGACGGTCATCGCAGGCAGCGGTAATGACACCGTGTTGATCAGCGAAAAGTTGAACCTCACAGGAGGAGCCAACATCACAACGGGTGATGGCATCGATGAGATCTCGATTTTGACCGGCCTCGGCACTGCGGCAGAAGGACCGATCGCGAATACCATCGGCAAGCTGACGGTCGATACGGGTGATGATGCGGATCGGGTGCATCTCGAGGCGATCCCTGGAACGACGCTGTCCGTCACGGCGGTCGCAACCTTGAGCACAGGAAAAGGGAATGATCTTGTCGTTCTCCTTAACGATGAGACCACTGTGAGCTTTGCCGGTGGGTTGTCCATCGACACGGGAGCAACACCGGTAACCTCAAGCGGATTCGATGTGGTGGCGCTCGGAGGTGGTCGGTTGAACGTTACGGGAGCACTGAAAATCGCCACCGGCGGTGCGTCAGACAGCGTCACGATCATTGAGTCGCTCTTCGTGACGGGTGATGTCAACATTTTGACCGGAACTGCCAACGATGACGTCTTTGTGCGGTTGGAGCCCAGCTTGACTCCGCCAGCGGAAGGAGTGGCCGCGAATTCGTTGGGGTCGGTGACCATCAACAGCGGCACCGGTTCGGACTTCGTCGAGTTGTACACCGCCGAAGGTGGATCAACGCGGATCGGCGGCACGGTCAGCATCACAACGGAGACGGGCCTGGATGACGTCTGGTTAGATACGGATGCCAATCTCACCATCGTCAAGGACTTGATCCTCAACACCGGAGCCGGTGATGACCACGTCTTTGTGGAAGCGATCCAAGGCTCGATTCGAGTCAATGGAAGCCAGACCGTGACCTTGGGTGACGATGATGATTGCTTCGTCCAAGGGCAGTCTGCCGCCTTGGATGACTTCCGTGATGAGGAAAGCGAATTCGTCGGAGAGGGCAATCCCGATGCGACGATTCAGATCGACCTCAACCTGACGATTAACGGGAACAGCGGGGACGACTTTATCGGCCTGGACCTGATTCAAATCGGCAAGGACAAGCCCACGCCGGCTTCGGCACTCCCTGCTAGCGTGACCACGATCAACTCCGGCGTTGGCGACGACGTCATTGCGGTAGACGATGTCATCCTTCGAGATCTCAAAATCCTGGCGGACGCTGGTAACGACATCGTGACCGCCAACGATGTCACGGTTCGAGGCACAACGAATATCGACCTCGGAGCTGGTGGGGATGAATTCGCCGTTTTTGGTGCCACCTCGCTGGGGGATAACGTGACTTTGCTTGGCGGAGCCGGTGACGACGACTTTTCGATTGGTATCGACGTGACGTTGGCAGCCGGAAAGAAAGTCAAACTCGATGGTGGAGCCGACGACGATATCGTGGCCAACGAATCAACCGACATTGACGAAGCCGACCTCAATCCGCTTCCGCCGCTCGGGATCGAAAATCTCGAAGGCGTCTTCGACATCATCGAATTCCAAGAGATTGTGCACAATCTCTTCAGCAGTTGTTTGCTGAACTTTGAGTTCTCTGACTTTGGGTTCGGTGAGTCTTAACGCTCTTGCAAAACCAGACTCTCGACCGTGAACGGTGAAGAGTTGAAAACACGATAGAACAGCTCGGAGCGACTGCTCCGAGCTGTTTTACTTTGCGAAGCAGGCAATTCCAGCCAACCACTCGCTAGGACTTGCGAAGCAGCCGCGGGTTGAGTCTCCTGTGTCACCAATCGCATCGTTTCCCGTTGGTTTCCTCATCAAATGACGGTACCAGGATCAATCGTGTCGATTCACGAAGTCCCGCATCCACTCATTCAACATCATCTCGCCAAGCTGCGAGACAAGACGACTCCGCCGGATGAATTTCGCAGACTCATTCAACGGCTGGCCTCGCTATTGGCTTACGAGGCGACGCGCGACCTGAGCACTCGGTCGTTGGAAATTGAAACGCCGCTGACATGCATGGCCGGGCAGCAGTTGTCACAGCGCATCGGACTCGTGCCGATCCTGCGAGCCGGACTCGGCATGGTCGATCCGGTGCTCGATTTGTTACCGGACGCGGAGGTCTGGCATCTGGGGCTGTTTCGCGACGAAGCGACCGCTCGGCCTGTTGAGTATTACAGCAAGCTCCCAGAGCACAGTCCCGTCGATGTCGCTCTGGTGCTCGACCCAATGCTCGCGACCGGCGGTTCGGCAATCGCCGCGTTGCAAGCCTTGCAACGGTGGGGAGTGCCGAAACTGAAAGTCCTCTCCGTCATCGCCGCGCCGGAAGGAATCAACAACGTCGCCGTGGCTTGTCCGCAAGCTCAAATCTTCCTCTGCGCGATCGACCGCGAATTGAACGCACGCAAATTCATCGTCCCCGGTCTTGGCGACGCCGGTGACCGAAGTTTCAACACGTTGCCATGACCTTGGAGTGCGGTGGCCCAAGCCGCCGCGTTTTCAAAACGCGACCTTCAAACGAAGGTCTTCGAACTGTCATCAGAGTCTTTTGAAAAGCTGCGACTTGGGTCGCAGCACTCCAAAAGGGGCATCATGCTGACTCGCTGGATTTGTCTTGGAGCTTGGTTGGTCACTTCGGTTGCGACGGCGGATGACGCCGCAAGCAAAGTCTTCGAGCAGCGCATTCTGCCAATCTTCAAGTCCGATCAGCCGAGCAGTTGCGTGCAGTGCCACTTGGCGGGGGTCGATCTGAAGAACTACATCAAGCCCTCGAGCGACGCGACGTTTCAGTCGCTGCGGGATCAAGGCTTGGTCAATCTCGATCAGCCAGAGCAGTCGAAGATTCTCAAGCTGATCAACATGAAGGACACAGACAACGCCGGCGTGAATCTGCTGCACGCGAAGTCGCGTGAAGCGGAGTTCACTGCGTTCGCCGAGTGGCTCAAGGCCTGTTGTCGAGACCCCAAGCTACGCAACGCACCGAAGTTGGCGGCCAGCGAACTGGCCAAGCCGACTCGACCGGACGAAGTGATTCGGTTCGCTCGGACGGATCGACTGCTGGAATCCTTCGAGCAAAACATTTGGGGCCAGCGGCATCGCTGCATGGGCTGCCATGCGGAAGGCTCAGACCAAAATCGTAATCTCGTCAAAGAGAACGGCGAACAAGTCTCGTGGATGAAAAGCTCCGCGGCCGAAACGATGACGTACCTCATCCGCACCAAGAATATGATCGACGTAGAGAGCCCCGAGAAAAGTTTGTTGCTGCTCAAGCCGCTCAAGGAGGTCGATCACGGTGGTGGTAAGAAGTTTTTGAAAGGAGATCTGGGCTACAAGGGTTTCCGCACGTGGCTGGAGGACTATGCGAAGGTCTCCCGCGACGAATACGCCAAGGCCGCCGATCTGCCGAAATCTGATCCGCGACGACTCAAGGAATTCACCAGCGAGTTGTGGTTCAAGCTCACCAACACGGCACCGGGCTGGGGCGACAAGTTGTTGCAAGTGACCATCCACCGCTGGGACGACCGCGCGAAGAAATGGGAAGACGCGCCAATCGCGATTTCAGATCGACAGGTGGCCGCGAAGCCTCGCCTCTGGCAGCACACGCTGACGCTGCTCGCAGCCGACGATTCCCCGCGTGCCAAAGAATGGCAACGCGGTTCGGGCCAATTGCCCGCCGGCCGCTACCTCGTCAAAGTGCATGTCGATCGCTCGGACCGCACGCTCTCCGACTGGCGAGCCCCGTTGCTCACCGAAGACTTTGTCGGCCAAGCCGAGTTCCAAGCCAACTGGCGCGCCGGCTACGGGGCAATGACTGCCGTGGATGCCGAGAAGCTCAAGAAATAGCGGCCGAGCGCCCCGTCCAGCATCCGGAGTCGCTGCGGAGACATTCGGTTTCGAAAGGTCGTGATGCGGAGGCGGTCCGCACAGCGGTCGGTTCGTCTGCTATTGATTTGGTGTCGAGACAACCAAATGTCGCACCCGCCGATACTCTCCCGTGGCGATCACATCTCTGACCACCCACGGGCGCAAGTCGAAGTCGGCAAGACGCTCGAGCGGCAGCCAGTGCTGGGCGAGTCCCGGCTCGGCGCTTTCGATTTGCACGCGATCGATCTCGACTTCCATGTAGTGCTCCAGGCTCTGTATCAGGCACCCGGCAACCAGAAAGCGATTCTCCACCACAAACCGGTATTCTGCCCGCACGACTCGGGCAGTCGTCTCCTCCTCGAATTCCTGCCGCAGCCGTGACTCGAAGGTATCACCGATCTCGTACTCCCCGCCGATGAACGCGAAGCACGCATAGGGATCGTCGGTCGGTCGCTGTACAAGCAGCCGCTGATCGCGAATCACGATAGCTGCGACCCGGACACGGACGAGGTTACGGGCAGCGACCGCACGGAAGTATTCAGCTTCGCGAGACATCGATCCTCCGTCCTCGAACCAATCGCTCGCGGTCAATTTTTCTGGGACGCCTGCACTTGCAAGACTGGCTGAGCGTGTTCGCCGCTGCACAGCACGACCAGCAAGTTTGAGATCAGCACTTCCTTCTGGGCAGGAGAGACTTCCAGGCCGGCTGCTCTCAATTGTTCGACGGCGTCATGGACGATCGTGACGGCACCTTCGACGATTGTTTTGCGAGCGTCGATCAAGGCCAGCGCCTGTTGCCGCATCAGCATTGCCTGAGCGATCTCCGGAGCGTAGGTCAAATCGTTCAGCTTCACATTGAGCACGCGGATGCCGGCAGCATCGACGGCCTGCTGCAACTCAGCGATGTAGGCTTTCGTGACTTCATCACTCTCGTTCTTCAAGCAGGCTTCAGACTTGTCAGGCGACTCGTAGGGAAAGCGCGAACTGACACGTTTGATGACCGCGCCGGCTTGATCGGAAAGAAACGTGTGAAAGTTTTCGACATCCAGCGCGGCCTTCCGAGTGTCTTGAACGCGGTACACGACCACCGCACTAATGTTGATCGGACTGCCGTTGCGCTCGACGACCGTGGAAGTCGCCATGTGCATGGTCAGATCTCGTGTCGGAATCCTCCGCAGCGAACGGCCGACGGGATGAATCCAGCGAATACCTTCGGTACGGAGCGTACCGATGTACTGGCCGAACCGTAGGACGACCATTTCCTCTCGCGGGTTCACCACAAAGAACCCGAACAGCAAGATCGGAGGAAAGAAGATCGAGACGGCGACCACCAATGCGAGTTCCATGACGGCACCTCATGTTGGATTCCTAGGAAACATGTCCAAGTCGAGAATCGACTTGTGGGGCCGACATCGAACAAGTTCGGCCGAAGATTCTTCAATGGGGATTCGTCGGTCGTCCCGGTTTATTTTGGGGAAGTTGTCTTGAGAAACCCTCGATTCCGCAACCAGTCGGTGCAGGCGGTCGTCCAAGCGGAACACGCGGCGCTGGTCGGTCGCACGCCGAAGCCGTGGCCGCCGGACGCGTAGATGTGCAAGTCGCTATGAATGCCGGCTCGCTTCAATGCCAAATAGAACGTGACGCTATGTTCCACGTCGCTGATGGCATCGTCTGAGGCGTGAATGAACAACAGCGGTGGCGCGTCGGCGGGTAGCTTCACAGTGGGAGAGAGTGGGCCGACCTCCTTGAACTTGAAGTACCCCGAGTAGACCGGGATGCCGAAGTCGGGCCGGCAACTGATTTCGTCAATCGCGTCAATCGGTTCATAAGTCCGCTTCTCGAAGTTGGTCGCGGTCGCTCCGACCAAATGCCCGCCCGCCGAGAACCCAATCATGCCGATCCGCTGCGGGTCGATGCCCCACTCCTTTGCTTTGCTGCGCACCAGACTGACTGCCCGCTGAGCATCCTTGACCGGCCCGATCGGCGGCACACCCTTCTCGTCACCGGGACGGCGCGGACAGCGGTACTTCAAGATGATGCCGGTCATGCCCAGCGAATTCAGCCACTCGGCGATTTCTTCCCCTTCGACATCCCAGCCGAGATTGTGGTATCCGCCACCCGGACAAATCAGCATTGCCGTGCCCGTGTTCTTGTCGTTCGGCGGCCGATACACCGTCAGCGTCGGCTTTGTGACATTGGTTTTCCACTTGGTTGGCTTCCCAGCAACTTCATAGGGCACGCCCTTGACGATGAGTTGGATGAACTTCTCTTCGCCAATGGTGTCGGCATTGTCGTCGGCCGGTTTGCCCGGCCACACATCGATCACCAGCGGCTCATCGGCCGCGATCGGTGAGGTCATCGACAAGGCAATCAATAGCGAGACGGTTAATGCGATGGACTTCATGGAGAGGCTCCCGGCAATTTAGAAACGGGGACGCAATAACTTCCCGAAGTCCAATTAGCACGACGCGCAAGCGAGTGGTCGTAGGCGGGACCACTCGCTTGCGCGTCGTGCTAACTTCCCGTTGGTTGGGGAAGTTATTGCGCTCCAGTTCCTTATTCGGAGAATGGGCACTCTTGCCCGTCCTGTCTTCACGCCATTTTCGGGACGGGCAAGCGTGCCCATTTTACTCCGGCAACACGACGAAGGCGGCGAATTGGGGTTCGGTGACTGGTAGCTCCGCGTTTGGCATTCCGACCGGTGGCAGAGGCGTCACTGGTTTCATGGGGACTCGCACGGGGCGGCCATCGTAAACGCCTGACGCCAGCGATGCACCGAAGAAATCCTTGACGCTGACGATCCGAAACTTCTGTCCCGAAGTCAACACGCGCGACAAATCGACATCCACTTCCGGCAGCTTCGCAGGATTGAGCACGGCCAGATGAGCGCGTCCCGGCTCATGAGCGTTCGGCCGCACGATGACTTGCAGCTTGGACGGAGCACCTTTCGTGAACGTGCTCTTGGTATCGAGGCCGGTCGTCGCTCGCCATTCTTTGAAACTCAGACCTCGACTCTTGGAGCTTTCGACGACGGAGCACTCACCCCAGCGGCCATCAGTGATGTAGTAATCGTTCTCGTTCCAGCGCAATCCGCCGAGCAGCAGTCGTTCGGCCCCCTCCAGCGACACGACTGTCGATGATGCAACGACCGTGTTGTGCATGACCGTCGCCTTGCGGAAGTCGCGGAGCACCAGACCCTCTGAGAAATTGCCGGTGCAAACGACATCCTCGCTGGTCGTGCCCCACGGATAACCCAGCCGCATCCCGCCACCGACGATCACATTGTCGCGCACCGCGATGCGCTCGGCCGGCGAGGCTCCGCCAACCATGATGCCGGCAGCATGGTCACCTTTTCGTGTGAGGCAGCCGTTCTCGAAGGCGATGTTGCCGTCGATCTCGAAGCCTTTCAGCGACGCCTTCTCCGAACCATAAACGTGAATGCCGTACGCGAACTGGTGGAAGATGACGTTGTCGATGATCCGCTTGGTGCCTCGAGCATTCTGCGCGTAGATCGCATGTCCGTGCCCGCGATCCGGTCCGCGCCAGCCATTGTTGTAAATCAGGCAGCCGGAGATTTCGCCTCCTTCGCCTTCGGCCCAGAATCCGAAGCCGCTGCCGCAGTCATGCACCACCAGATTCACGACCGAGACACGATCCCCGCGCACATCGACGTTGCCGCGCCGAATGTCCGCCGGCCACGAACCGGCGATCTTGGTCTCTCGCAGAGGATGGCTGCACGTCACCTCGAAATCACGATAGACGGTATCCGCGCCGAGCATCAAGAACAGTCCGTTGTCCCGTTCATCCCCGTCGCGCGGCTGCGTGTCGATGGTCACTCGCCCGCCACGCTCGCCGCGAACGATCACCGGAGTTCCCGGCCGCCCGCTCAATCGCGACACGAACCCGCCGCGGTACATCCCCGCATGAATCCAAACGGTGTCGCCAGGCTTCACGACTTCGGTGGCAGCCAGAGCCGTCGCCAAATCCCAAGGCTCTGAGACCGATCCCTTCCCCTGCGGAGAACCATTCGGTGTCGCATGAAACTCCGCCGCGACGAGTTCTACGACAGTCACGGCCAAGATCAGCCAACTCATGCAAACAGCCCGGCATCGCGATGACATCATTGACGCTCCGTTTTCGGACTGCCAGCGGCTGGGGCGTTCACCGACTTGATCTCACACGACCTTCGGAAGTTCGAACCCATTGCGATGCTCGCGGCCGAGGAGTTTGTTGGCGGCGGGATCGTCGAACGATTCGGTTTCAGGGTCCAGTCGCAGCTTCTTGCCGGTGCGCCAAGCGATGTTGCCGGCGTGGCACATCAGCGAACTGACGTGCCCCGAATAGAGTTCCTGGTTGAGCGATTCGCGTTTGCGGCTGCGAACGGCGTCGAGAAAGTTGCGAATGTGGACCTGCTGGGCTTTTTCCAGACTGCTGCCGCCTTCTTTGATGACTTTGCCCGCCGCGTCGTAGGCGATCCACTTCGAGTTGGTCAGCAGCATCCAACCGGTCTCGCCGTAGATGGCCGCACCTTCCGTCGCATTAAACAGTTTCGGCCGAGACCACAGACGCATCTCGTATTGGATGATCTTGTCCGGGTACTCGTAGTTGACGAGCATCGTGTCGGGCCACTCTTGGTCGTCCTCTTTGAAGAAGAACTTGCCGCCGGCACACGAGACCGACTGCGGCATACCGTCCAGGCCCATGACGGCGCGGCAGTAGTCGATGCGGTGGACGCCGTCGTTGCCCAGGTCGCCGGTGCCGTAATCGAACAGCCATCGCCAAGCGCCGCCGACGATCGATGCGTTGAACGGCCGCTCGGCCACCGGACCTTGCCAGATGTTGTAATCCAGGCCGCTGGGAGGCGAGCCGTTCGGGGCCAACCGAACTTCGCGGTTGCGGTCCGTTTCCCAAGCTTTGCCGTAGATCACTTTGCCCAGCCCACCGCTCCGGATGAACTCGGTGGCTTCGTGGAGGAACGCCGCGCTGCGAATCTGCGTCCCCACCTGCACCATGCGATCGTGTTTGCGAGCGGCGGCAACAGCCGTCTTGCCTTCCACGATGTTGTGGCTCGCTGGCTTTTCGACATAAACGTCCTTGCCGGCCAAGCAACCATGAATCGTCAGCAGCGCGTGCCAATGATCCGGCGTGGCGACCATGAAGACGTCGATCGACTTGTCGTCGAGCAACTCGCGAAAATCATTGACCAGCTTTGGCGCAACTCCGGTCTTCTGCTTCATCTCCTCGCCGCGCTGTTTGCGGACCGGCTCGTTGACGTCGCAGAGGTGCGTGATGACGCAATCCGGTTCCGCCGCGAAGCTGTGCATCACCGAATTGCCTCGGCCACGGACGCCAATACAAGCGACGCTGATTTTTTCGTTTGCCGCCACAGCGCGGCCCGTCGATGCGGCACTCACGCCGATGCCGACACCCAGAGCCGCCGTCTGTTGCAGAAACTTGCGACGCGAATTTCGAGACATGCTGTTTCCCCTCATAATAATGCCACGGGACTTTCACTCTCCCGTCGCGAAGTAGGCCGGATTGGGCGTGTCGTATACGACCGACGCACGCGGCGGAACGCGGTCCGCCGGAGCTTTGCCCGAGACCAGCTCCATCGAGATGCCGACCGGATACCGGCCGGGACGATAATTGAAGTGGTGATCACCCCAAGGTGTGCCGTAGGCGTCCCCGAGCGCGATGACGTCGAAGCGAGTGAAGGCGTTTGCCCGGCGATCCCAGGTCAGATCGCCGAGGACGATCGGCTCGAAGCCCTGGACCGATCGGCCTTCGCGTTTCCCTTTGCGATCTTCTTTGTCCGCTGTGGCGAAGTCTGCGCCCAGAGCAGCCGAACCTTCCAGGCGGAGGTGGACAAGCTCGGCGGAAACATCAGTCACGGTCAACGTCAGCGAACGCGAGCGCACGTCTCGCTTGTCGCAAATGCCGCACTCGCCGTAAGCCATGCCCAGGATCAAGTGAGCCCGCGTCATGCGATCGGCCACGGCTTCGAGCAGCGGATAAGTGTCGCCCGGTTTCGGATCAGGCCGCACGATCGACTGCCACTCGGCTTCCTTGATCCACATGGAGTCCGGCTGCGCTTCCCAACGTTCGCCGTAATGAGTGAGCCAGTCTTCCGGCTCTTTCAACGCGGGATAATCGCTCCGTCGAGCTTTGCGCAGGCGACCATTCTCCTCGCGCGTCAGCAAGCGGTGATAGGTGCGCAGGATCAAGGCGTTTGCCGGAGGCGCGATCGAAGTCACGTTGGCAGCCACAGGAACGGTCGCGTCGATCTTGTCCGCGCCGGGCTGGCGCTCATCGTCAGTCAACGATTGCCATTTCTTCAAGATGCCCTGCAGATCGCGGCGGTTATGTTCCGTTCCGCCGGCCGCGTAGAACGAACCGAGTCGAACGCCGCTGGCGGTCAAGCATTCGATGTTGCCTCCCGCGCCCGCGAGCTTGATGCCAGTCTCGCGCAGAAACTCCCCTTCCGCATCCTTGCGATTCATGGCGACATGACCGGACACGGCCACGGCGACGAATTGCTCCTTGATGATCTTGGTCATCTCGTCGGTCCACATCGCGGTCCCACGGACCGCACGGCCGCCGCTTCAACAACCACCGACAGGCGGTGCTCCGCCGCCCGACCACAACAGAATCGGTTTCCCCTCCGCCGCGGCTCGCCGACGTGCGTCTTGCAGACTCGTCAACCACTCGACTTCGCGCCATCTCGATTCGCCAACGTGAGGACGAATGAGTTCGCGCAGCGAGCCAAACTGATCGGCCGCGAGACTGTCCTGCGCGTGCAGCGCTGAGGCCGCTGTGCAAAGAAGAATGGCCGCGAACCAAGTCTTGCGTACTGACATGCTCGTTTCCTCCGATTTCGCGAAAGATCGTGTTAGGTTCCTGGCGGTGATCGCCGAAAGGTGTGGCAAAACATCCTGGCGAACGTAGCCGTCTCGCTCCCGCGAGGCGGAGCAATGACCACAGACGTCCGTGATTGAGTTGATGCACAAGTTCAATTGCTCTGCCTCGTGGAACGAGGCAGCTACATTCGTTCGGTCGCCAGCAACTTTTGCCATACCCTCGCCGAGCGCTCAGCCTTGTGCCCATCGACCGAGGCATTGAAACTGCAAAGCAGCGACTTTTCCATGCCTCGCCGCTTCGCCCGCCTTGTCCTGGGAGTCATCCATGCCGACGCCTGTTGTGTTCCGAGGTCCGATTGTGCTTCCCAACCGCATCGAACGCGGCACGATTGTTGTCCGAGACGGGCGGATCTCCGAGGTGCTCGAAGCCGGTGCGTCACTGCCGCCGGATGCGACTGTCGTTGATGCGGGCGACGGCTATCTCTCGCCGGGATTCGTCGATCTGCATGTGCATGGCGGATTGGGTGGCGATTTCATGGACGGGACGGCCGAATCGTTTCAGCTCGCGTTGAAAGCACACGCGCGACACGGGACGACTCGAATGGCGATCACGACGACCGTCGCAAAACACGAGCAGATTCTCGCAACGCTCGATCAGACTCGGCAGTATCGCCGCACTCCGGAGCCGAACGGAGCACGAGTGATGGGTGCTCACTTTTATGGACCGTACTTTCGGTACGAAGCGCGCGGAGCACATCCGGGCGCGGAGGTTCGGCCGGCTGTCCAACAGGAGTTCGATCAGTACCTCGAATACGCCGACGATCTCGTGACGGCGACGGTCGCACCGGAAATCGGCGGAGCGAAAGAGTTCGCGCTCGCCTGCAAGGCCAAAGGAGTGCGGACGAACGTCGGTCACTCGTGGGCGACGTTCGATCAAATGACCGAGGCCGTGGAAGTGTGGGGCGTGCGGCACATCGACCATCTGTTCTGCGCGATGTCGGATAAGACTCGGCTGCGACAATTCCAGATGTACCCGATGCAAGGGGGAGTGCTCGAAGCAACGCTGTACTTCGACGAGTTGACGACCGAAGTCATCGCCGACGGCCGGCATCTCGACGCGGGGCTGCTGAAATTGGCTCTCAAAATCAAAGGCCCGGATCGGCTCGCACTGGTGACCGATTGCAGCCGAGCGCTCGACATGCCGGACGGCCGCTACTTGATCGGCCCGCGCGACGGTGGCGAGCCGTTCGTCAAAAAGGACGAGGTCGGCATGTTGCCCGACCTGTCCGCGCTGGCATCGAGCGTTCACGGAATGGACCACATGATTCGAACGTTTGCCGAACTCACCGGCCGCCCGCTATGGGAGGTCATTCGCATGGCCTCGCTCACACCGGCTCACATTGCGGGACGAGAGCGCGAATTCGGCAGCCTCGAAAAGGGCAAGCAAGCCGACGTGGTGGTTTTTGATCGCGACTTGAATGTGCAGCGAGTGTTTATCGACGGCGTTGAACTGCAGTTGAAATGACTTTACCCCACTGGGCCTGCCGGGGTGAGGTTCAGGAGAATGTCTCATGACGACACTGCGAATCGCATTGGCTCAGTGCCGACAGACCGACGACTTCGAGACGAACGCGCGCACGATTTTCCGTTTCCTCGAAGAGGCCGCGGCACAACGGGCGCAGATCGTCTGCTTTCCGGAGACGCAAACCGTCGGCTATCGAGTGGACATCGCTCGGCCCGACACGCCGGTTGAGCAGCAGCGGCTTGAAGAGTTGCACCGTCGAGTTGCTCAGCGATGTGGTGAGTTGAACATGGCCTGCATCCTGGGAACCGAAACACCGCTCGAGTCGAATCCGTCCGGTAGGCCGTACAACTCGGCGTTGGTCATCGCACCGAACGGTGACATCCTCGGTGTCCATCACAAGAATCGGCTCACGCCGCTGGATGCCATTGCGTACTCGCCGGGGACGTCCTTCGAGACATTCGACCTGTGCGGCGTTCGAGTCGGAATCGTCATTTGCTTCGAGGGATTTCGCTTTGCCGACACGACTCGTGAGTGCGTCCGGCAAGGTGCTCAGCTCATCTTTCATCCTCAGAACAACACGACCCGGCCGAACGATTGGAAGATTCCGATTCATCACTCGATGATCGTGACTCGCGCCGCCGAGAACACCGTCTGGTTCGCGTCCTGCAACATGGCTCACGAGCAGCATCAGAATTGCAGCTCGATGATCGTCGCACCCGACGGACGCATTCACGCTCAAGCGGCATTGAAGCGTCAAGAAATGCTCGTCGCTGATCTCGACATCGACCTCGCCACGCAAGCCATGTTCAAGTTCGACACCGACGGCTGCGCCAAGGTTCTCTTTGCCGACACGGTCGCGCGAGACGAGTACCGAGTTCCTCAATGACGAATGATTCCGTGGCGGGGCGTTAGTTGGCGAGCGTCCCGGTTGGTGCTCCGGCCGTTGTCTCTCGCCGCTGGCTCGCGATGGAACTCAGCCGCACCCAGCGGAAATGCCACAGCGTGATGAGCTTGGTCACAGCACTCACGGTCGATAACAACATCAACGGCCAGCCGGTGCTCGTGCCCATCGAAAGCGCGAAGGCGATCGTCGAAATGTCTTTCCAAAAGAAGAACTGGTGCAGCCGAGCTGAGATTCCGCCGGTGCGGCCGGTCTGGCGGATTATCAACACCTGGTGCAGATACCCTTGAGCCAAGATCACCGTGACGATCACGATCAATGATTGCGAAACGGTACGTCCCCACTCGGTCGCGCCCGGAATCGTGACGAGTCCCAGCGGTGCTCCCACGAGCAAGATCGCGCACGCGGCAAACGCCAAACTCGCCACGCGGTCGCGGCGATCTCGCACGATTTCGAA
The DNA here is from genome assembly GCA_005798445.1 of Planctomyces sp. Lineage (GTDB taxonomy): Bacteria > Planctomycetota > Planctomycetia > Planctomycetales > Planctomycetaceae > SXKJ01. Next base: position 37,240 of record SYJG01000062.1, read on the forward strand.
CAGCACGGCCAGGGTGAGCAGCGACGCTGCCAACCTCGGCCAGACGAGGTAGTGGTTGAACCGTTCCAGGCACATGCCGTACAGGAAGAACGAGAAGAACGCCAAAAAGCTGCTGACGAATTGATTGACCGACAACACCGCCGTCGGTCGTTCGAGGGTTTCACCAGCCGCCGCCGATTCCTTCCGCCGCCAGACGAACCCCAACTGCGACCACAGCCCGCCGATGGTCAACAGAAAAATCGCCGAGCTGATCAGTCCCGTGACGTGGTAACTCATGATGCTCGTGGTCTGACAGATTTCCGCCACTCTGTGAAGCCCGTGTCACGCGAACGATCAGCGTCTCCAGCCAGCGGCTTTCAAAACATCGGCAACGTCGATCGGACCTTCGTTGCTGAGCAGGCGACAGAGTTGCCGGTCATTCAGAACATCGGCGACCGTTCGTGGCTGGCCATCAACGAAGACTTGCTGCGACATCAAGCGAATGCCGTGGCTGTAATCGACGTGCCATTCCGAATGGCCGACGTACAGCGGCTGGATCGGCTTGCCGCTGGGGTAGTGCCAGCCGTAGATCGCGACGCGGTGCGGCTTCTCCTTCAGACGATTGCTCAGCACGACGTCCTTTTTGTGGCCGACCACCAGTTGTTCGCGCGTCTTGCCAAGCAATTGCTGCTCGATGATTTGATGATGCTGCCAGAACGTTGCGACGGCATCGCGGTCTTTGGTGAGTGGCTTCGGGTCGAGCTTCACTTCGGCGGCGGCGAAAAGGTCATCGGAGACTTTCGTCGTGAGCAGCGTGGCAGCGAACTGGTCGGCGATTGTCGTTGCAGTGTGCGGCGTCATCGGAGCGCGGAAGAAGTCGTCGTCAGAGCCGACCGCCAGAACATCGGGCATCACAAAAATGATCGCGACAGATTTGGCTCCGGAGTCATCGCTCGCCTCCACTTGGATCGGCTTCAACCGTCGCAGAAAATCGGGAACGTTGCCCACCGTCACCTCGCGCAGAACTGCCGCTTCACGCTGCCCGCGAGGCAGCTCGGCGATCAGCCGCTGAAATTGTGCTCCGCCCACCGCATTCAGCGGTCGCGACGGGATCGTCAGCCGTACTTTGGAAGCCTCCTTGGGGATCACCGCAGGCTCATCGCCCAACAATGTCGATACCGTTGCGACCGCGAGCAACAAATACGCGACTCCAGCAAAACGTCTCCAGCGAAGAGAAGTTGCTTGGTCGAACAACGGGGAGAAGACCTTCCTGGCGAACGTAGCCGTCTCGCTCCCGCGAGGCGGAGCAACGACCGCAGACGCTCGATGATCGAGTTGATGCACAAGGTCAAATGCTCTGCCTCGTGGAACGAGACAGCTACGATCGTTCGGTCGCGAGCAACTCGTGTCACACCGGTCGATCACGCCAGCACCTCGTGGAGCACTTCGCCATGCACGTTGGTCAGCCGGCGCTGGATGCCGTTGTGGTAGAACGTCAACCGTGTGTGGTCGATGCCGAGCAGGTGCAGGATCGTGGCGTGGAAGTCGTGGACTTCGACTTTCTTCTCGCCGACTTTCCAGCCGATGTCGTCGGACTCGCCGTAGGCGACGCCGTGCTTGAGACCCGCTCCGGCGAGCCACACGCTGAAGACGTCGGGATTGTGATCGCGACCCGCTCCGACTTTGCCGTCGGAGCTTTCCGAATACGGCGTGCGACCAAACTCGGTGTTGAAGATCACCAGCGTGTCGTCGAGCATTCCGCGCTGCCGGAGATCACGCAGCAACGCGGCGACCGGTTGGTCGATCTTGCCCGACTCGCGGCGATGATTGTTCGGGATGCTGCCGTGAGCGTCCCAATGGACCTCGGTCCCGAACGCCGCTCCGCTCCAGAGTTGCACGAAACGGACGCCGTGTTCGAGCAGTCGGCGGGACATCAAACAGGCTCGCGCGAAGTCGGCGCACTCCTTCTGATCGACGCCGTACATCGCCTGTGTGGCGGCGGTTTCTTGGTTCAAGTCGGTCGCTCGCGGAATCGTCATCTGCATGCGAGCGGCGAGTTCGTAGCTCCGCATCCGGCTTTCGAGTGCGTCGTCGTGGCCGCGTTCGTCGAGATGCCGGCGATTGAGTTCCGCGACTGCCGCAAACCGCGCGGCCTGTGTGGCATCATCGAGCTTCGTCGCCGGTTGTAGATTCCGCACCGCCGGGCCGCTCGTGTTGAGCACGACTCCTTGGTGCCGCGCAGGAAGAAATCCGCTTGACCAATTGTTGGCTCGGCCAGTCGGCCACGAGCGTACATCGGGCAGCACGACGAACGTCGGCAAGTTGTCCGACTCACCACCGAGGCCGTAGGAAACCCACGCTCCCGCCGCCGGAAAGCCGAGCGTGCGAAAGCCGCTGTTCGCCTCGTAAGTCGCCGGAGTGTGATTGCCAGTCCCCGACCACATCGACTTGATCACGGTCAGTTCGTCTGCGACCTCGGCCAGGTGCGGAAACAAATCGGAGACCCACAGTCCACTCTCGCCGCGCTGCCGGAACTTGAAGTGCGGCCGATGCAGCAACCCGACCTTCCCCATGAACCCCTGCGGCTTCTCGTCACCAGGGACCGACTTGCCGTGCAGCTTTTCCAAATTCGGCTTGTAATCAAACGACTCAAGCTGACTCAGTCCCCCCTGCAAGAAAATCTGAATCGCCCGCTTCGCTTTTGGAAGATGATGAAATCCGTCGAGGCTACCACTCTGCCCAATGTTCGCGGCATTAGCGCAGAGTGCATTGTCTCTGTGAAGCATCGCTGACAACGCCAATGCACCGAAGCCTTGACCAGCTTCGGTGAGAAAGAGACGACGGTTCGCGATTCGTGAAATCTGTGGTGACAACATTGGTTCTCGTTGTTGAACAGCCGTTTGCATTAGTTGCTCGTCCCGCTATCGGGATACCAATACCGGAGCGACGGCGAGTTGAAGTCAATTCGATTTCCGAAGTAGCAGTCGATGATCGCATCGGCCGCTGCCTCAAGTGAATCAAACGTGCCCTGAAAGAAAACAGGACCAGGACCAGGAGCCGCTGGGACTGACATATCGACCCACCACCTGATTGGCCTGCGTTTACGAACGATGCTGGCGTCGGGTGCGTTCGTCAAAAATGAAACGTCGCCAATTCCAGCGGGCCTTCCGTCCTCATGATCCGGGAATCGAGTTCCGCTCACTGACGCTGGGCGTGCGACTGTGAGGGATGATCGCTCCGCATCAACTCCGACAATGAGACCACGCTGAATCAATTGAGGGGGCACGGGGATTGTGTAATTCGATGACATACAGCACCGATCGCAAAATTAGTCCACAAATAGAAACTCGTTGGCATTGAACAGCACGACGCAGAATTGAGTCAGCCCATGTTGTGTTACGAAGCGTTCGCCGAACTTCAATTCCTCGGCGACGGGCTGTCGAGCCAACACCAGCGAGTACGCTCGACGGACTTGTGGGGCGACGTCGTCGCCTGCATCACTGCGGAGTCGTTCGGCGAATCGGGTGGCATAGTGTTCGATGAAAGCGTCGTTGAGCAGCGACAGCGCTTGCAGCGGAGTGCTCGTGACCGATCGGCGCGGCGTTGGGACTGACGGGTCGGGGCAGTCGAGCGTGTCGAGCAGCGGACTCGTGCCGGCTCGGACCCAGGTGCGGTAAAGGCTGCGGCGATTGAACTCAGGGCCGATCGCGTCGAAGACGGTGTAGGTCTCGTTGTTGCCGGCGCTCGAAATCGTGAAGTCGCGGAAGCCAGGACCGCCGAGCTTCGGATCGAGGTCTCCGGAGATCGCGAGGACCGCGTCACGAAACGTCTCGGCATCCAGCCGCTGTGCGGGACGGTGCCAGAGAAGGCGGTTGTCGGCGTCGAGGGATTTTTGATTTTCGATTTTTGATTTTTGATTGTCTGACTTCTGACCGCTGACCTCTGGCTTCTGACTCGCTCCCTGCTGATACGTCGCACTCGTGACGATCAGCTTCTGAATCCGCTTCAGGCTCCAGGCGGGACCGTCTGTCGGTCGCACGAGTTGGCTGGCGAGCCAGTCGAGCAATTCTGGATGCGACGGCTGGCCTCCTTGAAAACCGAAGTCGCTCGGCGTGCGGACCAAGCCTTCGCCGAAGTGGTAGCCCCAGAGGCGATTGACGATGACTCGCGGAGTCAGCGGGTTGTTTGGATCGGCGATCCATTCGGCGAGCGCCTTTCGGCGGTCGGCTTCGAGCGACGTTTCCGACAGCTTCCAATCGGCGACGGCACCGGTGACCGCCGCGATGCCGCGCGGGACGACGACCTCGCCCGGCTGTTTGAAGTCGCCGCGAGCGAGCACTCGCCACGCTCCCGGTTGCTGCGGGACCGTCGTGTGAGCGGGGCCGCCGCGCAGCAATCGAATGACCGCTTCACGTCGTGAGACTTCTGTCGCAACGTCGCCATCCCGTCCCGTGTGACGGCTACGTATTCCCTCGACTTCCGCTTCCAGAGCGGAGATGCGGCGTTCGACTTCGGGCTTCGCAGCTTCGAGCAGGCTTTTTCGTTCGTCGCCGTGGAACGTGCCGCCGAGGGCCGCGCTGATTTGATAGAACTCGCGCTGTGTGATCGGGTCGAACTTGTGGTCGTGGCAGCGGCTGCAATTGATTGTCAGGCCGAGAAACGTTTGGCCGACCGCTCCGACGAGTCCTTCCAGTTCCTCCTCGCGAGCGAACGCCCGCATGTCGGGCGTGCCGTTGTTATACGCCGTCAGGTCATACGGCCCGACGGTGAGGAACCCGCTGGCGATCACCGCGAGCGGGTTCTCTGGAGTCAGCACGTCGCCGGCGATCTGCCAGCGGATGAAGTCGTCGTAAGGCAGGTCCGAATTGAATGCCTCGACCACGAAGTCGCGGTACTTCCAGAGGTTCGGCCGGAGTTTGTTCCGCTCGAAGCCTTGGCTCTCGCCGAAGCGGACGATGTCGAGCCAGTGTCGCGCCCAACGCTCGCCGTAGTGCGGCGAGTCGAGCAGGCGATCGACGAGCTTCTCGTAGGCTTTCGGGTTGCGGTCGTTGAGGAAGTCTTCGACTTCACTCGGTGTCGGTGGCAGACCGATGAGGTCGAACGTCAGCCGGCGGATCAGTGTGCGGCGGTCGGCTTCGGGGGACGGCGTGAGGCCGGCTTTGTTGAGGCGTTCGAGGATGAAGTGGTCGATCACCGACTCATTCGGCGAGCGGGGCGGCGTCAGCCCCCCGGTTCTTCCGTCGCCTGGCCGGGGGGCTAACGCCGCCCCGCTCGCCTGTTGTCGCTGGAAGACCGGCGGCTCGACGACTCTCAGTGGTTGCAGCGACCACCAGTTGTAGCCCGCTCGGCGATCGCTGGTGAACAGGAACGGATCGATCGGGTCGGAGTCCCACTTCGCGCCAGACTTGATCCACTCGCGCAGTCGCTGGCGATCGGCGGTGGAAAGCGGTTCGCGCCCTTTCGGCGGCATCTCACCGGCGTCGATCCGCTTCAGCAGCAGGCTGTCGAGATCGTTTGTCTTGATCGCTGCTCCACTGTCGCCACCGGCCAACGCGTGCTCGCGACGAGTCAGATCGAGTCCCCCTTTGCGATCCGATTCGTTGTGACACTCCAAACAATTCCGGGCGAGGATCAACGCCACATCCGCTTCGAGCGACGACTTCGCCACCATCGGCGTGAATCCCGGCAGCGGATTGTCCTTCGGCGTGAGCGTCCCGCGCCAGATTTCGACGCCCGACAAGTTCGCGTGTCCGCCGATCGCAGCGAGTTCAATCGTTCCATCAGCAACGTCGAGCACCCACGGCCCCAAGCGATCCCAATGTCCGCCGTTGCCGCTGTTGTATTTTTCGAGGACTCGCCGTCCGTTGAGCAGCACGTTGAACGTCTGCGGATCGTTGTCCTCCCAGACGTAGAGATAGACGCTGAACGATCCCGTCGGCACGCCGGTGACTTGCAACCAAGCCTTCCCATCGCGTCCGTATCGCGACGACCGAATCATCCGCGACCGAGCGTCATCCGTCGCCGGGATCAACCGCACCGACTGATTCTCGAACGCCGACAGTCCGTCGGTCACGACTCCACGAGCGTCGTCTGCCTCCCACGCCTGTCCGTCGATCATCAACGCCGGGCCGTTGAGATTGATGCCCCGAAAGAACGTCGGGGAGTCCTCGGCGTTGGCCGGTCGCAAAAACATCGACGCGAGAAGCAACAGACCACTCAACGCGGCGACAACCGATATTCGATTTGGTCGAGGGTGATTCATGGGGCGGATGACTCTCATCACGGTCGCGACGATTTGTAACCCGAAGCGTCAGCGAGGGCGAGCGCTTCACGAGCCGTCGATCACGATGGTCAGGCAGGTATCCCTGGCGAACGTAGCCGCCTCACTCCCGTGAGGCGGAGCTTTCAACGTTGACGATCCAATCACGAACTCACGCACAAGGCCAATTGCTCTGCCTCGTGGAACGAGGCAGCTACGTTCACGCGTTCGCCAGCAGCACTCGCCACACCCGAACGCTGAGTCGTCGTCTGAAACGCTCGCCCTCTCTGACGCTTCGGGTTACAAGTCAGCGATCGGTTATCTCGCCGACTATGATCTGAATTCCTCTGGAATCCCCACCATGCCGACCGCTCCGTTTCATTTTCAAGAACTCTTTGAACTCGGCCCTGATGACACCGAGTACCGGCTGCTGACGAAGGAGCACGTCTCCATCCAATCGTTCAACGGCCGCGACGTGCTGTGTGTCGATCCGCAGGCCCTGACGCTGCTCTGCTCGCAGGCGTTTCACGACATCAACTTTTTCCTGCGGCCGAAGCATCTCAAGCAGGTTGCGGCGATTCTCGATGACCCGGAAGCGTCCGATAATGACCGCATGGTCGCTCTGACGATGCTCAAGAATGCCGACGTGTCGAGCGCCGGCGTGTTGCCCTTCTGCCAGGACACCGGCACGGCGATCGTCATGGGGAAGAAGGGGCACGCGGTCTGGTCGAGCGGCGATGAGGAGGCTCTCGCTCACGGCGTCTACAACGCCTACACCGAGAACAATCTGCGGTACTCGCAGAACGCCGCGCTCAACATGTGGGACGAGAAGAACACGAACACGAATCTGCCCGCACAGATCGATCTCTCGGCGGTTGATGGCGACGAATACAAACTGCTGTTCATCGCTAAAGGAGGCGGCTCGGCCAACAAATCGTTCCTGTTTCAGGAAACGCGAGCGGTCCTCAATCCGAAGTCGCTGGTGCCGTACCTGACCGACAAGATGGTGACGCTCGGCACGGCCGCTTGCCCGCCGTATCACCTCGTGTTCGTCATCGGCGGCACGTCGGTCGAGGCAACGATGAAGACAGTGAAGCTCGCCTCCACAAAATATCTCGACAACCTGCCGACGACCGGCAACGCACACGGCCGAGCGTTCCGTGATGTCGAACTCGAAGCGCAGATGCTTGAGCAAGCTCGCCAGTGCGGCATCGGGGCGCAGTTCGGCGGGAAGTATTTCGCTGTCGATGTTCGCATCATCCGCCTGCCG
>SYJG01000063.1 GCA_005798445.1 Planctomyces sp.
AGGAAACGTCCTACAGCGTCTCTTGGCAAACTTGACGGAGAATCGGAATGACTGATCGCGCTTCAACTCTGCAACCGACTCGGCCACTGGTTTGGATTGGCGTGGAGACGACGGGGACCGGCCCCGCAAAGAGCCGGATCGCGAAGATCGCCATCCTGCGCATCGAACCCACCGGTGTGACGACGAACTACATTCGGCGACTGAATCCCGGAAAGGTCGCTGGCCTGACTTCATCGAGCTTGCGCCGATACCGGCGTGGCAGCGCGAAGTGTCCCACGTTTGCCGATGTCCAGAGTCGCATTTACGGGCTGCTCAGGGGCTGTGATTTGATCGGCTACAACCTGAAGTGTTTCACGATCCCGTTCCTCGCCGCCGAGTTCGAGCGGGCCGGGGCACGCATGTGTTTCCGCGACTGCAACTTGATCGAGATGTAGCTGCCACCATCAGCTCGTGATGGCGTGATGCGAACCACCTACCGACGACAACAACTCGTTTCGCAGGAGGTCAGTTTAATGACCCGCTCCAGTCTTCTTTGGGATGCTGAAAGGCGTGAAGTTTCGGAACTCTTGGCAAGACTCGATTCCCTCCATCGCCAACGGATCGTCTTGATCGAGCAGAAGCACCGGCTGCTGCGGCAGATGGTGGCTCGCATTCGGAATGTGTCGGTCGAGTCGGTGTCCATCTTGGAGCCGCTGTCGCAACTCGAACAGGAGATCGAGGCGACCATCGCGTACCACCAAGCGAATTGCGAATCCCGCTTGCTCGCGGAATCCGACATCGGCCGCCGCATTCTGGAACTTCGTCAATGGCGTGCGGCTCTGACCGGCTCGCTGTCCTGAGCCGTACCTCATCTCGCGGATGCTTACCGGTCTTGCATGGTGCTCGGCACCAACACCAACGTGAACGCAGCGTCCTGCTGCAAAAGGCTCGATGATGACTCTTTGTGACGACGATCAACGCAATTTGGACATGCTGGCTGCGGCCTTCGGGAACCGCGATATCGCTCTGATTGAGTGCCAAGTGATCGCCACCGGCGAGGTCGTGCCGGTGATCTGCGCGGTCAACCGACAGCCGGGAGGCAAACAGCAGTTGGTTCCCTTCGCCGAGTTGTTTCGCGGTGACCATTTTGAACGCCTCAGTCCGCGGCGTTCCAACGGCAACGGCTTCGTGTCCCAAGCGGAACTGCGTGGCGAACTGAATTGACCTCGACCTGATTGCCCACCCCCGAATCATCGGGACTGCCGACGGCATGTTGCCGGCTCGGCCTACGGAAATCTACGAAAGGGTCGCTCGCACGAGCGGCCCTTTCGTTTTCAAAAAAGGACAGTTTTGATGATTGACCAACCCATTCTTCAGAATGCGAACTTCAGCGCGAAATACGACGACGTCACTCTACGTCTGCTGTGCATGAAACGAGACACTTGTGCTGCCGAGGCTCGCGCGGCCGGCTTGAACAACCTCATCAACGACATCTGGCAGTTCGGCCTGGTCTCTCAGACGAGCTTGCTCGGCCCGGTTCTGCAAACTCGGAACTACGCGCCGCAGCCGGGCGGCCACGACTCCGGCCAGGTTCTCCAAGCGGCTCTGCTGGTGCCGAGAGGGCTCGGCGTCGTGGTCTGGGATTCCGAGTTCTATCTCTCGCTTACCGACGTGCCCGACGGACTCGAAGCGGCGGCCATGATGTATCACATCCCCTTCGAACAATGTTGTCCCGCTTGGAGGGCGTTGTTGTGCGAGCACATCGCCGCATTGGTGCAACGACTCTTTGATTGTCTCTTGCGCGCGTAGCTGTTTCACGCTGGGCAAGATGTTCGCGTTTTGAGGGATGTAACGATCGGGAAACGCGGGTAACTCCCGTTTCCAATTGTTTGTTTTCTCTGATTGTCTGATTGACCGTGCGAGAACAATCGCATACTGACGTCGTCGCGATCATCGTGGTCGCCGACGCAAACGACTGCGCTGAACTTTTCAATGGGGCAAAAAGAGTATCGCCCAATGGTCAAGGACGACCGACATGGTTGCTCATACGCACGCTCCCGAGTTGGCGGGATTCCCGCCGGAACTGATCGCCGCCATCAAAGCCCAAGCGGAATCGGATGCTGACGCTGTTGGAGCTTTTCTCCGCGAGTCGGGTCTCCATCCGCGCGTTCGCAGTCCGGACGAGCCGAGTTCATTTCCGTTGGAGTACTTGGTGGGGATTGGTTTGGGCATCCGGCTCCGACGGTGGCAGCAAGCCAACATCGTGGCCCACATCAATGCTGGGCTGCCATTGGCTAAGGAACTCTTCTCGCGAATTGGCGAGTTGGTCCGTGGTGCTCCGCTTCGCGGACTCGTCGCAAGAGTGTTTATGACCTTGGGCCCAGTCATCCAGACGTCATTTCTCTGGTGGGTCGATGACGACGATTCCCGCATCGAAATGGAGATCGTCACGGGCGACAAAGAACAAGTGCTCGAAGCGGTCGCCGATTACCTGTGGCAACAAATTCAGCATAACTTTGGCCGAGAGGGATAACTCCATGAAGAAATCCACGAAGAAGAAACACGCACCACCGAAGCGACCAGAGCACGGTCGCGGCCTGTTCTACTCTCGCGACAGCGGCGGTCGGCACGAGACCACTCCTGGCGAATATGTGCAGTGGGCAACGAACAAGTCGAAACAGTTGAAGTTGAAATTCTGTGGAACACCAGAAGCCATCAATCGGATGATCAAGGCTGGGGAAGCGGTCTCTGGCGACCTGTTCTTCGATGTCATCAACGGTGGTGAGATGTCCCGAACAGGGCTCAATGCGTTGCTGGAGACCGCTCGAAATGATCTGTCGGTCTCGCACATTTTCATCCCGCGACGAGACCGACTGGCTCGACCTGGTAATCCCATAGAGGGGATGACTCTTGAGTTGGAAATGCGCAAGTTGGGACTCACCCTTGTGTACATCGAAATGACACTGGACCCGATCTTGCCGTGGCAGCGGCACGACTTCGGCGAGTCGATCGTCTCGTTGGTCGACTTTGAGCAGTCCAGCAAATTCCGTATCGAGCACGGCGAAAAAATGCTGTATTCGCATTTGCAATTGGCTCGGTATGGATACTGGACCGGAGGCCGTGCTCCCTATGGATTCCGACGACACTTGGTGCGTGCGGATGGGTCCGAAGTGCGCGAACTGGCCGATGGCGAGCAAGTGTCCCAAGCCGGCCACCACGTCGTGCTGTTGGCCGGCCCCGAAAATGAACTCAACGTGCTCAAGGAGATTCTGGACTTGCTGCTGAAGCTCCGGGCATCACAGGTGGCTCGGCGATTGAACGAGCGGGGCATCCCGTCTCCGAATGCCGGCCGAACGCGTAAAGACGGTGGTGTCGTGCATGTCGTCAGTGGACGCTGGCGACGGACGACCGTCACCAACCTCGCACGCAACCCGTTGATTCGGGCCGTGACAGCCTATGGCCGCCGGGCGGTCGGCGAATTTCGTAGGTTTTCCACGGAAGGACCGCGTCCGCTCACCGAAGCGGATTTCCATGAGGACGGAAGCCGTAAAGTTGTGACCAATGACCAAAGCCAGATCATGACCTCCAAGGCTCACGGTCCCGCCATCATCGACGATGAGCACGGCGATCAACTGATAAAAATTCTTGATGCTCGTGCCGGCACACCGGCCGGGAAACCCAGATCACAAAATCCCAATCCGCTGGGAGCACGCATCTTCGACATGAATTGTTGCTGGCCGATGTACCGCGTCCCGTATCGGGATTCGTTCTGCTACAAGTGTGGTCTGTATCAGCAAAGCCAGCCGCGTCAGTGTCATCACAACTGGGTGGATGGCCCGAACGCCACGAAAGTCGGGATGGCCGTGTTGCGTCAACAAGTCATGACTCCGGATATGATCGCCCAACTCGAAAGGAATCTCCTCGACCGAGCGAATACCTCGCAGCAGTCCGGACGCCATGAGAAAGCCTTGGCGACCCGGAAAAGAGAACTTGCGAATGTTCGTCAGCAGTTGGCCATCGCCAAGCAAAACGCCGCATTTGCCAAGTCGGGCGAACTGTTCCAGGACATTTCCAGAATCTACGAAGACCTGAAGGCCCGCGAAGCTCTATTGACCTTGGAGATCACCAAATTCGAGACGACCTCGCAAAGCCCCGACACGATGAAGCAGGCCATCGAGGCGGCGATCGAATCCATCAAACAGTTTCCGAGGAAGGCCGAAGATCCCGACAACCTTGAAGCCATCGGGGAATTGTTCCGCTCAGCGAACCTGGAGATGTTCTTCAAATTTCACCAAGTCCAAATCAAGAACCGTCTCCTCAATAAACTCGACATGGGAATTGTGACGCTCGGCAACGCGCCTCCGCCGATCAAAAAGTACGACGGCCCCACCGGTCGTGCCGCTCTCAAAGCCAAGTTACAAGCCGATAACAATGACACGGGGAGCGATCCGCTCTCCAAAGTCAAAACGAACTCTGTTCCCGGTAAAAAGGCGAAGTCGTTAAGAAAAGACCGTCACGCGGGAGCGTAACGGCTACGTATCTGCGGCTTCGTCGCCATCCGGCATCACGCGAACCACTTCCGCACGACATCCGTGATCGCGATCAACGACATCACACCGTAGGCCGCCGAGCAGATCAGCAGCGCCGCTTTGCGCCACCAGCTTGGCTGCAACTCGCGAGGTAGCAACCGCGTGTTGACCAGATAAAGCTGCACGCCCGCCAGCGCCATCACGACTCCGGCCATCGTGCCGAGATATTTGAAGAGCGTCATCGCGCTGCCGAGATGAACGGCAACCAGTCCCCACGCCGTGAACACGAACAGCAGCGAGTAATAGACCTTCGCAATCGAACCGTCGCGCCAGGCTCGGACTCGCGAACTGGCGGTCCAGAGCGTGTCAGTCAGCGTGCGAACCAAGACATCGGTGTTGCCCAACTGCGTCGAGAACAGAATCCAAAACCCGTTGAGCAATCCCAGCAGCCACAACCCGCGCCAGAAATGCTCGGCCATGTATTGAGCCTGAAACGCACCCGCTCCGACCTTCGAGAGATCCGTCCCTTGCGGAATGATCGCCTGCGCGAGATTCACATTCAGGAACATGCCGCCAAAGCAGCCCAACGCCCACAACCAAACCTGATCGAGCACGACGTATCGCCACCAGATCTTCCAGCGTCGCAGACTGTCCGCGGTGACCGCGAACACTTTGCCGATGTGCGACAGCCGAATCTCCTTCGCTCCGACGGCGCTGGGAATCGCTCCCACGACAGAGCCCATGCCAAAGCCCTTATCCCGAATCCAATTCGAGATCGTCAAGTTGCCGATCCCTCCCGATCCGGCGGTCGCGAAGAACGTGGCCATCAGCAGTGGCTCAATCCCTTCCGGCCAAAGGATTGGAAGCTGGCCACGGTCCAGGTGGGTGAACGCTCCCCACAGAGCCAGCAACTTCTCCGGGACAGCTTTCCAGAATTCGATCCCGGCGAACCCTTGCAGGGTCTGCCACCAGATCTTGCCGGGGACGAAGGCCACGTTGACCGCGATCAAGAACGCGAAGATGTACGCGATCATGCCCCACGAGGCCCATTCGAGCATCCGTTCGATCGTCCCGCCAAACATCAGAATGCCCAGCGTCAGCACCAGCACGCCGTAGGTCACGAGCATCAGCATCTGATGATCTTCACCCGCCTCACCCGGCATGCGCCCAGAAACCGCCGAGAAGATCACCGTCGCACAGGCCGGAGCCAATGCGGGAACCCCCAACTGCATGGCAGTCAGTGTGACGTAAGTGCCCCCCCAGAATCGGCACCCCGGCCTGAGCCGCATGATGCCACTGATCGCCGGCTCGCCCGTGTAGAGCGTGTAGCGAATCCCTTCGAGGTTGAAGATCAATTGCAGCACGATGGCGACCGTCGCGATCACGAGCACTCCCGGCCCATGCTTGATGACCGTCGCCGGCCCGATCAACCACTCGCCGCCACCGATCGACGCGGCCAGCATGATCGCACCGGGACCGATGATCTTGAACGCATTCCGCACCGAGTACGGCAACGGCTCCGGCAGTTCAGCAACCTCCCACGATGGCAATTGGCCGCCGAGAGGCCGGTGGGAATTCGAATTGGATTGGTCAGTCATTCGCGAGACCGTTCCTGAAGAGGTGAGTTTTGAGGAAGGGAGTCAGTCACAGTGAGTAGCCTCGAAACATATTGATTCACTGCGGGGAGTGCGCGGCACCCTATCGCGAGCGTTAAGATTCTGCAAAAGCCAGGAACGGCCTTGATCGACAGGAAGTTAGCCAGCAGAATCCCGCCGCTTTGCGTATTGCGAACTTGGCGAGCGGAGCGGCGTCAGCCCCCCGATCACCAGAACGAACGTGTCCACCGGGGGGCTGACGCCGCCCCGCTCGCCTGAGAGTGAATTGAATTCGGGGAATAAGACGTGTTTAACCGGTTGGGACGATGTTTGGTGGCATGGCTGGCGGCGAGTTCGCTGCTGGTCGCGTCAACCGCTGCCATCGTCCACACGCACGAGCCTTCGCCGGGACACGCTCACGAGAATTGCTCCAAGAGCACGACGCCGGTCAAGCATCAACACGCTGGCTGCAAGCATCACCATCACCATGCGGAGCCGGTCTCGCAGCCGGAAATGCCGCATCAGCACCCGACGCCGCATCGCTCGCACGACGATTGTTCGTTGTGCCATTTCCTGCTGGAACACTCGCTGCCGCCCAGCGTCGTAGAACTGCCGTTACTCGACATAGTACTGGAGTTCCGTCCGACGGCTCCGCAAGTTTGCGCTGCCGTTTCGGACTTTGATCTGCCGCCTGCTCGCGGCCCGCCTTGCGCCGCCTAGATCCCAGGTTGATTTAGGTCTGACCGAGCGTTTTGACGAGGCCTTTCTGCCCGTCCGCTCAAACTTGATTCGCTTCGCGGCGGTCCTTCATGGCCGTTGCGTTCCTGCGCAAGGAGTTTTCGAGATGCTGTTTCATTCGCCATTCAATTCCCGCCCTGCCCTTCGACTTCGAAGTGGCTTCACTTTGATCGAGTTGCTCGTCGTCATTGCCATCATCGCGGTCTTGATTGCGCTACTGTTGCCGGCCGTGCAGCAAGCTCGCGAGGCGGCGCGGCGGTCGCAGTGCCAGAACAACCTCAAGCAGATTGGCTTGGCACTGCACAACTACCACGACACGAATCAGTCTTTTCCACAAGGCTGGATCGGAGTCACCGCCAATCAACCCGATGTCAACGGCCTCAATGGTTGGGGATGGGCCAGCAAGCTGCTCCACTCGATGGACCAGCAGCCCTTGTATCATCAGATCAGCTTTAAGTTGGGAGTCACTGATCCGGCGAACGCGGCGATCTTGACGAAGGCATTGCCAGCCTTTCGTTGCCCGTCGGATCCCTCGAACGATCTTTGGGTCTTGAAGGATGACATGGGCAATCCGGTAGCGACGCTGCCTACCGCCAACTACGCCGGCAACTTTGGCTCTGGCCTTCTTGATAATTGCGAGACCACGCCGCTGGGAACGGCGTGTCTCGGCGATGGCGTGCTGATGCACAACCGAGGGATCAAATTGCGAGACATCACCGATGGCACAAGCGTCACACTGATGATCGGTGAACACAAAACTCGCGAGGATCTCGATTGGCATTCGACGTGGACGGGAGTTGTTGCCGGGGGCGAAGAACCCTATCAACGCATTCTCGGGGTGACGGATCACCCCCCCAACAGTCCGGCCAATCACATCGACGATTTCGCGAGCCATCACACAACTGGCTCGTTCTTCTTGATGGGTGATGGTCGAGTGAAACTCATCACGTCTAACGTCGACGAGAATGTTTACAAGAAACTGGCGACTCGCGCGGGAAGAGAGCCGGTGGCCGATTTCTAAGGGATTAAGCCAAACCAGCCGGCCAGTCCGTCATCGATGGACTGGCCGGCGAACAGATCGCGTCCGGCAGTGCTGCGAGAAATCCGCTCTTCAGCCGCCTGCACTTCTGCCAAGTCGTTCCGTTTCGACGCGGCGGCACGCAGCACTAGATCTACGGCGACTGCCGGGAGGCCGTTTTCCAAACGGTCTCGCTCTTCCTTCCAGATCGAAGTGTTTTCTTGTAGTGCGGTGTCGGACACGCGGCTCAGGAAATCCGAACGGAACAACGGAGCCAGACACAGGCCGGTCGCTGTCTGCAACACGAAGTTGGGGTTCTCCGGTTGGCCGGCGGGATTCTTCCACATCTTCAGCGCGAGCGGCCGGATGACGTTAGTGGCGTGCTGGAGATAACCGTCCTCGTCGCGAGCAATCAGCAGCAGTTGGGCAAGGACAATTGCTCGGCTCAACGTTGCGTCGTCACTGACGGGGCGTTGTGGCTCAGCACGGAATTGCGTCAGCGCATCGTCCAGGGCATCGACGCTCAGAAAGACTTCGGCCGCGTACAAGTCGTGGATCAGATGCTTGAGCAATTCCGCTTGCGAGCCCAGCGCACCGAACATTGCGTCGATCGGATCGGAGATCTTTTTGGCTTGGTCGGGGGATGGAAAGAAGCTCTGCTCAAACTCCGAGAACTTCGCCGCAGCGTCGTCCTCTCGACCCAGTCGTTTGAGGCAGATGGACTCGAAAAGTTGTGAATTCTCCGGTGCGCCGATCCGCTGCGCGAACTCGATCCAGTTCTGAGGCGGTTTCGCTGCCGGCAGTTTTTGGCGAGCTTGCTCGTACCAACGCCAAGCCTCCGCGTGATTGCGTTTGAGCAAATGAAAGTGTCCGATCTGCAGTTCTTCTTGCGGAGAGACGGCGAGCCACGACACCTCTCCCGTTTCGATGTCGATCGTCGCAGCGGGGTCTCCCGGCCACAGCCCCCACTGGCGGAGCATCGACATTAGCGAGCGATAGCGCGGGGTGAACGTCAGCCAGAGGGAAAGCCGATCCTCGGTGGGGGACCAGAGCGGAAAGGTGACTCTCAGGCCGGAGAAGACTTCTCGGCCTTCGCTGGTCAGATTGGCATCGGCGATCCACACACTGTCGCGCGACAGCGGGTCGGGCTTGAGCAGCAATGCCCACAACGGCGACTCCAGTCGAGGATTCATCGGACTGACCGCGACATAGGCGAGCCTTCGGCCTGTCGCATCGAACCCTGCAAATTTGCGGATCGGCTGGCTCGCCTCCACGTCCGAAATTGTTCCGTTCGGTTCGAGAATTCGGAGCGACGCGGAGGCGATTGATGTCTGTGTGAGGAATCCCAATCGCTGACCATCGGGAGACCAATGCAGATCGGCGAACAAACCTTCCGACTCAGCCACCTTGCTGATCTTGCGGCTGGCGAATTCCACCTGATGCAACCGATGTTTGACTTTCGTTTCCGGCGGTTCGCTCGGCACGCGCGATACGAACGCAAACCGCGAGTCATCTCTCGTCCAGGCCGGGCGACTGGCTCGCAGCGACTCGATCAGTGACGGCAGTTCTCCGAATGACAACTGCTCGGACTCCGGCACCTGCCACCACGAATCTTTCTCGTCTGGTGATCCGATCCAGATTCCGTCCTGCCCTGCGGATGACGACGGTTTTGGATTCGGCCCATTTCCCACCACGCAGACCAATGCGGAGCCGTTCGGAGTCCAATCGCAAAAGATGGCATGCCCAGCGTGCGGAAAGATTCGCCGCGTTTGCTCGGACCGCAAATCGTATTCAAAGATCGAATGTTGCTCGGCGCCGTCCTCCAGCGAGGCGACGAACAGCACATGTTTCCCATCGGGATGCCAGCGGACGACAAGTCCCGCCGACACATAGCCGACATGCCCACACGTCGCGGTGAAGAGTTTCCTCACCGCAGCTGGCTGATCAAGTTGTGGTTCGTCGCGCACCCAGCATGTGAAGCGCACGGGAATTTGATGGACGATCTGCCCTTCGGCCGGAACTGGGCCGGCCGGTAGCGCGGGAAGCGGTTTGGACTCATCGAGCGGCCCTGCGGTCGCAAACAGCAACCGCCCATCGGTAGGACTGGTCAGCGGACGGCTGGTGGCCAGGACGGCTTCGTCCGGCTGAAAAATCTGGCTCTCCGCCATTCGTGTTGATTTCGGTGCGATGTGAGCCGCAAGGCGCTAGCCGCGGGTTCTTTTCCTCGACCCGCGGCTAGCGCCTTGCGGCTCACGAATTCGTCTTCAACACGAATGGCGGAGAGCCAAAACTCTTTGTGGCCGGGCCGCCGTGAGGATCGGCCACGAAGACTCCTTCTTGATCGTGTTGGAAGGCGACCTGATTTCCATCGCGAGAGAACTCGATCGTCCGATCCTGACGCACCGGTTCGCCGCAGCCCACAATCATCAGGCTCAGGACGGCCAACATCGTGAGCAGAACCCAACGTTGGCCGAGTGAGAGAGGCATGGCCGTCATCCTTTCATTCCGACGAGCACACGAGCGTTGTCCGGCAACATGAGCCAGGGAGAGCCTCCGATATTCCCGAGATTTCAACAGCGATGGCCGAGAGTTTGATCCAGCTCTCTGGCCGTGTGCCACACCGCCAAGCGAGTACCGGTCATCGCGGTTGTGCCGGTTGTGGCGCTTTCAGGAATTCAAACGGCATGAAAGATCGCGATTGGAAAACCGACCACTCCAGTGGTTCGGGTTGGGGCCAATAATCAACGTGAAAAAACGGCAACGATTGGCGAGCCTTTGTGTCGGCAACAAACCAGTGTCGTATCCTTGCCGCACTCGTTGTGTGTCGAAGTTCGAGGAATAGAAGGGTCGAGGAATCTCATGCCAGAACTCAGTCTGCAATTGGTGGTGTACTTGGCCTGTGTGGGAGCTTTCACGCTTTCGACGGCGATCACTGACATCCGGCTCAAGAAGATTCCAAACAAGATCACGCTGCCGGTTTTCGGCGCTGGCCTGCTGTATCAGGCGTTGTTCAACCAACTTGGCGAGGGAGTCGGTAAGCCGGGATTGATAGACGCGGGGGCGGCATTTGTGGCCGGATTCGGGATGATGTGGGTCTTGTGGATGATCGGCGGCGGTGGCGGCGGCGACGTGAAGCTGATGGGAGCATTGAGCGTCTGGATCGGATTTAAGCCCACCTGCATGGTGCTGATTCTGAGCACGATCTTCGTGATTCTCGGCACAGTCGGAGTGATGGCCTTCAGTGTTTTGACGCACGGGATGTTTCGAACCAAAGAGGTTTATCTCGCTGGCGGCAAAACGCCGAATGGGCTGCCGCCAGCGGCAGAAACTGCCGTTCAACGTCAGACCCGGCGGGTCATGGGTTATGCGCCGCCGGTGGCGTTGGCGACATGGGTCATCGTGCTGTGGAAGCTGCCGAAGTTTCCTGGGTTCTAAAAGTAGACGCCTCGAGACATGGAAATCATGAAAGCCTCCCGAAAGTCGAACCAGCGCAGCCGATCCGGTGTGCTCAGTATGGAGTTGGCGCTGACGCTGCCGATTCTCTCGCTGATGCTGGCAGGGCTGTTCGAGTTCACGATGTTGTTCTTCTCGCGCGGCGAAGTGGTTGAAGCGAGCCGTGTAGCCGCTCGCAAGGCGAGCTTGCCAGGGGTGACTGCGGAGGATGTTGAAGACGAAGTTCTGAAGGTTCTGCACCCTCGGTTTCACGACTCGCTTCAAGTAGACACGCAGTTGGGAGAGAAGTCGGGAGACGTGGTCGCGGTATTGGTGACGGTCGCGATGAGCGACGCCGCACCGGACCTGTTGTGGCCAATTGGCTATAGCCTGCAAGGACGGCCCTTGCTGTCGGAAACCTGCATGATTCGAGAATGAAACCGTCGCTTGACTCTCTGAGTCGGGATCAAGCATGCGACTCCCGACTCGGAGAGTCAGGCGACGGGCAATTGACTGATACGAGACAAGGAGACCTGCGGTGAAACTTACTCCGGCAAAAGTCACGATGATGATGCTCGTGGCGGTAGGCGGCCTGATCGGGATCTACGTCATCAAGGGCTTGTTCGCAGTCGAGAAAAAAGTCGTGCGTCCGCAGACGGTCAACCTTCCGCTGGCGACGGCTTACCTCGCGCCGGGCACAAAGATCTCTGACACGCACATCGGACTCGGGCCTTATCCGGTCAGGGAACTCAAGGAAGACCACTTGCGTACGACGCGAGTGACCGTTGGCCGCGTGGTCAAAAAGGGGATCCAGCCAGGCAGTCCGTTGCGCGGTTCTGATTTGTACGAACCGGGCGAGAATTCACCGCTCGAAGTCGCCGAAGGCAAGCATGCCATCTCGATCACCGTCAAGAACCCAACCGACATGCTGGACGGGCTGGTCAAGCCGGGTGATTACGTCGACGTGCATTTCACGCTGGATTCCCAGAGCGCAGGAGGACTCGATGAGCGGCTCGTGCGTTTGGGCGGCGTCAGCGTGACCTTGCTCAAGGGCGTACGAGTGCTGGCTGTGAACAAGGGCTTTCGGCAGTCTCCAGTCCTGCCCACGGGGAACTCGATCACGCTGGAATTGGAGCCTAGCCAGACCAATGTGTTACTGGTGGCTCAAACCCGTGGCACGATCTCCTTCAGCTTCAATCCTGATGGCGAGGGAACTGGTGGCATCGTGTTGAACAACACAGATCGCGCAACACTTTGGGAAATCCTGGGGCTCAAAAAAACCGTTCCCAAACCCGAAGTGAAACCAGAAGAGCCAGAGAAGCCATTTATCACGGAAACCTATCGCGGCACCGGCGGGGCTTCGATGCAGTGGGACAAGGATGGCAAGAAATTTGAAGCCCGTCCAACGTTGGACGCCAACAGCTCCAGGAGCTCGGCCGCTCAAGATGCAGACGACTTCAATCCGGACAGCGTGTTCGTCAATCCCGGCAGCCAGAACAACGATGTTCCCAGCCAAGAGACGGCTCCGGCTCCCTCTTCCGATCCGGACATCCCCCAGACGCAACCGAACTCGGCTGGCAAGGGTGTCCGTTCGCGGTAATCGTTCACGGAGTCTAAAAACGATCTCGCGTCATTTGGGTTTTTCTGCGATCAGTGTGTGATGTCGTCGGTCGTCACGGAAGAACTGATTGCGAGACAATCGCCTGAAGCGCAGGCGATCATTCGGTTGTTGCTG
>SYJG01000064.1 GCA_005798445.1 Planctomyces sp.
CCTGCGACACCATTCCGCGACGAACATTCTCCACCGACTTTTTGAACCATCTCCATTGCCCTTGAAAGAATCTCCTTCTACCACTGACTACCGTTGACTGACACGCGGGTGACTACCTTTGACTGACACTTGGCCAATGAAGGGCAGGGCTGAATGACTCTTGAACGATGGGGAACGAGGTTACTGGTTCTTGTCGCACTGTCGCTGTTGTTGACGGCGGGAATGTCGGCGAGCGCGGCCGAGACTGTGACATTGGTCTCGAACGGTGAGACGAAATGTTGCGTGGTCGTCGGCAAAGAGAGCGCTTTCAAAGAGCCGCCGCTGGCGAACTGGGATCATCAAAGCCCGTTGTTGAAATGGGGAGCCGAGGATGTCGCGACGTATCTCGGCAAGATCAGCGGGGCCGAGGTGCACGTCGTTGAAGAGCCGATCGCCGGTCTGCTGCCGATCTTCGTCGGCTGTGTGCCGGAGGAAGTGAAGCTCACGAAGGCCACCGAGTTTGGTGATGCGTATGTGGTGGATGTCAGCCCCACGCGGATTGTGCTGCACGGCGAGTCGCGGCGGGCGGTTCACTATGCCGCGGCGCAGTTGCTGACCGAATGCGGCGTGCGCTGGTACGCGCCGGGTGAACTCGGTGAAGTAGTTCCGTCGTCGAAAACCATCGTTGCGAAGGTCGGACGCCGCGAGTTCGTGCCCGACTTCACCACTCGCAATCTCTGGATGTCGGGGCCGGAGCAAACTCGGTGGGCGTATCGCAATCGCATGGGCTCGCCGGCTCCGATGATTCCCTGCGGCTTCTCGTTGCACGGGCTGGTGCGCGACCTGCCGGGATTTCAGCAGGGGGCGGCGGGCAGAAACGCACATCCCGAACTCTATAACGTGGCTGGCGAGCAGACCGGGCATTGGCCGAACTTCGCGCATCCTGAAGTCATCCGCGTTTATGCCAAGAATGTGATCGAAGGGATTCGCAAAGGGCCGGTCGGTCCACCCGGTGGGAAGGTGTCGATTAAGTCGCTGAGCGTCTCGCCCGATGGCGGCTACCTGATGGATGATCGCCCGGAGATCGTCACCATCAACGGTCCCGTCATTGATCCGATTCTGCGGATGCCGTCGTTCTCGGAAACCTGGTTTGGTTTTCTGAACCAGGTCTGCGCCGAGATCGACCGGCAGACACCCGGTTTGGAATTCACGGTCGGCTCGCTGGCTCATCTGAACTTTGTCTTGCCGCCGAAGAAGGTGAAGCTCGACCGCCGGATCATCCCGGTCATCACGCCGGTCACGTTCAACCGCTACACCAGCATGGGCAAAGCCGGAGCCCCCGCCTCGGAGCTGTTCGAGCAAGTCGTCACCGATTGGACCGCCACGTCACCGCGCGTGGGGCTGTACTTGTACAACTACAACCGTGCCGACATGGCGATGCCCTACTCCCGGCGAGTTCCCTGGACCAAGGATTTTCCGAAGTACTTCGCGCTGGGCATCAAGGACATGACCATCGAGTCGCATCCCAACTGGCACACCATGATGCCGGCCAACTATGTCGCCTCGCGGCTGCTATGGGACACGCGAACCAACGTCAACGAACTCTTGGACGAGTACTACCCGGCGTACTACGGCACGGCGGCCAAGGCGATGCGCGGCTATGACACAGTATTAGAGAACGCCTACGAATCGACTCAGGTCTTCGCCGTCGCAACGTGGGGCATGCACCGCATTCTGACTCCTCAAGTTATGTCCGAACTGGATCAGGCACTGACCGAAGCCGAGCAACAGGCTCAAGGCCACGACCTCTACAAGCAGCGCGTCGAGGTCAACCGACTCAGCCACAACAACGCGGTGCTGTGGTTCGCGGCGCGAGAAGCTCTCAACAGCTTCCGGCTTGCTGAGGCCGCCTCTCGCGGCGAGCAGTTCCTGGCAAACCTCAAGGGAGGAAACGGCAAGTATCCGCTCTTCTTCCCGCCAAACGACCGCTGGTCCGCGAACCCGGAACACTACTTCGAGCTGCTCCACAACAGTACGTTCAAAGATGCCGGACGCATCGCGAGGGAAGGCCATTTGATCTACACCTTCCCCGACGAATGGACCGCGAAGCTCGACCCAGTCGAAGGCGTCGCCAAACCCAACCGCCAGATGCCGGACCTCGACAAAGGCGAGTGGCGTCCGCTCAAAACCTTTTCCGCCAGCCTCGATGAGCAAGGCCAAACGTTCTTCCGTGGCGTGATCTCGTACCAACACAAGTTCGAGTTACCCAAGACCGCCCGAGACGCCAAGGTTCTGAAACTCTGGTTCGGCGGAGTCGACACGCGAGTGCATGTCTGGCTCAACGGCACGGACCTCGGCGAGAAGATGGTTACGGCCGGCCCACACGAGCTCAACATCTCAGCGGCCATCGCCCGCGACGGATCGAACACGTTGCTCGTTTCGATCGACAACACGTTCCCCAACCAATTGGGAGTCGGCGGGATCACTCGCCCAGTCTTGATCTACGCACCGAAGCCATCGCCGACAAGTGCGCTGTTTATCCCAGCGCACGCAATCTTTGGTCAGGTCCAGTCACTCCACCAACTTCTGACGAAGACTGCCGCGCTGACGTCATCCGAGAAACAGTTGGAAACATGGCTACGTCTTCATTTTCGCCGAGAATGATCGCAAGAATCTGGCGATTCAATCTTCAATGGCCAGATTGATCTCGTCCGAGTTCGCCTTGAGCTCTGGTGCGTACATCGCGGATGCCTTGGTCGGCAGCGCGCTGAACTTGCCGGGGATTTCGGCTCGGAGGCGATACGACAAGCTGTGTTGGCCGCGAGCCAACGCTCGGACGAAGAACGCGACGCGCTCGTCGCGGAATTCGACGTAGGCGTGCATTTCGTTGCCGTTGTAGCCGCTGCGGACTTCGACCGGCTCGAAGCCGCTGGCCTTCGGGTCTTCAAACAGCAGGTACTCGTAGTCGTTCTTGCTGTCGATCTCCAATTCAACTTCGACCAAGTCGCCGCTCTTGAGCTTGTCGAGATTCGCCAGTTCGGTCCGTTCGTACTTCTCGACTTTCTGGCTGACGACTTGGCCGCGCGAACCGGCGACGTTCACCTTCTTCTCGACCGGAGTGAGCTTGTAGTACTTGCGGTTCACCTTCACTTCGAGCCCCGCCTTCGTGATGAAGTCTTCAAGTGTGAAGTTGGTGAGGTAGGCGTTGAAGTAGAGAGGGTTGAGGGGCGAGGGAGTCATCAGTCCCGTCGCCACCTGTCTTCTGTCCTTTTCTCGCCCCTCGCCCCTCGCCCCTCAACCCTCGTTTCCGCAGTTCAACGACATGATCGCCCGCTGCCAGTCCCTCGCCTTCGATCACAAACTTGTTGTTGAAGCCGAATAGCGTTTCCGGCGTGATCTCGACGGTTTGTTTGAGTTCGCCGTTGATCAGGACTTCGACCAGCAGGTTGGGTTTGTCTTCGCCGCTGGCTTTGAGGTACTCGGCCATCGCTTCGATGCAGATCGCGCTGTCGCGAGTGCTGTTCCAGTAGGTTGCGTGCTTGCGGTTGTTGAGCAGGTATTTCACTAGTCGAGATGCTCGTTCGTCTTTCGCATCGACTCGTGCGAGCAGCTTCAGGTAGTAGGCGTTGGCTTCGATATCGCTGCCGTACCAAGACCACCAGTAATTGTTCTCAGGCAGCTTGAGGTACGCGGTTTGGTTCTCGTCGTCTTGGACGAGGAACTGTTCGATGTTCTTGAGGATCATCGCCAGCTTGTCGGCTTGTTTTTGCTTGTGCAGAGCGAGACCGAAGAGCGACTTGGCATAGACCGGCAGGTGCGTGCGGTCGCGGTAGAGGAACTCCAGCATGTCGGCGTTCGCGTGGTCGGCATCGACGAGAACCATGTAGACGAAGGCGTCGAGCGCGTCGGCGTGTTCCTTCCACGGATTTGTCTTGCTCGGCGCGTTCTTCAGCTGCTGAACTTCGCCCGCTTGATACCGCTTGAGCCATTCGATGCCTCGTTCCATCACTCCTGGCACAATGGCGACGTCGTTCTCGCGAGCGATCTGCAAGCCGTGGACGACCACGGCGGTCGTGTGCGGATACGAGTGCTCGCCCCAGCCGGAGAACCAGCCCCAGCCGCCATCGCTGACCTGCATCTCGGTCAGGCGTTCGAGGCCGCTTTTCACCATCGCGGTGACTTCGGCCTC
Organism: Planctomyces sp.; assembly: GCA_005798445.1. Lineage (GTDB taxonomy): Bacteria > Planctomycetota > Planctomycetia > Planctomycetales > Planctomycetaceae > SXKJ01. Next base: position 4,169 of record SYJG01000064.1, read on the forward strand.
ATCGAAGACCGGGTTGCGATCGAAGCGCTTCCAGCCTTTCGCCCGTTCGACGTCGTCGCCAATTTCCTGAGCGTTCAAGTTCGTCCGTTTGTCTTTGATCGCTCTGAGATCAAGCCCCATGTTCCGCAGGATGCGTTGCGTGACGACCGTCGGCAGGAAGCGATTGAGTGTCTGCTCGGTGCAGCCATACGGGTAATCGACGAGATACGGCAACGCATCGACCATCGCTCCGGCCAGCGTCGGCGAGTATCGCACTTCGAGGCGCGACTGATTCGCTCGGCGTTCCTTCGGCACGGTGATCGTGAGCTTGCCTGTCGTCTTGTCCGGGCGAATGACTCCCGACCAACTCTCAGTCTTGAGCATGCCGTGGACGAACACGGGGAACTTCATCTCCATCGCGTCGGACTCTTCGTCGGTCAGCGCGGACATGCGGACGATGGCTTCGCCTTCGTCGATGACGGCGACTCGCCAATCGACGCGTTCTTCGCCGCCGGCTTTGACTTTGATGCGCTTTGACAGGCGAATTAGCTGAGTAGCGGGCTCGCCTTCTTTGAGCGGCACGGCGCTAGCCGCCGGTATTGACGTCTGGGGGACACCGGCGGCTAGCGCCGTGCCGCTCACAAACTTCATCAACCGTCCGTCGATCTCCAACACGGCTTCGACTTCTTTGTCGATCTTCAAGTAGTTGTGAACGTTGGCCGATAGCACGACCTCGTCCTTCTGGACGAAGAACCGCGGAGCTTGCAGGCGGACGAGCAGATTCTTTTTCGTCGTGATCTCGGCCTCGCCTTGACCGACGCGAGTGCCGAGTCCCATTGCCCAGCACTTCACTTTCCAGCCGGTGAGTTGTTCGGGCATCGTCAGCGCGACTTCGGCGAGTCCCTCTTTGTTGGTCGTGACCGAGGCCGCCCAGAAGGCGGTGTCGGCGAAGTTGCTGCGGACGGTCGGCTGTACGGTGTTCGGCAACGGGCCAGCGTCTTCGAGGGTCAAACCGTCGGCGGCTTTGTCGGCCGCGTCACCGAGTGCCATTCCCTTGGCGAGAGCTTCTGCGGGAGCAGTGGCAGACATCGGCGCGCCACCGCCGCCGAATCCACCGGCTCGCGTGGCCGTCATCGTGCTACGGCCGAGCATGTTGAACCGGCGATTCGCTCCACCCATTCCCGCTTGCAGCATCTCCATCTCTTCGACCACCGCACCGCCGAAGACGCCGAGGTCGCTCATGCCTAGTTCGTTCTGCTTCAAGAGCTGGTAGGTGTGCCGGTCGAGGCTCGATTCCGTGTGCGGGTGATGATGGCGTCGCCACTTCCAGAAGAACTCTTTGATCTCCGGCACATTCGAGCCGCCGGAGATGTACTCCACCGACTTGTCGTAGATGCTTAGCACCGTCGAGCCGACGAACGGCTTGCCGGTTGAGTCGGTCAGTTTCACTTGGACCTTCGCGGGGGAACCGGGTTTGTATTCGTCCTGGCTGGGAGTCACCGCGACGTTGAGCACGCGCTTCTCTGGCGGGACGACGATCTCGCGAACTTCCTGATGGACTTTCGCGTCGGCGACCGTGACTGCTTCCACAAAGAAGTTCGGCATGTCGCGCTGCACGACGTCGATCTCTTCGAGATGGCTCTTGCCGTCGAGCCGAATCAGCTTCGGTGGCAAGTACACGCCGTTGGTCGGCCGCAGGAACAGCAGCACTGCTCCGCCCGCTTTGTTCGTGTTGACCATCAGCCGGACTTTCTCGCCGGCCGCGTACTCGCGTTTCTCGGTGACGACTTCCAGATCGTTGAAGCGGAATTCCTCACCGTTGAATCCGTCGCCGCGAACGACGAACAAGTAGCCCCCTTCGATGACGCGATCTCGGCGGTCTTCGGCCTCGCCCGGCGCGGCGGGCCGATTGCCCGTGACTTTGTACGACAACCGATACTGTCCGGCCTTCGCCGCTTTCATCTGCTGGCGAGCGTATCCTTCTTCGTTCGTGTCGAGCTTCCAGGTCTGCACGGCCTTCTCGATCGGCTCGTTCTTTTCGTTGTAAGTGATCGAGTACAGCGTCAATTCGCCTGTGCCTTGAACCGGCTTCTGATCGACGGTCTGAGCACGAAACTCGGCGAGGATGTCGTCGCCGGCGCGGTAATGGCCACGGTTGACCCAGGCGAAGACTCGGAACGGTTCGCGAGCGACCAGTACGTTGCCGGTACCGACGATCGTGCGCCGCGACTGATCGACAACCTCGGCCGTGATCGAGTACGAGTGATCGGTGTCGCCATGCACGGCTTTCGCGAGTGACGTGTCGATCTCGACCGAGACGGTGCCGTCTTCACCGATTTCGGTTTCGCCTTCGACAACGACTTCCGGTGGCTCGGCCGCGCGGCCCCACCAGATCGGATAGGGCCGAGCGCATCCCCAAGAACGCCAGCCGGGATACCAGGCATAATCGCTGGCGAACCACCAGTAGCCTCGGCCGTAGAACCAATCCCAACTCGCGGCCGGATACCAGGTACTGCTGTGATTGGTTCGCAGGACTTTGTATTTGACCTTCGCCTTCGTGACCGCTCCGCCGAAGTAGTAGTTGGCTTTGATCGTCGCCGTGATCTTGTCGCCCAGCGCGACTGGTTCCTTCGGGGCCTCGACCTTCACCTCGAATTCGGGCTTCTTGTACTCCTCAACGCGGAACGATCCGCTGCCGTAGCTGGTGGCGATGAGGTGCCACACGCCCAGCGGAGCGTCCTTCGGTAGTTCGTAATCACCGGCGAGACCGCCGAACTCGTCGGCGTCCATCCGCCTGCTGAAGACCACTTCCCCTTTCGGGTTTCGCAGTTCGACGGCGAATCCTTTCGCGTTGGCGAACGTGTTCGTGTCAGGCTGATCGTACTTGGCGTCGCCGATCCACATCTTGAACTGCACCTTCTGAGCCGGTCGATACACCGGTCGGTCGGTAATCGTGAAGGCTTTGCGAGCGTGGTACTCAGGGTCGTGGCGGTTCTGGAACCAAACGTGCGAGAAGCCGTGATACGCCAGCCGGCCTTTGTCTGTCCGAGCAATTGCGACCCACTGATGATCCTGCGGCATCTGATTCGCGCCGAGCAGCAATTGGCCATCGGCATTCGTGAACTCGGCGAATTGCCGGGTGATGATCTTCCACTGCGGCTTGTTCGGAGCGACTTGCTCCTGCTTCCAACCGAAGAACTCGACGTTGGCCTTGGCGATCGGCTGGCCGCTGACGGCATCGGCGACGAAGTAGAACGATTTCGCTTCGAGTGCCTTCTTCACGACCACCGTGTCGGCGACCCACAGAATGATGCGGCTGCTGTTGCCGTCCGCAAACTTCGATTCGACCAGATACGCTCCCGGCTTCTGCAACGGCGTCGTGACGGTGACGCGGTCATCGACGTGATTGGCTCGCGGAGTCAGTTTCAAAGTCCACTCGGCCGCCTTCGCGCCAACGTACTGCCGCTGATTCTCGACCACGATGCGATGGCCGATGTCTTGCAAATTCATCTCTTGCCAATCGAGCTGCGCCGGACTGCTCTTCAAATACTTCTTCACGTCGTCGAGCAGCTTCGCGACATTCAGCTCATGAGCCGTGAACGTGACTGAGTTGCCGTTGCGGAATCGAAAATCAACAGTCGCTCCTTTGCCGGACGGCTGCGTGGGCGACGGCTCGAAGCGTCCCCAGTTTTGGACAATCTGATTGAGTGCGGCTTGCCGATGCGGACCAAGATGCGGCGTCGGATTTCCCTCCCCGTATTCCTCGATCGCCGCTTTCCAAGCCTCGGCCGCTTTCGGGTACTGGCGGCGGTTCTCGTAAAATTCCGCGATCAACTCGCGAGCTTGCTGTCCTTGATCGCTCTTGCCGCTGGCGATGATCGCCTGCCAGATGCGGAACGGATTGAACTCGTCCGGCAACTTGAAGCGTTTCACGCCGGTCGCGAGGTTCGCGATCGTCTCATCCTCGCCGAGCGTGTGAACCGCGAACGTCCCAGTCTTTGTCTCGCCTGCCTTCGCATCGTCCGAAAAACGTGACCACCAGTTGAAGTGAGCCATCGTCTCGACGCCAAACTGACTTTGCAGAAACGCCGCGAACGTCAGCAGCACTTCATTCTTGCGATCCGGATTCAGCTCGATCGTCTGAGCCAGCATCCAGCGCCAGCGCTCGCCGTCGGACTTCGCATCGGAGTAGCTTTTCGGAACCGAATAGAAAATCGGATTGCCTTCGGCATCGACCGGAGCACCATGCGCCGACTGCTGTCTGCCCCAGCCCCATTGCCAATAGCCGTCCTGGTAATCGGGCAGCGTCGTGAGGTCCGTCAGCACTTGCAGCTTCCACGGCTCCGAATTCTCGCCGAAGGATTGCAGCAGTTGCGCGAACCCGAAATGAAACTCAGCCGCCTCGACCTTGTCGTCATCCTTCAGAGCCAGCGGCAACGCTTGCGTGAGCAACTGCAACGCTCGTACGCGGTCCCGTTCGGACGCATGGACGTGCCGGCCGTCGCCACCGCGATGCGGGCCGCGCTGAAACTTGCCGGCAATGATCACGCCGTTGTGTTCGATCTGCTCATACGACAGCGCCGCCGCTTCCAACAACCGCCAGTTGCCCTTGTGAGCTTCGATCACCTTCTCACGGAATTCATCGACCTCGTTGACGCGACCGAGATTGAGCAAGCATTGATTGGCTTGCTTGAGCGTTTCCGGCATCTCGTGCGACGGGGACTTCGGGTCGAGGCCGAGCTTGCGGAACTCCTCGAAGGCCTCCTTGAAGTTGCCGGCGGCCATTTTCTTTTGAGCTTCACTGAAGCTCGGCGGTTTGGCTTCCTCGCCGACAGCCCACAAGCCAGCAATCGTCAACGCCAGACAGCCACACAGCATCCACACAGAGCGATACATGATGAATCCTTCGCTGACCAAATAAATTCACCCCACCCCGCTTGCCGGGGTGGTTCAATGGCTTTTGCACTACAGATGGTCGCTCGACGATGAGTAGTGCAAAAGCCGATAAACCACTGGGGCAAGCCCAGTGGGGTGGGGGTTGTCGCGGGCGAGCTCGTTGAAAACCTGCCCCACGAAGTGCAGGGCCGTTCGACAGTTCGCGCCGCCAGAAAGTTCCGGCTCAATCGGCCTTCGCTTTCAGGCCGGAGAGTTCCTGGAATTCCGGCTGGTCGTGTAGCGAGGTGAGGTCCGGGTCTTTCTTCATCCAGTCCTGGTCGTTGAAGCCCAGCTTCTTCGATTCGCGCAGGTCATCCAGAGCCTTGCGGCGGAAGGATTCCAGTTTTTTGTCCCGCTCAGGGAGCTTGTCGTCCTTCAGGAGTTTCTCGACCGCTCGGCCGTAGACGCAGGCGACGTTGTAGAGGAACAGGCCGTCGTTCGGGAATTTTGACCGGACGTCCTCAACCAGCTTGATCCCCTCATCGAACTTGCCTTCGACGGCCAAGCAAATACCCAGGCCCGTGATCGCCTGATGGTTTTGATCGTCGAGTGTGAGCGCCTTTTCGAAATCCTTTTTGGCATCGGGATACTTATCGAGTCGGATCTGCACGTTGGCTCGGCCAGTGTACGCCTCCGGGAGATCTGGGTCGGACTTGATAGCTTGATCGAAGAGTTCAATCGCTCCCTTGTGTTCGTTCTGCTGCTCCATCGCCCGCGCTTGGTAGACGAACTGCATCGCGGGCGACCGCTGGTAAATGTTCTGCAACGCCTGCCTCGCCTGCGTCTGGCGAGTTTGATCGGGAGAGTTTCGAGCCTTGCGGATCGCGACTCGTGCCTCGGCCGTGGCGACTTGGCCGAGCGCGTTGGCCGTGTAGATGATCGTGTTGGGCTGCGTCGTTTTCTCGAACGCCTGGATGAGCAGTTTGACGGCGGCGGGCGAGCCATCGTTCTGCAACCACTGACAGACGGTGCTGACGACGCTGGCGTCCTGCGAATCCAAAGCGGGTTCCGCCAGTTTCAAAAATGCCGGCGACTTGAGCTGACCGAGAATGCCCAGCACCGCCGTCTGTTCGTTGGGTCGCAGAGTGGCGTATTGCTCGACCAGTGTGTTGGCCACGGTCTGATCGCCAATCTGCGCGAGCGTGTTGATGAGCCCGGTGCGGTCACCGGAGTTGTTCTTCAAGTGCTTCAAGAGCAACGGAATCGAGGCTTGATCCTTGGTCTTGGTTAGGAACGCCAACATCGCCGGAGTCGGCGGAGTGGACTCCATGTGCTTGAGCGTGAACTGCAACGCGATTTGCTCACTCGCCGCATCGGGCTGGTTGGTGAGTTCGTTGTACGCCGTGTCGCGGATCGCGATGTCTCGCGATTGCAGCGAATCCTTGAGCACTTCGATCAACTTCGGATGCCCGACACGGACGAGCGCCTGCAAACCGTCGATTCCCAAGCCACCCTGCGGGTCGCGGACGTATTTGTAAATCGTCTCCGACCAGATCGGCCGCGGGTTCTGAGCCAGCACTTTGACGATCGTCTTGCGGGACTCGGCCCCTTCGCGTTCGAGCAGTCCCAGCAGCGCGTCGTGCGCAGCGGCGTAGCGCGAGCCGGCCAGGCTTTCGACCCCCATCGACGCCAAGGGTTCTTTGTTCTTGCGGGCGTAGCCGAGCAGTTTTTCGATCGCTTCCGGTTCGCCGAAGTGACGCAGCGCCAGCAGTGCAGCCTTCTGCAGCGCCGGGTCTTCATCATCGGCCAGTTGCAGGATCAGCGGCAGATGTTCGGTGGCAAGCCGCCCGCCTCCGGCCGCCACGGCAGCCGCTCGCGTCAGCGGATCGGCCGAGCGAATGTCTTCGAGCAGTTCGTTGCGCGGCACAACTTCGTACGCGGTTCGCAAAGCGGCGACGACGGCATCAGACGTTGTCTTGTGAACAACCGACGCATTGGCCATCGCGGCTGGGGTCATGGCCAAGCCGTAGTTGTTGACTCCGTAATTGGCTTGAACCTGATTCGCCCCCGGTAATTCGGCCAGGCGAAACTCGGTGAACGACTGCGGCAGCGACGGAAGCTGCTGGTTTTGCGCATCGGTACGGCCGAGGCTCTGCGCCATGCCAATGAACTGGTAACTCAAATTCTGGTCAATCGCCGGTGCGCCTTCGGCCCAACGAATGACCACGCGCGAGACCTTTTGCGTCACAAGTCGCTCCAACTCTTCGACGAGTGCGCCGTAGCTGATGAAGTTCAACTCGCCGCCAATCGTCAGCAACGCCAGACAGCCGCGCGGACCAAGCCGCTTCGAGGAGATATCTAACTTCGACAGCGCCCAAGCGTTGACGTCGATCTCGATCGGCTTGTCGCCCGACGCGATGCTGAGCTTCAACTTCGGCAGCCCGGGTCCGCGCGGCAGTCCACTGAAAATAATCCACGTCGTGGCGGTCAAGCCGGGTGTGATTTTCATCGACGCCGTCGGCTTGATCTGATTCAGCGAATAGCCTTGCTGGCCGACGTTGATCCCATAGTTCTGAATCTGTGCGTCGAGCACTCCGTTCTTCAGCGAGTTGCCGTCGGCATCGAGCGTGATCTGCGATGCCTCGACGGTCTTTGCCTCAGCCGTCAAGTTGATGAGCGTCAGCTTGGCCACAAACAGCCGGTGCTCAACCGCTTGTCCGTTGCGTGTGCCAAAATTGAAGCTCTGAACCACGGGCGTTTCGAGCATCGCCACGAGTTTGCGATCCTCCGGGTTTTCCGGGATCGCCTTCGGCGCGTTCTTCAACACCGACTTCAAATCACGATCGAGCTGATCGACCTTTTCGAGCAGCCGCCGCAACACTTCGGCGTTTGGCGTGTCAGGAACCTTTTCCTGAGCGGCTGCCGAAACCGACAGCGAGAGGAGGGTAGCCAGAAACCAGCAACCAAGAAGCGATCGCGACATGATCGAACTCCCAACGACAACGAGGACGGGCAAGATACCCATCCTACGATTTGATTCAGCACAACAGCGTGCCGGCTGTGATCTCAAACCACAAGTGAGCTTGCTGACCAGGAGCCAGAACCTGCAACCCGGTTTCCACTCCGCGAGCATGCAGGTTGATCGCGTCGGTCACGCAGGTGTACGGCTCCAAGCAGACGCAGGGCCGCTGAGGGGGCGTGAAGACGACGTACTCGCGGAACTCGGAACCGCATTGCTGGGTGATTTGCAGACCGGCCGCCTCGTCGTAGATCGCGCACGCGACGACGTCGCGCTCGACGTCCAGGTCGGTCAGCACATCGTCGAGTTTCAGCAGGTCGAGGTACTCCCCCTCGCGCAAATCTTTTTCGCGCGGCACGTCGCGGAGGTTGCCGGTCGGCAGGCAATCCTTGAGCACCCATTCTTGATTGGCGGGGACTTCGATCAGGCAGTTGGCCAATTGGCTGCTCGCGTCCAACGGCACTCGAAAGTACGGATGCGTGCCGAACCCCCACGGCAACGGGACGGAATCCGGATTCTCGATGCGGATGTCGCAACGCAGCGAACTGCCACGCAACTCGTACCGAACCTCGATGCGAAAGTCGGCCGGCCAGAGTTCGCGTCGCTCTGGAGCATCGACGGACAATTGAAACTGTCCAACGGCAAATCGCTCACTCTGCGAAATGACTCGCCACGGCCGATCGAGACAGAAACCATGAATCGCGTGACCGTTCTTGTCGTGCAGACCGACATCGGCCGGGATGACGTACTCGCGACCCTCCCACACAAACCGGCTGTCGCGGATGCGATTCGGGAACGGAAACAGAATCGGAATGCCGTGTCCGCTCGGCCGCAGTGAACCGTCTGAGAACGCCGGATCGGCTTCGAGCACATGAATCGTCCAGTCACGCACGCAAGCGTTGAACTCGAAGCAGTTGAAGCCCAACGCCGGGGCAATGCGAGCCGTCGAACGGGTGTTCGGGTCGGTCAGCGTGATGACAGTCATGAGAACTCCTGAAACCGGCGGCGAAGATCGGCTGTAAGGGACTCGGATGAGCGATTTGATTTGACCCACGGAAGACACGGAAGCCAAACAGCGAAGGCGATGCGACGAACGGGAATCGCGAAAGCCCGAAAGAGCGAAACTCCGAAAAGAACTTTCGGGCTTTCGCACTTTCGAGTTTTCGCGATCTTGCAGAGCTTCTCCGTGTCCTTCCGTGTGTTCCGTGGGCCGAGACTGCTCAGTGCCAGTCAGCGGACTCCGGTTCGCGCACTCGTCGAGACGCGGTAACGTTCAAACCGTACCGATGGCACAGCGGGCCGTGAAGCGGCAGAACCATTTGTTCGGGAGGTCGTCATGTTTCAGCGGTGTCGTTCGTGGATGGCGAGTGTCTCGCTTTCGCTGGCCGTGACCACTGCGTTCGCGGAGGAACCGTCGCGAGACGAATCGGAGGTCACGTCGCCTCCCAACATCCCCACGAAAACGCTCGGGGGGCGAGAGTTCTGGGGGGACGTGGCTCACTTTCATGGCTGGCGAATTCAGCACAACGTCCTCACGAAGCATTACCGGCTGATCGACGGCAACGATGTGCGACACGCTTGGGGGACGCGCGAGCAATGTGTCGCGAAGCTCGACGAGATCAAGCGTGAGAAGAAGCTTCCGAAGATGTCTGGCGAGGGAGTGCTGCTCGTCCACGGAATCACTCGCTCGTCGAAGTCGATGGCCGCGTACCGGCCGCCGCTGGAGAAGGCCGGCTTTCAAGTCTTCCCGTTCGACTATCCGAGCACTCGCGTCGATCTCGACACGGCCGCCGATTACCTGCATCAAGTGATCGAGTCGCTCGACGGCATTGAACGTCTGCACGTCGTCGCTCACAGCATGGGGGGCGTCGTCACGCGAACGTACCGAGCCAAGCATCAGGACGAGCGGCTGAATCGGCTGGTCCTTGTCGGCTCACCGCAGAAGGGAGCCGAGTTGGCTGACCTGATGCGCGGCAAAGCGAATCTGGTTTTCAAAACGATCTTCGGTCCGGCGGGACAACAGCTCGTGACGGACTCGGATGGATTCCTCAAAAAGTTACCGCCACCCGACGTCGAGTTCGCGGTGATCGCTGGTGGGCATCCGCCGAATGGCTTCAACCCGCTGATCCCCGGCGACGACGACGGGATCGTCAGCCTCGAAAGCACACGCTTGTCCGGCGCGGCGGATTTTCTGTTCGTCGAGTCGCTGCATCTGGCTCTGAACCGCAACGAAGCCACGCACGCGGCGACGGTTCGCTTTCTGCAATTGGGCAAGTTCCGCGAGGAAGGAGACTCACAGCCGATTCCGCGTGAAGACTCCAAATAACCCGACGCGTCAGCGAGGGCGGGCGCTCCGGACGACCCTGATTTCGAGCGATTGTGAAGCATTCGCCCTCGCCGACGCTTCGGGTTTCTGGCCGCGAATCGCTCTTTTGCCAGTCGAACTCTTGGCCTAGACTCCCGCCCCTCAACGTTTCCCCAGCCAAAGGATTGGCGATGTACAAGTTGTTGCTTTGCGTGCGTTATTTGCGAACGCGGTTTATCGCGTTGGCCAGCATCATCAGTGTGATGCTCGGCGTGGCCACGATGATCGTGGTCAACAGCGTCATGTCTGGCTTCGGCACGGAGATGCGAAGCCGCATCCACGGCATTCTCTCGGACGTCGTCGTCGAGACCAACAGTCTGGATGGCGTCCACGACGCCGATCGCTGGATGAAAATCATCCGCGAGGCTGGCGGCGATGAGATCGAATCGATGGCCGCGATGGTCGAGATCTACGGCATGATGACCTACGACTATCGTGGGCAGCCGGTGATGAAGACCGTGCAACTGATCGGCATCGATCCGCTCACGAAGTCCGCGGTCAGCCCGGACGCCGGATCGTTTCAGAGCAGCCTCGACAGCTATCAACAGATCAAGGAAGACGGCCAGGTCGTCCGTGAGCCGCTCCGCTCGGCCACTGAACCGGCTGGCTGGGATCTGACCGCTGATGCCGCTGAGTCACGCCGGCATCGCATCGAGCTGGAGCAGCGATACATCGAGCAACGGCAGTGGGAAGAGAAACGTTCGCAGCCCGAATCGGGCACTCCCGACCACACCGATTTGTTTGAACCAATCAATGCGAAGACCGCCGCAGCGACCGACAAGGTCACGCCTCCGGACTTCTCGCACGGCGAGGAACCGGCCGTCGCCGTCGATCCGGCAGCACCGCAACGAGCACGGCTGTACGTCGGCGCGGGACTGGTGGAGTTCGTCTACACCGACGAAGAAACCGGCAAGACGAAGGTCATGCGCATCAAACGCCCCGGCGACGACGTGATGATCAGCACCGTCTCCGCCGGCCGCCCCGAACCCGTTCGCTTCCACGCGACAGTCGTGGACATCTTCAAAAGCGGCATGAGCGAGTACGACGGCAATCTTGTCTTCTGCAATCTCGAAGAGCTGCAACGCATCCGCGGCATGATCGACCCGCAGACGAAAGACGGCGCGGTGACGTCGATCCAAATCAAGCTGAAAAACTACGACCGCGCCAGCGAGATCGTCAAACGCCTCAGCGCCAATTTGCCTCCCGGCCTGTTCTCTGTCCGCACCTGGGAACAAAAACAAGGCCCGCTGCTGGCCGCCGTCGAGATTGAAAAAGCGATCCTCAACGTGCTGCTGTTCCTGATCATCACCGTCGCCGGCTTCGGCATCCTGGCAATCTTCTACATGATCGTGGTCGAGAAGACGCGCGACATCGGCATCCTCAAAGCCTTGGGAGCCACCTCGCGCGGTGTGATGACGATCTTCCTGTCCTACGGCTTGGCTCTGGGCATCGTCGGCAGCGGAGTTGGCGTCGCAATCGGCCTGCTGTTCGTGACGTACATCGACAACATCGAAAAGGGTCTCTCGAAGCTGACTGGCCGGAAAATCTTCGACGAGACGATCTACTACTTCCCAAAAATTCCAACGGACGTCAGTGCGACGATGGTCATTTGGGTGGCATTGTCCGCCGTAATGATCGCCGTTCTGGCCAGCGTCCTCCCCGCTCGCCGAGCCGCCCGGCTGCACCCGGTCGAAGCGCTGAGATACGAATAGAAGGTAACCCGAAGCGTCAGCGAGGGCGGGCGCTTCACAGACCCCGAAACTCAGACCGTTGTGAAGCGTTCGCCCTCGCTGACGCTTCGGGTTATCTGCCACCATTCGGAAAGCTCGCTGTCATGCCCAACCTTCTCTCTCTCGAACCCACTCGCCGAATCATGCAGACCACACCGATCGCACCGATCCATCTCGCGAGCATCGCGCTTGAGAAGTCGTATCGCAAAGGGGATCTTCAAATCCCTGTGCTGCGCGGCGTCGAGATCAACATCCGTCGCGGCGAGTTCCTCTCGATCGTCGGACAGTCCGGTTCCGGCAAGAGTACGCTGCTGCATGTGATGGGCTTGCTCGATTCACCCAGCGTGGGCGAAGTGCTGCTCGACGGTGACCGCATCGACGACTTGCCGCAGAAGACTCGCGATGAACTGCGAAACCGCGTCTTCGGATTCGTGTTTCAGTTTTACCACCTGCTGCCGGAACTGACGGTCTTGGAGAACGTTCTCGCACCACTGATGATCCGGCACTCGATGCTCAGCTACTGGAAACGTCGTCGCGAGTTCCGAGCCGCCGCCGAGGAGATACTCGAAAAGGTTGGTCTCACGCATCGGCTCAAGCACAAGCCAAACGAGCTTTCCGGCGGCGAGATGCAGCGGGCCGCGATCGCGCGTGCGTTGGTCGCAAAACCCGAAATCCTGCTGGCTGACGAACCGACCGGAAACCTCGACGCCGGCACCGGTCAAGAGATCATGGGCCTGCTCCGAAACCTCAACGAGCAAGAAGGCCTGACGATCGTGATGGTCACACACGATGAGAGCCTCGCGCGCACTGCCCACCGCCTCGTTCGCCTGACCGAAGGACGCCTGGAACTGTTGCACGACGCGGCGTGAGCGGCACGGCGCTAGCCGCCGGTGTCGGCTGAAAACCGGCGGCTAGCGCCGAACCGCTCATAAGGCAGTGCAAAGGTTGACATGACTCACATCGACGAATTCGCGGCCATCAAGCTCGTCACCGACCTCATCTCCATTCCGGGCAAGAGCACGCAAGAGGGTCGCGTTGTCCAATTCCTGCGCGACGCGCTGAAACGCGCCGGAGTCCCCGACTCGCAAGTCACGATCGACGACGCGAACAAGCGCAGTTCTGCCGGCGGCGAGGTCGGCAACTTGATCGTCAAACTCCCCGGCACGAAGCGCGGGCCACGACGGCTGCTGATGGCTCATGTCGATACCGTGCCGCTCGCGGTCGGAGCCAAGCCCGTACGTGACGGCGACCTCATCAAGTCCGCCGATCCGAACACGGCGCTTGGCGGCGACGATCGATCCGGAGCGGCGGTGATTCTCAACACGCTGCTGGCGGTCTTGAAACACAAACTACCGCATCCGCCACTGACTTTCTTTTGGCCGGTACAGGAAGAGATCGGCTTGCTCGGAGCACGTCACGTTCAGCCGCGAGCGCTCGGTAATCCCAAGCTCTGCTTCAATTGGGACGGTGGTCCCGCTCACGCCGCCGCGATCGGCGCGACCGGAGCCTACGACATTCACATCGAGGTCTTCGGCACGCCCGCTCATGCGGGTGCGCACCCCGAACAAGGTGCCAGCGCGATCGCGATGGCGAGTCTCGCAATTGCCGATCTCACGACGAACGGCTGGCACGGGCTGATCGTCAAAGGCAAACATCGCGGCACGAGCAACATCGGCATCATCAACGGCGGCGATGCCACCAACGTCGTGACGTCACACGTCCAACTGCGAGCCGAAGCTCGCAGCCACGATCCGAAGTTCCGCACCAAGATCGTCAACGCCTTTCGAGAGGCCTTCACGAAAGCCGCCCAGCAAGTCCGCACCGACGCCGGCCAACCCGGCCGCGTCGATTTCCAGGCCGAGCACAAATACGAATCGTTCCGACTCGCACTGACCGAGCCATCGGTCGTCACCGCCTGCGCCGCGATCCGCTCGATCGGGCTCGAACCGGAAACACGAGTCAGCAACGGCGGCCTCGACGCCAATTGGCTGACCGCACACGGCCTTCCGACGGTGACGCTCGGCTGCGGCCAATCGGCCATCCACACCACCGACGAAGTGCTGCACGTCCCCAGCTACCTGCAAGCCTGCGAAATCGCGCTGCGTCTGGCGCGACAAGAAGTCCTGGCGAACGTAGCCGCCTCGCTCCCGCGAGGCGGAGCAATGACCACAGACGCTCGATGATCGAGTGGATGCACAAGCTCAAATGCTCTGCCTCGTGGAACGAGGCAGCTAGTGCGTTTGCAAGTGGATTGAATCAGTGAGGTGTAAGTCCTCGTCGAAGTTGGTTTGAACTTTGTATCCGAACGTAACTGCGTCGTCGTGAGACGGGGTGGAGAGCAACGGGAGGAGAACGGCTAGTCC
>SYJG01000065.1 GCA_005798445.1 Planctomyces sp.
ATCCACTTCCACACGCACGACACCGGCGGCATCCAGTCCGCGTCGATCTTGATGGCGGCCGAGGAAGACCTCGACATTGCCGACGCCGCGATGGCTCCCATGAGCGGCGGTACCTCGCAGCCGAACCTCAACTCGCTCAGCGAAAGCCTGCGGTTCTCGCCGCGCGAGACCGGATTAAACTCGCAGCATCTCGACAACCTCGCCTTGTATTGGAAAGCGGTGCGTCAGTTTTATTCGCCGTTTGAAAGCGAACAGCAGCCGGCCACGACCGACCTGTATTCGCACGAGATGCCCGGCGGGCAGTACACGAATTTGTATCAGCAGGCGAAGTCGCTGGGCCTCGCCGGCCAATGGACAGAGATCTGCAAAGCCTACGCGCAAGTCAATCTGATGGTTGGCGACATCGTGAAGGTCACGCCCAGCTCGAAGGCCGTCGGTGACATGGCTTTGTTCATGGTCGCCAACAAACTCACCCCCGAAGCGATCCTCGACGGTGGCCGAGAACTCGCGTTTCCCGAGTCGGTCATCGAACTGCTCAGCGGAGCGATGGGCTTCCCCGAAGGAGGATTTCCAAGTCGCATTCAGCAGATCATTCTCAAAGACCGCAAGCCGTTCACGGCTCGCCCCGGCGAGACGCTGCCGTCAGTCGACTTCGACAAGATCGGCGATTCACTGAAATCGTCTCTCAAACGTGAACCGACTCGCCGCGAGGCGCTCAGCAGTGTGCTGTACCCGAAGGTCTTCGACGAGTACTCACAACACGTCGCGCAGTATTCCGACACGAGCATCTTCCCCACGCCGGTCTTCTTTTACGGCATGAACACCGGCGAAGAAATTTCGATCGATATCGAGTCTGGCAAGACGCTCATCATCAAGTACCTGACGATGAGCGAACCTCACGCGGACGGTTCGCGGAATGTCTTCTTTGAACTCAACGGCCAACCGCGCGACGTGACCGTCATCGACCGCTCGCTGGAACCGACCGAGAAGCACGCCGTCAAAGCCGACCCCGCCGACGCGAACCAAGTCGGAGCCTCCATGCCCGGCATGGTCGTCACCGTCGCGATTCAACCGGGCGACAGCGTCAAGAAGGGCCAAAAGCTGCTGACCGTCGAAGCCATGAAAATGGAGACGACGATCTCCGCCGAGCGCGACGGCAAAATCGCCGACGTTCTCGTCAAACCCGGCAGCCAGGTCTCGACCGGCGACCTGCTGCTGAAGTTCGCTTGAAATCACGTACCGACGTGAGGCCACTAATGAAGCCCAAACTCCTCATTTGCTGCTTGCTCTTGACGATTCTGCGGACCACTCAAGCGGAAGAGATTGGATATCAGCAGTCCGTCACCGTTCGTGACGCGACTCGGCTGGATTGGGTCTTCGCGGTCTCCAACCAGAGCGTGACGAATCCTCCGGCCGAGTGGTTGGAGGGATACGACTCGACCAAACAGCGGTATGAGGTCTTCATTCCGCCCACCGCGAAGGGCACGCCAACGAAGCCCAAGCCAAAGTCAAAGGCCAAAGGGAAAGATGCTGAGCCGGAAGGTCTGCCGCTGGTGTTGTTCATTTCAGCCGGAGACCAGCCGGCCGGATGGAGCCAATTCCAAGCGGTCTGCCAGAAAAACGGAATCGTTTTTGCCAGCCCCTACGGAGTCGGCAACAACACGTCGATGCCGAAACGCATTCGGATCGTGCTCGATGTGTTGGACGATCTGCGGCGAAGGCACCACATCGACTCGGATCGGACGTATCTCGCCGGTTTTTCGGGGGGTGGCCGGGTGGCTTGTGGGATCGCCTTCGCACTTCCGGAACTTTTCGGTGGTGTCATTCCGGTCTGTGCAAGTGGCGATCTGCGCGAGGAGCCGTGGCTGCGGCACCGCGTCATTGATCGTTTGAGCGTTGCGAATATCACCGGCACTGGTGACTTCAACCGTGGCGAAGTCGAACGCTTCCGTGGCCCAATCCTGGCCGATTTGGGAGTTCGGACGAAAGTCATTGTTGTCGAGAATCTTGGCCACGGGATACCGGACTCCAAGACATTTTCCGAAGTGATCGAGTGGCTCGATGCCGGCGCGGCGGATCGGCGGAAGTTGGCGACGAAACATCCTGCCAGCCGCATCGGTCCCGACGCAACGCCGGCTCGCGAAGAGTGGGCGAAGTCACTGTTTGCAGAGGGACAGTTGCGGATCAAAGAGCCGAAGACGCTGTACTCCGGCTTGATGCAATTACGGGGCGTGATGCAGCGTTGGCCAGATCTCAGAGCGGCCGATGAGGCAAAGCGAATTCTGCTCGAATACGAAGCTCGCCAAGAGAAGCCCTGGGAAGACGACGACATCGACGAGCAGCGCCGGTACTTGATTGCTCGCGCGCGGGCTTTGGATGCCTACGCGACCGGTGACTTGCCGCTGCAATACGCCAACCAGCGGAAGGAGATGCTGGAGGGGGCGATCAATCTGTGGATCCAGGTGATCCAAGACGGCCAGGATGACAAAGCCGTCGATGACGGCCAGCGGCGATTGCCGAAGTTGAAGGCGATGTTGGCGGAGTAGGTTGGGACTCTGTCCCGACCCGATTGGTTGGGATGGAATTCCAACCTACGAACTACCGCCGTTCTTTCTGATACAGCTCGGTCAGCAGGTCTTCGACCGATTTGAATTTTTTGCCGGCGGCCAGCACCGTGTCGATCTTCTGCCGAGCATCCGGTGCGGAATGCCCCAGACTGACGAGCGCTTCAAAAGCTTCATGCACCACCGAATGTTGACCAGCGAGCTCCGGCGGCAGATCGCGAGCGATCATCAACGCGAATTTGGCCATCTTGCGTCGCAACTTGGCGACAATTCGCTCGGCCGTTGCCGGGCCAATGCCAGGGAGTGCGGTCAGCTCTTTGACGTTTTGTTCTTCGATGGCGACGGCGACTTCGCGTACTGGGCGAACCATCGCGCGCAGCGCGGTCTTCACGCCGACGCCATCCACCGAGCAAATACTCTCGAAGAATTCCTTTTCCGCCTCGTTGAGAAACCCAATCAGCCGCGGAGTCAGGCGGCCACCTTTTTGCGGATTCCCTTCGAGGTACTCGATCGTCCGCAGGCTGACTTCTTGATCGAGGCTCCCTTGAAGCTGCCGCCTCACGAACTCCGGCACGAAGACTTCGTACTCGAACGCCCCGACCGACAGCGTGGCTTCGCTGGTGGTGAGATGGACCAATCGGCCTGTGATGCGGGTGATCAAGACGAGAACTCTTCAACGTAGCCGCGTTCGCCAGAACGCGGGCCGTGATACAGACCTCCCGCACTCTGGCGAGTGCGGCTACTTGCGCCGGGCATGGTCGTCGCTGGAAGACAAGCCTTCAACTCGCAGCGGCACACGCAGCTCGGCGTATTCCGAGATGTTCGTGCGGACGATGATCGAGCCGTCGTGCGTCCCCGGCGGGACATCGGTGATCGTGACGAGTATTTTCTGCTGACGCTGGCCGACCTCGTCGAGCTGAGCTTCGCCGATCGCAACTTCGACCCAATTCAACGAGCAAGTCGCCTCCAAAAGCTCGAGGCGTGCGAGCGGCCGATCCTCCGGAGCGGCACGGAAGTCGGTGATTGTGATTTCGCGCTCGATGGGTTTATTGTTGAATTGGTAGACGATCAGCGATCGCGGCCGGATCTCGACTCGCTCTTCGGGCAGCGAGATCTTGAATCGAACTTGCGTCTCGCGCGGCTGGCCGTCGTCGTAGAGAACCTGGCAGGTGTATTCGTGCGGTCCGGGCTTTTCGTTGGCGGCACGAACTCGCAAGAAGAATTCGCCCCCTTCACCGGAGGCGAATTCTTTCCGTTCCAGGCGAGGATTCAAACAGCCACAGCTTGGCTTGAGTTCCAAGATTTTCAGCGGCTGCGATCCGACATTTCGAAAAGCGAATCGAGCCAGGTACTCCGACCGCGGGGGTGGCGCTCCGAGATTCACGAGGTACTGCTCGAACCCCAAGCTATCTCGCTGCTTGTCGTCCGTGACCGGACGAGTCTTCACGCCGCTGGCATGCACGACCAGCGACAACGCAAACGGCAACAACGCCGACGTCCACAACACTCGCGGCCACCAATCCGCCTTGGCGGATCGAACTGACGCATCCATGCGCGAAGCCTCCCAATGTGGAGCAGGTTTTCAACCTGCTAGGAACCTAATGGCAGGTTGAAAACCTGCTCCACGGGCTTGTAGCACGCTTCCGCAAATTGAGACAAGCTGTGTGCCGCCAATCCGCCGCTGCTCGAAGGCGCGACCGTATCACCGCTGCTGAGCCAGCCATTTGGCCAGCAAGTCCACCGCCGAAGCGTCGTCGCCCGCCGTGCGATCGACGAGGCTCAGATGCTGCGCCTGCACCAATTGCCGGACCAGATTGTCCCGCGGAGCAATGGGAGCAGGCGTCACGACCGACGGATGGACGACGAAGCAATCCCATTCCAGCTGGCCGAAACTGAGCGACCAATTCATGACCCACGAGTACAGGTTGACGAACTGCTCGTCCGAGTCCACGGTCGCCACTCGCGGAATGGCGAGCACAACGAGGTCCGGCTTCATCGCCCGGACTGTTTGTTTCGCCGCCTGCTCGAGTTCCGCGAGCGACTTCCCTTCGGTCGGCCAAGCCGTGGCTTCGACAACCGCGTTCGGATGCTGACGCTTGATGGCGGGGCCGATCAGCTTGTCGAACGGGGGCATCGCGAGAACTCGGATCGGTTTCGACTGCTTCGCCAATTCGAGCGTCTTCGAGATCACCGGCGACGGCGGGCCGACATCCTTCAACGACGCCGATTTACCGGTGATCGTACGGCAGAGTTCCTCGGCCATCAGCTTGTGCCCGTCCATGTTTGGATGGATTTCGTCGCTGAGCGTCAGCCGCCAACCCCACGCGTCTTTCGTCCGCAGTGCATCGCCCGCGCGATACTGATCGCACACCGCCAACTTCAAATCACGAGCCGTCGCGCGAATGACTTCGCAGTAGCGCTCCAACTTCTCGGTCGGCCGGCCTCCCGTGTTGATGACCGCGTTGGGCGTGCAAAGCACGACATCCGCTTTGATGGCACGGCAACGAGCGACAATCGTTTCGAGGTTCTTGCGAAACTGGTCCTCGGCGATCCGTGTCATGTCGTTCAGCCCAAAGCTGACCGTGACCAAATCCGGTTTCTTGCCGAGCACATCGCGGTCCAGCCGATCCAACCCGTTCTGCGTCGTGTGTCCGCTGATGCCGGCGTTGATCACCGTCACGTTGGACTTCGGAATCGCCAGCTTAATCGCGATCTCCAGCATTTCCGGATACGCCCGCCGCCCGCCAGTGTGGTAGTAGACCCCGGTCACGCTGTCGCCGAGACACACAATCGTCACCGGCTTCTCACCCAAAGCGAGCAGCGGCTTGGCCTCTTCCTCCGCTCTCGCGAGTTGCAAACCGAAGATCAGCAAAAGGACGAGACACGACCAGCGACGCACGAAGGCAATCAACATCATGGTTTCACTCCGGGTTGAGACGACGAATCGGACTCGCCCATTGTGATTCCCGAACCCCCGATCCCCAACCCCTAACCCCACGGCAAGCCAGTTTCTGAAACTGGGAGGTTCGTAACCCGACGTGTCAGCGAGCACGGGCGCTTCCGAACACGAGAAATTGAAAGTCGAAGGAGCGTTCGCCCTCGCTGACGTGTCGGGTTGCAAGTTGTGCAGCCTCAAGAACTCGCTATACCCCACGCGGCCTCAACGGAGATGTTTATGGCGAGCGGCAGGGCGTTAGCCCTCCGAGTGATTCGATCCGTTTTGACTCATTGGTCTCTACACAACTCTGCAAACCCCATGAAAACGTGTCCGACTTATCTCTGCGCTCTTCGCTTCTCTGCGGTAATAAAGACAGTTTCCGTCACTTTTACCGCAGAGGAGCGAAGAGCGCAGAGATGGTGAAATTGCCGACCATTTCGAGTTGTATAGAGACCAATGGTTTTGACTCGGAGGGCTGATGCCCTGCCGCTCGCCGAATCTCTCATGACTCGCCGCGCGAGGTATAGCCCCGCCCCTAACCCCTATCTCATTGGCCGCTGTGAACGCATCAGAGCATATTGGCCTGCGCCTGTCCTCACTTGCTTTCCCACCTTCGGCTCCTCAATTTACAAGCTGGCCTGCTAGTCAACTTCCACGAAGTGGCCGTCAAAGGCGGCATCCACCGCATCGCCAACAACGACCGCCTCGAACCCTCAACGTGATCTCCGCGAACTCTGCGTGAGATCCCCTCCGTGCCGTGTGCGTTTCAAAAACAGACTCCAAAAGACTCTCATTTCGGAACACCCCATGAGCAAAACCTACCTGCAATCCCTTTTTGGCCTCGACGGTCTGACCGCTGTTGTCATCGGCGGCACGGGCACGCTGGGCGGAGCGTTCTGTGATGCTCTTGCTGGAGCCGGAGCACACGTCCTCGTTGTCGGTCGCGATGAGGTCGATGGCAATGCTCGAGTCGCTACGATCCAGAGCGCCGGCGGCAGTGCGGAGTTCTTCCGAGCGGACTCGACCAGCCGGGCTGACTTGGAGGCGATCGTGGCGCACCTCGACCAGCACGGGCGGAACTGCGACGTGCTGATCAATGGTGCGGGGACGAATTCGCCGACTCCGTTCCTGGAAATCACCGACGAAGAGTGGGACCGCATCTTCAACGTCAATGTCCGAGCGTTGCGGCTGGCGTGCCAGGTCTTCGGCAAGTTTTTGCTCGATAAGGGACGCAACGGTTCGATCATCAACATCGCGTCGCTCAGTTCGGTGATCCCGCTGTCACGAGTCTTCACCTATTCGGCCTCGAAGGCGGCGGTGCTCAATCTGACGCTCAACCTCGCTCGCGAGTGGGCCACAAAGGGCATCCGCGTCAACGCCCTCTCGCCCGGCTTCTTCCCCGCCGAGCAGAACCGCAAAGTGCTCACCCCCGACCGTGTCGAGAACATCATGCGCCACACGCCGATGAACCGCTTCGGCAATCCCGAAGAATTGGCCGGAGCGATCCTGCTGATGGCTTCGCCAAAAGCCGGCAGCTTCCTGACGGGCGAGAACATCGTCGTCGATGGCGGCTTCTTGGCGATGACAATCTAACCAAGAACCGGCGAGCGGCAGGGCGTCAGCCCTCCGAGCGTGTGACTCGGAGGGCTAACGCCCTGCCGCTCGCCTGACAGAGTTACCGAAACTGAGCTCACTCAAACTTGAAAGGCTTCTCATGCTTCCCGGAATCAAGCAGTTCGACCTGACTGGCAAAACCGCGATCGTCACCGGCGGCTCGAAAGGCTTAGGCCAGGCAATGGCCGAAGGGCTCGCGTCGGCCGGTGCGAACTTGCTGCTGACCAGCCGCAACATCGACGAGGCTCAGGCTGTCGCGGATCAGATCAACCGCGAGTACGGTCGAAAAGCAGTCGCCATCGCGGCGGATGCCTCGTCCGAGGACTCCGCGACAGCGCTGGTCGATCGAACGCTCGCCG
>SYJG01000066.1 GCA_005798445.1 Planctomyces sp.
AACTGGAATCACTCGGAGGGCTGACGCCCTGCCGCTCGCCAAAAACATCTCATTCGAGGTCGCGTGCGGTATAGCTGGTCGTTGCAGGCAACCGTCGCGATTGACCGATCCAAACAGTGTTCGCGACCGAACCGCGACGGCGGAATTCTGATGACTTGCAGCAACAATTTCACGCAGGTTGCAAGAAGACGAATGTGAATCGGCGGCGATCATTATTTCCCATTCCGACTTTGCGACTTTCGCGAGGTCTTCACATCTGAGGGGCCATATCCGCCTCCGCCCGGTGTTTCGATCACCAGGAGATCGCCAGCCGCGACGGTGAGATGAGCTTTACCTCCAAGTTCGAGGATTTCGTGAGCGTTCGCCTTTGTCAGCGTGTTCTGTCCCAATGAACCGGGTTGGCCGTCGTCTAATCCAAACGGTGAGAACGGACCGCGTCGTTCGGTGAGCAACGAGACATTGAGCGGTCGCAGAAACTCCAGCTTGCGGACGATGCCGTCGCCGCCGTGGAGTTGGCCTGCGCCGCCGGAGCCTTTGCGAATCGAGAATTCGTGGACGCGCACCGGATAGCGTCGTTCGATGACTTCGACGTCGGTCAGGCGTGTGTTGGTCATGTGCGTGTGGACGGCGTCGGCTCCATTGGCGTTCGCCGTCGCGCCGGAACCGCCGCAAATCGTTTCGTAGTAGCCGAAGGTCGCGTCGCCGAACGTGAGGTTGTTCATCGTCCCTTGGCTGGCCGCTGCGAGTCCGAGTGCTCCGAGCAGCACATCGACGACTCGTTGCGAGGTCTCGACGTTGCCCCCGACGACCGCCGCGCTTTGCGACGGATCGGAGTGTTCCGGCGGGTTGAGCAGGCATTCGGGGATGATGATCGTGATCGGCTCCAGCACGCCGCCGTTGAGCGGGATGTCTTCGTTGATCAGGCAGCGGAAGACGTACATCACCGCCGCCGTCACAATCGCTCGGTTCGCGTTGAGGTTGCTCTTCAGGACTGGGCCGGTGCCGGTGAAATCGACCGTCGCTGAGTCTCCGGCGATCGAAATCGTCGCGTGAATCGGCGAGCCGTCGTCGAGATGATCGACTCGCTCGTACCGGCCATCGGGCAGAGCGGCCAAGGCCAGCCGCATCTTCGTTGCGGCGGCGACTTGGATGTGTCGCATGTAGGCTTGGACGACGTTGAGCGTTTGTTTCTCGACCAGTTCGGACAGCAGTCGAACACCGATGTTGTTCGCGGCGACTTGAGCTCGAATGTCGGCCAGGTTGTCGTTGATCGCTCGCGTGGGATGCGGTCCTGAGAGCAGGAGTTGTCGCAGTTCGTCCTCGCGCGACACGCCCGCATCCACCAGTTTGAAGTTGCGGATCAGGACACCTTCTTCGCCGAGGTTCTTCGAGAAGGGAGGCATCGAACCGGGCAGGATGCCGCCGATCTCCGCATGATGCGCGCGGCTGGCGGTGAGGAAAATCCGTTCGCCGGTCGCCGAGTCATGAACCGGCGTGACGACAGTGACGTCGGGCAGGTGCGAGCCGCCGCGGTACGGGTCGTTGGTGACGAAGACCGTCGCCCGGACGCCTACGTCCGGGAGGCCGGACGTAGGCGTCCGGCCTCCGAAATCGGTGGGATTGTCCGCGATGATTCTCTTGACCGTTTCGCTCATCGCGCCGAGATGCACGGGGATGTGAGGTGCGTTGACGACCAGATTGCCGTTCGGGTCGAAGATCGCGCAACTGAAGTCGAGCCGTTCTTTGACGTTCGTTGAGCAGGAAGTCTTCTGCAGCGTGACTCCCATTTGCTCGGCGATCGAGGCGAAGAGGTTGTTGAAGATCTCCAGCAGCACGGGATCGGCCGATTGCCGATCGCCGAGAGCCGATCGCCGTGAGTCCTTTTCGCCGGCGGATTCCAAGAGCACTTCGCCGCGTTCGAGCAATCGTGCGGTCCAGCCGGGATCAACGACGATCGTCGAGCTTGGTTCCGAGATCAGAGCCGGGCCGGCGATCTCGTCGCCGGGATGCAGGTGTTCGCGGAAGAAGATTGCGGCCTCACGGAATTCACCGTCGAACCAGGCGTGCTGCGAGTCGTCGGGAGTCGGAGTGCGCGGCACGAGTGGTTGTGAATCGACGGGCGGCTCGGCGCTCAAGCCGACAACTTCGACGCGAGCAGCAGTAATCTCCAATTTGCGGCCCGAATGGGTGTAGCCATAAAGCTGGCGATGCAGTTCGTCGTACTTCGCGGCGTAGTCGCCATCGGAGGGGCAGGTCACTCGGATGGTGGCCTCGACTCCGGCGTAGCGCAGGTCGAGCGACTTCACGGCAGGTTGGATTCGATCGGCGGTCATTCCTTCGGCGACCACTTCGGCGCGAGCGTTCTGTTCGAGTTCGGCGAAGAGCGTGTCAAGTTCCGCACGTTGCTCGGTCGAGTACGGTTTCAGGACCGAACGCTCGCCGAAGCGCCGGACATCGGCGAGACCGATGCCGTAGGCGCTCAGCAAACTGGCGAGCGGATGAATCAGGACGCGGTTCATCCCCAGCGACTCGGCCATCGCGCAGGCGTGTTGAGCACCCGCCCCGCCGAAGCAGACGAGAACGTAATCGGCCGGATCGTAGCCACGAGCGACGGAGATCCTTCGAATCGCGCGGACCATGTTGGCATTCGCGATGCGGCTGAGGCCGTCCGCCAGGTCGAACGTAGCCGCCTCGCTCCTGCGAGGCGGAGCTTGATCCGTGTGGCAACCGATTGTGCTGGATTGCGACGGTGTTGAGGGCGTGTTGGCGTCAGCTCTGCCTCGCGGGAGCGAGGCAGCTACGTTTGCGTTCAACTCCATCAACCGTCTTTCGACGGCGGCGCGATCAAGCGGGAACGGAAACCGTGACGGCACGATGCGGCCGAGCCACAAATTCAGATCGGTCACAGTCAGCGGGCCACCTCGTCCGTAGCAGGCGGGGCCGGGATCGGAGCCCGCGCTCTGAGGGCCGACGACCAGTTTGACCCCGTCAAAGCCGCAGATGCTGCCCCCTCCAGCGGCGACGGTTTCGATGGCCAGCATCGGCGCGACGATGCGGACGCCTGCTTTCTTGGTCTCGAATTCGTAGTCATATTGGCCGTCGAACCGCGCGACGTCAGTACTCGTCCCGCCCATGTCGAAGCCGATCGACTTTGTGAAACCGGCTTGCTGTGCGACTCGCGAAAAACCGATCACTCCGCCAGCCGGGCCCGAGAGGATGCTGTCCTTGCCGACAAACCGTTCGGCATCGATCAGGCCACCGGCGGAGGTCATGAGCTTGAGTACCGCAGCCTGGCGAGCGGAGGGTGTTAACCCTCCGAGTTCTTCGAGTTCTCCACCTGATTTCGAAGACTCGGAGGACTGATCCACCTTTGGCGGACTCGCTTGAAGTTGTTCCCGCAGTCGTCCGACGTACTCGCGCAAGATCGGATTCAGGTACGCATCCATGACCGTCGTGTCGCCCCGGCTGACGATCTTGATCAGCGGGGCGAGTCGGCTGGAGACGCTGATCTCGGTGAAGCCGAGTTCGCGGGCGATTCGTTCGACGAGTTGCTCGTGCGCGGAATTGGCGAACGAGTGCAGCAGGCAAATCGCGAGCGAGTCCTGCCGATTGAGTGACTCAAGTTGACGACGGACGTCCGCTTCATCGGGAGCCTTCAGGACTCGGCCGTCGGCGTCGAGGCGTTCGTCGATTTCGAGGACGTCGGCGAACAGCGGTTCGGGTTTGACGATGTCGAGATCGAACAGTCGCGGCCGATCTTGATTCGCAATGAGCAGGACATCGGCGAAGCCTTTCGTCGTGACGAAGACGGTACGAGCACCCCGTCGAGTCAGCAGCGCGTTCGTGCCGCGTGTTGTGCCGAGCCGCACGCTGACCTCTGGGATCGGCTGATCGCGGCGCAGGCCGAGCGCCGTGCGAATCGCGAGGATCGGAGCCTCTTCACCGGCGGAAAGTTCGTAATGTGTCCCCGGCTCGATCGAGTCGGGGAGCAACGTCGCCACTTCGAGAACTCCCAGTCGAGCATGAAACGCGGCAATTTTGCTAGCGAGGATTGTTTCACCACGCTCGTCCAAAAAGCGAATCCCGTAGCCGAGCCAAAAATCGGGAGCGTCCTGCCGTCGCAGCGGATCGACGAGGCGGTTTGTCCCATGCCGGTCTACGATCAGCCCTTTCGTGACACCGCTGCTCAGGACTTTGATCGGCCGCAGATCACCATCGGGTGACCGAGCGATGCAGTCGGTGAACGTGCCGCCGACGTCGATCGAAAATTCCCAGGTGGCAGAGTGCGTCACAGTCACGTTCCCAAACAAAGTTCAGTCGCCCGCACAAACTAACCCGAAGAGGTTGTGATTTTTTATCAAGCGACCTACTCGGAAGAAATTGATCGCGCTATAAGTGTCGCATGAATGAATCCGCTTTACCAAATGACGTGTCCACTTTACCAAATGACGTTTCCGTGGTTCGAGT
>SYJG01000067.1 GCA_005798445.1 Planctomyces sp.
GATGTCTTGCCCCGTCCATTTCCTGTCCCGTACTGTCGTTCCATGGTGGTTCCTCCGTTCTTGACTTGAACTTCCATCGGGGAACGTAATCCCCGACGGAGGAACCGCCTACTTCTTCAACTATCTCAGGGACATCTTCAGCAAGCAGCATTCGAACGATCTACGAGTGTGTCCGACGCCGAAGGAAGAGTGCGTCTGGTGGATTCAGGATCTCGTCGGTCGGCCCCCTTCGGAGGCCCCCGGTGAATGACACGCAAGAACGTCAACGCGACGAAGTTCTCTGGTCACTCGCGACGTTGCTGCATTCGCCCCCACAAGACGCTTCGCTTGCGGTAATCCAAACCGAAATCGAGAAGACCGGATTGCTCGGCGAGCTCGCCGATCGGGCGACACGGCTTTCAGAAACATGAAACCGAGCGAGCGGGACGATGAATGACTTCGCTCAGGTGACGATGTCCGTCAGGATGCTTCATGCCGCTAGCCAATCGAATTCGACCTCGCCGTTTCGCTGAGGGTGATGGACGAAGACTTGTCCCCGACAGGCTGCCTCATTCGCGCTACCGTTGATTCGTGCGAACAGGAAGAAGTTGTTCGCGCGAATCAACGGTAGCGCGAATGAGCTGCAGGTTCGGTTCAATCAGGACTACGCAACGGCGACTCTGCACCGACAACTGTTGGAGTGCGATCATTGAATCCGAACATCATTGCTGACGGACCATTAACGAGCCAACGAGCGCACTGCGTGAAGTGATGCGTTGTCTGGTTCGTTGGTTGTCGAGCCATTCGGCTCGCTGGCGGATTCGACGGCCAGCTTGTCGAGGTACTCGCGCAGGTAGTTCACCGTCTCATCGACTGTGTCGGCCTGGATCAACATCAGCTCACCCGGACTCTGCGAGGACAACGCTCGTTCGACCGCCTTGACCGCGCCGGTGATCTCCTCAATTTGCTGAGTGCGGCGAGAATCGACGGATTCGATCCCTTGGCGGATCAGTCGAATGATTTCGCCGGGAGCTCGGCCGCGGAGATAGTGGTCTTCGTAGATGATCACTCGGTCAAAGGACTCGCCGAGCAGTTGGCCTTGGCGGTGCATGTCGCAGTCACGACGATCGCCGGCGGTCGAGTACACACAGGTCCGTCGTGTGTGCGGATAACTCTTCAAGGCGTCGATCAACGCCAACAGTGCGGAGCTGTTGTGTCCGTAATCGACGATGACCGTCCCGCCGCGAATCTTGAGCACGTTGAAGCGGCCGGGACTGGCCTCCAGATTGGCGGCAAACGAATCGACGCGGTCGCGGATGACATCCAAGCCGATTCCCAAGCCCCAGGCGGCGGCGATCGCACACAGCGAGTTCTCGACTTGGAAGCCGATCTTGCCAGAGTGCGTCAGTGGAATGCGATCGAGCGAGACCAGCGGTTCTTCACGCAACCCTTCGGCCAGAACAACGTGATGCTCTTTGATGAAGATGGCTCGGCCACCCTTCGCGCGATGTTCGAGGATCACCGGATGCTGACCGTCGATCGCGAAGTAGATCACCTTGCCTTTGCACTTGGGAGCCATCTCGACGGTGAGTGGATCGGTCGCATTGAGCACCGCGTAGCCCGTCGGCGGCACGACATCGACGATCACTCGTTTGACCTGAGCCAACTTGTCGAGCGTTTCGATGTCCCCCAGGCCGAGATGATCCCCTTCGCCGATGTTGGTCACGACAGCGACGTCACACTTGTCAAAGCCGAGGCCAGCTCGCAGGATTCCTCCGCGAGCGGTTTCAAGCACGGCCATTTCAACTTCGGGATTGAGCAGCACATTGCGAGCGCTCTGCGGGCCGGCGCAATCCTCGTTGTCGATTCGCCGATCGTCGATGTAGATGCCGTCGGTGCAGGTGTGAGCGACCGTCTTGCCGGTCCCCTTCAAGATGTGAGCCGTGAATCGCGTGGTCGTTGTTTTGCCGTTCACGCCAGTGACAGCGACAATCGGAATACGACCGTTCTCCCCTTCGGGGAACAGCGTGCCGATGATCGCCTCGCCAACGGGACGCGGTTGGCCGGAACCCGGCGCGAGGTGCATTCGCAAACCGGGTGCCGCGTTGACTTCCACCACCGCACCGGTCCCGGGCTCGCTCGCTTGAGCGATGTCGACAGCGACGACGTCGATCCCCGCGACGTCCAAGCCAACCATGCGGGCCGCCTCGATCGCGCGAGCGCGCCATTCGGGATGCACTTTGTCGGTGACATCGACCGCCGTTCCGCCGGTGCTGAGATTCGCATTGCGGCGAATGAGCACACGTTGTCCGGCCGGCGGGACAGAGTCCGCCGTGAAGCCTTGTTCTTTGAGGACGACCTGAGCGGCATCGTTGACGTGAATCTTGCTGAGTACAGTGCCGTGGTGCTCGCCGCGTCGCGGGTCTTGATTGACGATGTCGATCAGTTGCTGAATCGTGTGCAGCCCGTCGCCGATGACATTGGCCGGTTCTCGCCGAGCCGCCGCGATCAACTCGCCACCAATCACCAGCAGCCGATAATCGCAGCCAGGAATGTACTTCTCGACGATGACGGACGAGCTTTCGTTGTAGGCGATCTCGTAGGCTCGCACGACTTGTTCTTTGGTCGAGAGATTCGTCGTCACGCCACGGCCTTGGTTGCCATCTTGCGGCTTGACGACGACCGGGACTCCGATTTCTTCTGCCGCCTCCCACGCATCGTCAGCAGACGCAACCGGGCGACCATCGGGAACCGGAACGCCGATTCCAGACAACAGATCGCGC
This sequence comes from Planctomyces sp., assembly GCA_005798445.1. Taxonomy (GTDB): domain Bacteria; phylum Planctomycetota; class Planctomycetia; order Planctomycetales; family Planctomycetaceae; genus SXKJ01. Next base: position 2,763 of record SYJG01000067.1, read on the forward strand.
GTCAGATTCTTGTCTTGAGCGATCGACTCGGCGATCGCCGTCGTGCGATCCGTTTCGGAGGCGAGGATACGACGTTGCTTCGTGCCGAAGCCGAATTGAATCAGGCTTCCTTTGTTGAGCCGACGATACGGTATGCCTCTCGCGGTTGCAGCGTTGACGATCGCCTTCGTGCTGGGGCCGAGGCCAATGTCCTGAACGAGCTCTTTCAGTTTCTCGATCGTGCCGGCGACGTCAAACGCCTGGCCATGAACGGCAGCGAGAATCAAATCGCGAGCGACCTTGATCGTCTCGCGGCAGACGTCCTCTTCGATGTACTCGATGGCAACTTTGTAAACACCGTCCTCATTACTCTCGCGAGCACGGCCGAAGCCGACGACATGTCCGGCCAGCGTCTGCAATTCGATCGAGACATGCTCAAGGGTGTGAGCCAGATAAGTGCCGCGCCGCAGCCGTTGAAAGAAACCGCCGCGCTCTCCGACACTGCAACGATGCTCAATCATCGTGGGCAGCCAAGTCATCAACCGGTCATTAAAGCCGGGGATCTCGTCGGAGGATTTGTCTTTGAATTCGCCCAGGTCGACCCAGACTTCCAAGACCGGAAAATTTGCCCAAACGTTCGGACCGCGAAGTGCCTGAACTTTTCTGAATTCCATGATTCCTACGCTCGGCCTCATCAATGAGACCATGTTGTTGACAAAACGGACGGCGGGAGGCGGGAAGGCAGAATTTTTGTCCCGCGATCAGATTTGAAACGAGACAGTGTGTCTCCCGCCGCGAGGCAGGATGCGTCAAGTCTGATCGTGGGCCGGATTGTAGATCACTCTATCGGCAGGCAGACGGCAAAGCTTGTTGGGTTCGCGTTGAGTCTGCGCTGTACACCAGCCAGCGGAGTTCTTCCTGAAAACCGTAGGCTTTCTCAGATTTCGCCGGACGTTGCGCGACGTCCTGCGAAGTCAACTTGTCACAAACGCACCTCGTGATGGAATCCATTCGAGGGGCCGACTCCTTTCAAACGGGGAGCAATCGTCGTCGTGGGAGAAATGCCGGTGCAGCGGCGGCGCTGATGACGAAACTTCGCAGGGGCCAATCAGCCCAACCGAGTTCGCGAGTTTCCAGCCACGGGGAAGATTTGGTGGGAAGCTGCGAGTTCCGGTCGGACTCGCGCAGGCAGGTCATGACGAGCGAGCCAATTGCTCTGGCGGGACGAGACCTTTCGAAGCCAACCTCATGGCGTCTCTGCCACGAGGATCGGCGGGAATTTCGACGGCGAGCCACCTTGCTCCCGACGTCATCGTACAGGGCGAGATTAAATCAACCTCGCCGCAAATTTTGCAATCCCCTAAGTCGACAATTCGAGTCAACGATTCCGGAAAGCGAACCCGGCCGTTGACAAAGTTCGCCAGACCCGGAAAAAGGGGCTCGTGTGTCCAATGTGTCTTGCAGCGATTGGATGCAAACCGCATCCGCCGCGAAAACCCCGGAGTTTCCGCATGGAACCTTTGCGCCGAGCCGTCGCCTGTCATTGCCTTCCGCAGCCCATTCGCCGGGCGATTCACGCCGCCGTTGAACTGGGAGCGACCGGGATTCAGTTCAATGCCCGACAAGAACTGCGGCCGACCGATCTGTCCGACAGCGGCCGAAGACAACTCCGGCACGACCTCGAAATCGAGGGACTGACGATCTCGTCACTCGCCTTTCCGACTCGGCGAAGCCTGTACGACCCCGAACAGATCGAAGCCCGCATCTCCGGGCTGAAGCAAACACTGGAGTTCGCCTATCAATTGCAAGTTCCGATTGTGGTCGCTCGCGTCGGAGCGATCCCGTCCGACAAGGACTCCGAAGAGTACAAGTTGCTCATCAACGTGCTCAGCGACGTCGCTCGGCACAGCAATCGAGTGGGCACAACGCTGGCGATCACGCCGACTCGCGACTCGGCCGCCGATCTGAAGGAGTTGCTTTCCAAAATCACCGAAGGACTCGTCGGCATCAACTTCGACCCGGCGGTGTTCGCGATGTGCGGCCACGACGCCATCGCCGCGTACCGCGAGTTGCACCAACATGTCCTGCACATCACCGCGCGCGACGGCGTGCGAGACATCGACGGCTCCGGCCAAGAGGTCGTCCTCGGCCGTGGCGACGTCGATTGGCCAGAGCTGATCGCGCTGCTCACCGAGGCCGAGTATCGCGGCTGGCTCACCGTCGATCGGACGAACAGCGAAGATCCGGGCCGAGACGCCAAACGAGCACTGGCCTACCTGAAAAACGTCACGCACGGAGAGTAGGCATCGCATCATCCCCTCTCCCTTTGAGAGAGGGTGGCCGATAGGCCGGGTGAGGGACGGAACGGCGGTTGACGTGAACTCACAAGGAGACCACACGAGCGGAATCGTGTCGCGTAAAGATCGTCAACTGTGACATGGATCCCTCACCCTAACCCTCTCCCCAATGGAGAGGGGACCGGGTGGGTCACTGATCCGTCGGCGTCGAAAACTCTTCCTTCAACGACTTCGCGACCTTGAGGACATACTCGCCGTACTGCTGATCCAACTCGGCGAAGTTCGAGCCGGTGAGGATTTCCAGGGCCATCGGGCGTTTGCCCGTTTCCGCCTGTTTGTAGACCTGTCGCAGATGCTCGATCAGATCATCGCGATAGCGGCCTCCTTCGTAGTGCATGAAAAAATGCACGAGGCCGGAAGCCTGGCTGTAATTGTTCGTGATCTGCGGATGCCGTTGAAAAGCGTTCTTGCCCATCGCTGTGAACTCGGCCAACGGCAGGTAGTAGCCGTCCTTCAGCTTGCGAAACCGCGCTGCCTCGAACCGTAAAAACCGGGGATCGCCGAGACTGACCTCGCCGTTCGCGACCCGAAACGACTCGATGTAACAGGCGATCCCTTCGATCAGCCAGAAGTTTTCCTCGCGTGCGATTACGGGACTCGGCTTCAGATGCGCCGCCAGCAATTGGTGCGTCGCCTCGTGGTACAACGTCGGCTCGGCCGGTTCCAGTGGGTTGTGGAAGCTGTAAACGATCAGCTCGTCCGTGTCGTACAAGCCGTTCGTGATCGTGATCTGTTCGAGGTATTTCTTGTGCAGCCGAGCGATGTACTCGTCGCGCGATCGAAAGAAGTGAATTTCAAATTGCTTTGCGGTGGCCTTCGTCGCGGAAGCCGGTTTCTCGAACAGCGATTGAAGCCGCTTCGGGTCATTGAAGAACCCGGCGAAGGTCTGCTCAAAGAAGCGATGAAATTCCTCCAGCGAAGACGCCAACGCCACGCCGTGCTCCAAGCTGAAGTTGGTCTTGAGCAGATAATGCTCGGTGCGGATTTCCCAGCACTTGCTGAAGTCCCCGCGAAGCTGCGCGTCACGTTCGGCCGTCACCCACCTAACGCCATTGAGCCGTTCTCCCTTCTCGTACCGAGCGACATGTGCCCCCGGCAGCCAGCCCCATTGTGCCGTCCAGACCTCTTTGTTCTTGAGCTTCGTCGCCTCGAACGGTGAGACCCATTCTTCTTTGTGCCGCACGAATCCCAACAGCCGTCGAGCACGGACGTGGTCCGAATCGTGAAACGCGACCTCGCGAATCAATTGGTAGGCGTAGCTGGGCAGCCGCACCTTGACTGCTTGCGAGGCGAGCTTGTCCAACTCGATCGCATAGGCTTTGCGATAGGTCCGCAGTTCCACCTGCCACGAGAACTCTCCCACCGCAGGTGCCGGAATCTGCGGTTGCACTTGTCGAGGGAGCGGTTCAAACCGCAACACATCAGGATCGACCGGAGCGGCCAGCCGTCGAACTCGCTCCGCGATTTCCTTCAGATCATGCGTTTCGCAAGTCTGAGCCACCCGCTCCAGGTCATCGGCGAAGAGCTTGTGAGCTTCCCGATGCTGCGCCTGCAAGTTCGCGAGGGCACGCTCCGCCTTCGTCCCCTTGGACGGCTGAGCGATCAGCGACTGAGGTGCGATGGCCAACAACACGAGCGTCACGCAAGCCGCAAGCCGCGAAGTGAGACGTCGAGAATTGTTGTGCGAACCGAGCATGGCAAATGATCGTTGGCGTGACGTTCGTAGTTCGGACGCCTACGTCCGAACAATTGACCGGACGTGGGCGTCGGGTCTACGGAAAACGGGACACGAACTATGCCACAAATCGAAATTCGAGGCGATGCGAATTCCTCAGTGTCGCCCGGCCCTTGTGGGTTGGTCGATTCCTTCGCGAATGAAAATCCTCCAGGCCACAAGGGCCTGAGCTACTTCAGCCGATTCGATGCCCGTCGTTTCGCCTGCTCGAACAGCTCGGCGGCGGAGACGGTTGTCTTCGGGGTCGTCGTCACTTTCGGAGGTACCGTGCTCTTCGGAACCGATGAGGCGGCCGTGGTCGTTGGCGTGACCACCACTCGGCGGCGAACTCGTGCAGGACGCTGGCTCTTCCACCACGAGGGCTTCGCTTCGGCCGTTCGCGGGATATCGGAAGTCATCTCGGCGGCGACCGCCGCGCGACGCCACCAGGGGAACATCTCCCACCATGACAGGCGGCGGCCAGCGATCTCCAGCATCAGCACGGCGAGACTGAACGCGAACAACCACGGCAGCAACGACCGTGTCTGCATGCTGCGCGGCGGATCGTCGAGCACTGACAAGATGTCCGTGCGCTCGCGCCCCTTCGACAGCTTGGCGATGTCCGACAACAGATCTCGTCCCGAAGGCAAGCCTTGTCGCGGCGCGAACTCCGGCGAGTACGGCAGCGTGACCGTCGGGCCGCGCACGAACTCGCGCGAGTGCTTCCCCGCCGCGCGAACCAGCGTGCGATACGTCCCGGTTTGTTCCAAGCGAAACCGAGCCTGCAACGAATTCGGGCCGGTCCAGACGAAGTCCGGCGTTGTCGGCGGCGTCCGTTCGTCGCCGGGCGGGACGACGAACAGCGTCGGCGCATCCGAACGATGTTTGTCGCCACGATCGGGGTCAAGCTCGACATTGACGACTGCCTCTTGACCCTCTTGCTGCATCGTCACGAAGACGTCGTCGGGCGACGCGCTGTTGAGCAACCATCGAGTCTGCGTCACGAGAAAGTCCGCGTAGTTGTCCCACGAAGCAAACGGCCCGGAGTGCGGCCCATCGACTTCGAGCGACAGTGCGGCGACTCGGCCGAGTCCGCGATACCAGAACGCCAGCCAAGGAGCGTTGTACTCGTCCGTCGAGATCACCGCCCCGGTCGCCTCCGGCTTCAGATAGCTGAGGTTGTAGCCCATCGTTGGCGGGAACGGGCCGCGACCGAGTTCCCCCATCAGCCGTGCGTCGGGCAGCAGCTTGCCGGGGATGCCGTCGGCCGGATGAACCTCTGGGTCGTGCTTGATGAACGTGTTCCGAGCGATGCTCATCGTGTCCTGCGTGAACAGTCGCGGCAGCTCTTCGGGGTCGTCCGAGAACATGATGTTCCCGCCGCCGAGCTTCGCGATGTCCTTGAGCAACTCCGAATGAATGTCGTGATCGGTCCCCAGCCCAATCACGCTGACGGTGATGCCGGCGTCGGAATACTTCTTGAGCAGCGTCTGATAGTCCCCCGGCACTTCGCTGTCCTGAGCGTCCGAGAACAGGATGATGTGCCGCGTCGAGTACTCACCTGCCTTCATCAATTCGCTTCCGGCCGCGACGAGAGCCTCGTAAACGTAGATGCCGCCCCCCATGCTTTGAATGCGGAGCACATTCGAGATGATCGCTTCCGGGTCATCGACGTTCCGCAATCCCTGGATGAGATGCGGTGCGCTGTCCACCGCGAAGACCGCGACCTTGTCCGACGGCGAGAGCATCTTGATGCACTCCGCCGTGCCAAGGTTCGCGAGGTCCATCTTCACCTTGCCACCCTTCACCGGCACAGACATGCTCCCCGACCGGTCGAGCGCGACGGCGATCGCGACTCGGTTCTTGCGATGTTCCTCTCGCAGTTCCATCGAGACCGGCAAGATCTCATCCAGGGGACTCTTGAAGTATCCGCCGACTCCGAAGCTCCGTTCGCCTCCCGTCACCAGCAATCCGCCGCCGAGATCTTCGACCCACTGAGCCAGCCGTTCCATCTTGAGCCGTCCGAAGTCCGCCGCCGGCACGTTCTCGATGATCGCCGCTCGGTATTTGTCGAGCGAATCCTGAGTCAACGGATGTGTCTTGCTCGACGCGACATCCACCGGCAACCGCGCCGCCTGCAACGCACGAACGAGATTGTCCTCCTGACCATCGCGGTTGAGCACCAGCACTCGCGGCGCGGTCTCGACCCGCACGACACCCGCGCCTCGGTTGTTCTCTTCCAGTGGATCACCTTCGAGTACCAACTCGGCCGAGTAATTCGTGATGCCCCCTTCCTCCAGCAGATCGCGGAACAGCACGCGGTTCAGCCCGGTCACGAAATCCCGTTCGAGTTTCGCGATCTCCTGCCCGTCGCGCAGCACGCGAACGGCTCCGTGAGCCTCGCGACTGGCTTGCACCCAGACCGCGAATTGAAACGGTTCGCGCGGCGAGACCGTGTCCGGCAACGTCAGCGATTCGATGGCGAGGTCGCCGATCCGATTCCGCTCGAACAACCGAAAGTCGACCGGCACCCCCACCTCGCGAGCACGCCGCGCCGCCGACAACGGCGAGGCCCCGTTCGCCTCGCCATCGGACATCACGAGAATCCGCGCCGGCCGAGTCGGCTCGACCAAATTCAGCGCCGACGAAATCGCATCGTTCAAATCGGACCCGTCCGGCAACACGAATCGGGTGTACGCTCCCAGTTCGCTGTTGCGTGACAACGTGTGCTCGACTTCCGCTCGGCTGCCGAACGTCACCAGACCGATTCGATCACCAGCCTTCCGATTGTGTTCAAGGTCTTTGATCAACTCTCGAATCGACTCAGCCGCTTTCGCCGGCAACGACCGCGACCGATCCGCCACAACGACGATGTCGATCCCCTCGCCACCGAGATTCCACCTCGGCCCCGTCAACGCCAGCAGCAGCAGCACGAGCAGCGTAACTCGCAGGACGCCGGTGAATCCTTTCGCCATTCCCCAGCGCCGATACGCGAACGCCAGCGGAATCGCCAGCAGGAACAATTCGGGAAATTGGAACTGAATCATCGGAATCGCCACTGCATGGAACGGAACGTGACACGCACCAAATTAACCCGAAGCGTCAGCAAGGGCGAATGGCTCGCGAATCTCGACGTCACAATCATTGTCACTGGAAGCACCCACCCTCGCTGACGTTTTTTGAAGTTGCGCCTTTGTTGATTTTGAGACTGCTCCCCACCGACCTCGTGTCGGTGGAAGCCATGATTGACCGCTAAAACGACCAGGACGGAACGATTTGGCCCCCGCCGAGCTTGTCTCGGTGGAGCCGTGATTGGCAACTCCAACATCGCTCCACCGAGACAAGCTCGGCGGGGGCGGAAATTCGGAATCAGGTCGTTTCTAGCGGCCAATCAGCGTTCCACCGACGCGAGGTCGGTGGGGACGTGATGCAAACTGGTTGCGAAATTCTCCGATCGATCTTCAAAACGCGCAACTTCAAAACTCACGCTTCGGGTGACTTCGCTGCTTTCAGCATCAACTCCACCGCCTCACGACCGGTCATACCGACGCGGATTCCAAATGACTCCGCCTTCGGCGTGCAGCCGACGATCTTCGACTCAAACAAGTCCTCCGGCTCGGTCAGCGGCTCTGCCGGAGTCCCTTTGCAGATCGCGATCGCCTGTCCGAATTCCGCAGGGGTCTTCAAGTCGTAGATGCCGCAGCCGACGATCCCCGCCTCGGTCAAGATCGAGCAGTATTGCCCCTGATGCCAACGGTTGCTAATCCCGATGGCCGAACCGTTCTCGAAGTGCAGCTCACGGCTGCTGGTATGAGGCAAGGGAGCGTTCATGATGTCAGACCCTTCGACAGACGGGAGAGGTTTTTCAAATCACACGGCGGCATGTGTCACAGGCAAGTTAGAATGGCCGTGACTCAAATCTGCAACCCCTTCGCCGAGATCATGCAGAATCCGAGTCGCAAAGCGACTCGGCGACATGGCTGAGTCGCTTCACGACTCAGATTCCGGTGAATCACCAAGCTCTGCAACTCAAAAGACACCCCACATGCAAAGACGCGTCGTCATCCCTGGCTTGGTCGGCCTGATGTTACTCATCGCCAGCGTCCGCTGGTGGCAGGCGAGCCAAGAGATCGAAGACACGATCCTTCAGTTTCACCCCCCCTCCTTGGAGCAACGTCTTGCCGCAATCGGTGACATTCGCGATCTCTCTCCCACTCTTCAGAAAGCGTTCACTCCGGGCAGGAACTTCCTTCCGATGCCGATGCCAGGTCCGCGCGACTGGCTGGCGAAATATCCCGAAGGAGGCCAGACCTTCAATGACTTCCTGCGCTCGGAACCGAATCGCTTGGACGACCAGCGACGACTGATTTACTTGCAGCCGATCGGAGACTTCGCCACCAACTTTGCTCCGTCGCTAGAAAAGCTGCGAGAATTCACCGAGACGTACTTCACGCTCGAGACCAAACTGCTTCCGACACTGACCATCGCGGCGGACCAAGTGACTACGCGAGTCCGCGAAGGAACCGAGCGTCCACAGTGGCTGGCTGCTGACCTTCTCAAGCTTCTCGAACCACAGCTTCCACCGGATGCCTATTGCCTACTCGGAATCACTTTGACGGATCTGTTTTCCCAAACGACGGACACCTATGTGTTCGGGCAAGCGACGATCAAGAACCGAACCGGCATCTTCAGCTTCGCACGTTTTGATCCCGCATTTTACGACGACCCGCGACCCACCGACGTAAAGACACTGATCCTGCGGAGAAGCTGCCACACTCTCGCTCACGAGACCTGCCACATCTTCGGCATGCAACATTGCATTTTCTATTCGTGCCCCGTCAACGGCAGCAATCACCTCGCCGAGAATGACTCGCGCCCGATGCAACTCTGTCCTGTTTGCCTGCGAAAACTGCACGCGATCGTAGGCTTCGATCCCGTCGAGCGAGATCGCAAGCTCCAGGAGGTCTATCAACAGTTCCAATTCCTTGACGAGGCTGCTTGGATCCAGCGTCGGTTACGAGCAGTGGCTGGCGAGTCTCACCGAAACAATTAAGCGGTCGTCACAGGCAGCGGATGGAGAACCGCTGTTGGCTTGGGAATCGAGTCGCGCGGGTCTTTGTCTTGCTCGTCGGCCATGACCGTATCGACGAGGAAGTACAGAAGCTGCCGGATGTCGTCGGATTCGACTTCGTCGGCCAGCAATTCTGCTCGGTCTCGAGACTTCTCGATCAGCCGTTCGGCTTTCTCGAACACGCCCAGTTCCTCATACAAGCGGCGGAGCCGGGCGAGGCGGATCGCGTCTTGTTCCTCGCGGTCAAAGTAGCAGCTTTGCATGAGCTGACGCTGCTCCGTGGTCGCGGCTTGCCACGCGAGGGCCATCATGAGCGTCGGTCGCAGAGCGAGTGCGTCCTGACCAGCGACCATCTTGTTGTCATTGTCGCCGCGCCAGTCTTTCAAATCGTTGAGGATTTGGAAGCCGATGCCGACGTGTCGACAGAACGGGCCGACCAGTGATTCGTATTTTTCGACCGATCCGGCCATGCGGAGTCCGGCGTACAGCGCTGCCTCAAAGGCGGGTGAAGTCTTGAGCGCGTAGATTTGCAGAGCATCGAGCGGCGCGAAGTCGAGCGTCGGGTTCTGCTGCCAGAACATCTCGGCACCTTGGCCATCACAGAGTTTGATGTGCGCCGCGGCCATGCGTTCGAGGACGTCGCAGGCGACGTCAGATGCCAATGCAGCGGTCCCCTCTCCCCCTGGGAGAGGGCTAGGGTGAGGGACGCAATAAACAGTTGACGCCGTTCGTGCCGACACTGCACCAGCGGAAAGACTGTTGCGAGTTCGTGGGTCTATCGTTGCTGAGCCCTCACCCGGCCTTCGGCCACCCTCTCCCGAGGGGAGAGGGGATGAGTTGGGGGCGGTTCGCGCGGCGGCGATCAGTTTGTAGCCGAGGCCGATCAGGTGGTCGCCGACGTTGATCGCCGGGCCGAGGCCGTGCGTGCGATGCAGCGTTTCGCGGCCGTAGCGGAACAGGTCGTCGTCTTCGATGTCGTCGTGAACCAGCGACGCTTTGTGGAATGCTTCGATCGACATCGCGACGCGCGCAACCGAGTCAGGGAACTCGAATGGCTGATTGCTCGAATCGAAATTCTTCAGGCACTCGCCACCGGTCGCGGCGTCGTAGGCGGCGAGCGTGATGAACGGTCGAAAACGCTTGCCGCCGTTGCGGAGCCAGTCATACGAAATGTCTTCGGTCTTGCCGAGCGGTGTCGCGGCGGACTCCGGAGTCTTGCTGCGGACGCGCGGCAACAGCCGATCGAAATGTTCGTCGAACAAGCGATTGGCGGCGCGCATCACCGAGACGTAGCCGGTCAGACGTTTGTCCGGCATCGGCTCGTACTTGTCGAGCACTTCCCAAATCCAGGACTCGTCGAGCGACGTGTTATGGCAATCGCCGGAATGCAGCGGCACGGCGTAGCTTGGCACACCGGCAATCAAGACTTTGTCGATCGCCTTTTCGAGCACGTTGAGGCAAGCGACGCCCAGGATGCCATCGACGTACCCGCCGACGATGATCTTCAGCACGATCGGCGAACCTTCCGCGACCAGCACTTTGTAGCCGAGCTGTTCGGCTCGGACTTTGTAGTCGGCGATCGTGCAGGCTCCGCAGCGTTCGCAGTCGAGCCCGAATTCGGTGTACTCGGCGGGGCAGCCTTCGGCGTGTTTCAGGCAGTGCGGCAGCAGAAGCATCCGTCGCTCGAACGGCGTCGCCAGGAATTGCCGACGCCAAAAGAAGTTGCCGATCATCACCGCCGCGAACCCACTGTATTTTTCTGGCAGCGACATCTCGCCGAGCAACTGCATCGACCACGCCGTCAACTGCGTCTTGTTGAACGGCTTCGAGTGATCGAGTTTCTCCGCGAACTGCTGCGCCTTCGCCTTCACGAGTTCGCGTAGCTCCAACGTCTCCGGAACGATCTTCAGGTGCGACGTGCTGGAGCGAATCTTCTTCCGCTTCGGCATCGGCTCGTCGTCATCGTCCTGGATGTCGGAGACTCGCCGCCGTGCCGCCGCGTCCCCGTTCCGCCGTTCCGGAGGCGGAGCGTCCTGGTCGTTGGCACGGTGATGCTCAAGCCGCTCTTCAGGCTCGCGTAACGAAGTTGTGGCAATCGACATTATTGACTCTCAATCGCGGGCGAGGCCCGGTGGACTTCTCAGGACTTATCCGACGGACACTTCGGCCTGTTCGACGAACTTCGGGCGTTTAGGGGGAAACGAAACCAGTTTTCGGCCCGACTGCTGTTGTTTTTGCTGAAGGTCGCGGCAGATCGCTTCCAGATCGTAATGGAACTGTTTGGCGTAGTCGTCTCTCGCCTTGCGGACTTCGGTAACAATCGGGTCATCCGTCATGATCGGTCTCCTGAATCAGTTCGAGCGGCGTGCAGATGACGGGCATTTCATAACCTGCCGCTCGACAAATTCCGGCCATTGCATTTCGCAGCGTGGCGTTCGCGATGTGACGGCAATTCCAAGTCAGTAGGTAATCCATCCCGTTGACGGTCGCCGTCGCGACATGCAACGCATCCACGCTGGCTTTCTCAGGTAATGGGACTTTTTCAATCAACTCCTGAGCCAAATCCCGAGCTTCATCTGTGATCGGCAATTCGGGGATTGTTTCGATCGCTTCCAACCGTCGGCGAGCGGCGTCGGCGTCGCCAGCGGAAGCCTCTTGAATCACCGCTTCGGAGATGAACAGGTCGAAATTGTGCCGTTCATCATCCCACCAATTTCGTGTTGTCTCCTGGTTCGCCGCCATGACGAGTTGTGGACTCCGCCAAGCGGTCAAATAACTAATGATCGTTGTCTCAATGTAAACCTTCGGGTTCATGCCGTCGGCTCAATGCTGTCAGAGTCCGGCAGCACTCCGATCGCTTTACGGAGCGCCGCGACGGTGAAGATCAGCGGATACAGGGCCTCAAAATACCATAACTTGGCGAAATAGAAACCGATGGGGGACGGTTCCCGGAAACGACCGTCTTCGACACGGAGGATTAACCAGGATAATCCGCGCGACAATCCAACTCCGAGGCGAGCCGGGGGCGTCAGCCCCACGGTTGATTGGGCGTAGCGTTCGACGTCATCGGATGCCGCCGAAGAACCGGGGGGCTGACACCCCCCGCTCGCCTGTGATTCGGGCATTGCGATCTCGCTGGCTGTGCCGAGCAACGCCTCTAGCGCCAATGCCGTTTCCTCGACGCTCGACGGCGTTCCCAACCCCGCGCCCCAACCGCCGTCGGGGTTTTGGTTCTCGACGAGCCACCTCACGCCGCGCACGGCCGACTCGTCCGACATCCGCCCCAACGCCTGAAACGCCGCCAACACCTTGGCCGTTCCGTACGTCGGGTTCTCGTCGTTCGGAGCGTGCTGATTCCCAAACCACAACGGCAGCCACGAGCCGTCGGGACGCTGCGACGATTTCAAGAAGCAGACGCCTCGATTGATCGAGTTCCGCACTTGGCTCTTGATCAGCGGCAAGCCATCTCCTGCCGGTACTCCCCGAATTGACGTTGCGAAATAGTTCAGGTCCACCAGCAACCGCTGACATGATCGAACGCAGTGAGCAGTGATGTCGGGAGAGCTTCGATCAAATGGCAAAGCGCCCCAGCCTCGGCAAAAAGTTGGCCAACCACCGTCCCTGTTTTGAAGTTCGACGAGCCATCGCGTCGCTACATGGACCCCGCGGGCTCCAACTTCACCAAGTCGAATTACTTGATCCGCACCGCGATTGCCAGGAAGCGGTACGGACTGGAGATTGACGAGCGCCAGCACGGCCCCCGGCGTGTCGTCGGCGTCGGGGACTCCGCCGGGGAGGTCGGTCCAGGCCCAGCCGCCGGGGGCGGCGTTGGTGTAGGGATGCACGACTCGGTATTGCTGGCGGAGCAGCCAGGCTCGCAAGTCAGGGCGGGCGTCGAGCGGCACGTCGTCCCCCAAGGCGTTGATCGACAGCGTCGTCACCCAGGTCGCGAGGTTCGTGTCGATCGGCCAGGCCGTTGGAGTTCCGCCTTCAGGCGGTTCGTGATTCGTGTCGGCATTCAAGTCACCGCCTAAAGGCGGAACTCCAACTGCCGACGCCACGATGAACTCAATCCCGCGCACCGCGACCGGGTGATCGTGCAGGCCCATCGCGGCGAGGCTCATCGTGACGAAGCTGGTCAGCGGAGTCGCTTCCAAGAAACCGCCGTTGGGAGGCTGAATCCGTTCCAACACGCGTAAGCTCGCCGGCTTTGCCCAGCGTTGCAGCCAGCGACGCAGCGGATTCCACGACGGACGAAAATGAAACCGCACTTGCCCAATCGAGATCAGCGCCGGCAGAGCGTAGCTCACCACCGGCAACCTCACCGCCGCGTAAAACCGCGCTGGAATGCAGGCCAATTCAAACGGCAACGAGATAACCTCATCCCAATCGATGAGGCCAGCGAGTGCGCAGTGCGTGAGGATCGGCACGGAGAACGTGCGGTCCTTGCCGTAGCGTGCGATCAGCGCGGGCACTCCGCCCGCGCGGTCGATGAAAGCCTGCGCCGCGCCGGCGGCTCGCGAACCTGCCCCCTCTCCCCCTGGGAGAGGGTGGCCGAAGGCCGGGTGAGGGACGCGATCAACAGACGGCGTCGCTGACAAGTCCGCTTCTTGCGGAACCGTATTGAGTCGGTCGGAATTTGGTGAGCCGATCGATGATGGTCCCTCACCCCCTCCCCCTCCCTCTCCCAAGGGGAGAGGGAGGCAAGGCTTGTCTGACGTCGCCACGAGCACCGCGTGGCACAGCATCGTCGTTGAGATGTTGCTGAGGCTCTTGACCGTATCGCCCCAGCCGCCGTCTTCGTTTTGATGAGCGATCAGCCACTCGATGCTACCGCGAATCAGCCGAGTCCACGTCTCCGGCACGTCTCGTCCCGCCGAGACGTACTGTCGCCGCATCTGCTCCAACGCCATGACCGCTGTGGCCGTCGAGAGCGCCGAGGTCGAGAGTTCGCCGACCCAATGCCGCATCTCGCTGACTGGCGCATCGAGCAACTTCTGAACGGGATCGTCGGCCGAGACTGGCTCGCTCACCATCTCGGCGAGCAGCGCGGCCTTTGCGGTTTCGTAGGCGGAGCGAAGGCGGTCGGTGGTGAGCATCATTTGGAGTGCGGCAACCCAAGTTGCCGCTTTTCAAAACGCACGGAATTGGCGATGACTTTCCCACCAATAGCGTGGCCTGGAAACGAGCCGTTTTGGAAAGCGTTGGCTTGGGCCAACGCACTCCAAATTAGAGTTCCAGCGCGTCGAGCGAATCGATCAGGTCGTCCAACTCATCGCGCGGCTTCTTCGGTTTGTCTTTGAGGCGTTTGGGAATGCCGATTGTCAGGCCGACGGTGTCTCGGCCGTCGCGGACGAGTTCGACGTCACGTTCGCGCGCGGCGAGTTCCACGGCCGACGGAGCACCGAACAGTTTCGACAAGTCGATCTTCACGTCGCCGACTTCCCCGTCGGCACCGGCGATCGCGGGGGTCTTGTGGCCGGGGAAGACGATCGCGTTGGCGGGGCAGACTCGGCTGCAGGCGGGGCAGCCTTTTTTGCAACTGTCTTGTTGCTCGACCAGGATCGAACCGAGCGGGTCGAGGCCGTAGACGCCGAACAGGCAGAAGTCGATGCACTCCATGCAATTCGTGCAGCGGCTGTAGTCGATCACCGGATACCAACGTCGCCGCACAACCTCGCCGTTGGCGGGGGCGTCATCATCGTCGTCGAGGCTCGTCGCGGTTTTTTGCTCGGCGAGCAGGTCAAGCGGCCGCAGATACTTTTCGAGCCGCTCCGCTTGCGGCTGCGTTTGGAGAAAGCTGAAGAGATCGACCAGCGGCATCGAAGCTTCGCTCGCGATGCGGTGGATCTCGTCGAGGTAGACGCTCGCGTTCGAGTGATCGCGTAAGTCGAGGCAATAGATCTTCCGATTCGGCAACGGCCGAGCATCGGGCACCTCGCAGTGCCCGTTGCCGTTCTTGCGAGCGGGGGATTCGTCGTCGTCATCCTCGTCGGACTTGGATTCCAGCAGCGAGATGCCCTCGTGGCCTCGGATGTTCTGGCGATCCAGAATCCAGCGAGCCGCTCGCGGGTACAGCCACGAGAGGACGATCACATCGCCGGGGATCGCCCGCAGAAACTGCGTCGCCGAATGTTCGGCCGCGAGGTCGTACAAGTGCGGGACCAACGAAACTTTGACGTCCGCCTCCGACGACAAAGCCGCCACCAGCTCCGCTTCGAGCTGCTGTTTGGCAGGGTTCTTCCCCTGAGCTTGCGAGATGACGACGGAAATCATTGGTCATTGGTTATTGGCTATTGGCGATTGGCTATTTGGTAAAGGCCAGGAGCGCGACGGTGCCGCCCAATAACCAATAGCCAATAGCCAATCACCAATCATCAATAACTCGCTCCTCAGTTGTACTGTCCTTTAATCAGCTTCTCGGTCTTGTCCCAGCCGGCGGCGAGGTGGGCGACGTACTCTTCGGGGGTCAGGAATTTCGTGTCGGTCTGCATCGAGAACAAAAAGCCTTTGCCGTAGCCGTCGGTGTTGATTGCCGACGGATCGTCCAACAATCGTTCGTTGAAGTCCAGGATTGTGCCATCGGCCGGAGCGTACAGCGTCGAGACCGCTTTCGAGCTTTCGATCTCGCCGATCTCCTGCTTCTTGTGGACGGCCGAGTGCGGGTCGATGGACCACTCCAAAAAGTACACGTCTTGTAACAGCCGCACCGAGTACGCGGTGAAGCCGACTCGGTAGCGGTTCGGCTCGCCGTCCGGTTGCAGCCACAGGTGGTTGTCCGAGTAGACCCGATCGGTCGGAATGCGGGCTTCAAACTTGCCCATCAGGAAGGTGAGGTCAGACATCGGCGAGGCTGCAAGGAAGGCGGGAGGTCGTTGCGGTTGCGACCAGTAAATCGGGGCGTGACCTCTCTTGCAAGCAGCCGTTGGGGAACTTGTTCGGCATTCGGTCGGTCGGTATCGTTTCGCTCCCTACCAATTGTCCCGCCTCGCTGCCGCTGTTGAAGGAATTCCCATGATGTTGCGAGCCGCGTTTCATCTCTGCTTCGCGTTGTTTCTGTCGATCGCCTCGGTCGCTCTGTCGGTTGCCGCGGACGGCAAGAAGGTCGATCCGTTGGACTGGCCAATGTGGCGCGGCCCCGAAGGGACGGGCATCTCGCGAGAAAAGAATCTGCCAGCCACTTGGTCAACGGAAGGCGAAAACCTCGTCTGGTCGAGCGAGAAGTTGGGAACGCGAGCAACCCCGATCGTCGTCAACGGCAAGCTCTACACCGTTTGTCGGCACGAACCGGAGACCACCAAAGAGGGCGAGAAGGTCGTCTGTGCCGACATCAACACCGGCAAGATTCTGTGGGAGAACATTCACAACATCTTCCTGACCGATGCTCCCGCCGAGCGAATCGGCTGGTCGAGTGTGGTCGGCGATCCAGCCACCGGACACATCTTTCTGCAAGGCTTGGCCGGAGTCTGCAAGTGCATCGACGGCGAGACTGGCAAGACGATCTGGGAACGCTCGCTGATGGAGGAGTACGGCATCCTCAGCACCTACGGCGGCCGAACGAATTACCCGATCGTGTTTGAAGACCTCGTGATTCTCAGCGGCGTGATGACCGGCTGGGACGAGTACGCGATTCCGGCTCACCGCTACATCGCGTTCAACAAGGCGACCGGCGAGACGGTCTGGATTCAGAGCACGAAGCCTCGGCCAGAAGACACGACTTACAGCACGCCGTTCGTGACCGTCGTAGATGGCCAAGCCGCACTCATCACGGGAGCGGGTGACGGCTCGATCTACGCGATTCAGCCACGCACGGGGAAAATCATCTTTCGCTTCGACGCCTCGACGCGCGGCATCAACACGCCGCCGATTGTCGTCAACGGCATCGTCTACTGCGGGCACGCCGAGCAAATTTTCGACGACCCAACAACGCTCGGCGCGGTCTTCTCGTTCAAGGCCACGGGCGAAGGGGACATCTCAAAGAAGAGTCTCCGCTGGCAACTTCCGGCGAAAGCGGTCGGCAAGAGCGCTCCGCTGCTGTTGGACGGTCGCGTGTACTACCTGGAGGACGGCGGAACGATGTTCGTCATCGACGCCGCCAAAGGGACGGAGCTTGGCAAGACGAAGCTGGGACGCGTCATCACCAGCAGTGCGGTCGCGGGCGACGGGAAAATTTATGTCAGCGAGTACGGTTCGTTTTCGATCCTCGAACCCGACCTGACGGTGAAGCCCGATCCACGATCCAGCAAGTGGAAGGGGCTGAAAGTGCTCAGCAAGGTGGACCTCGCCGGAGACGAACTGTGGGGTTCGCCGATCATTTCGCACGGAAAAATCTTCATCCCGACGCTGGCGAAGATGTACTGCATCGGACTCAAAGACTCGAAGCCCTCGGCCGACCCGATTCCACCCGCTCCGAAGGAGGACGACGCGAAGGCCGATCAAAAGGTCGCGCAGGCTCAGATTTCGCCGGTCGAACTGCTCGTAAAGCCGGGTGAGAAAGTGAAGCTCACCATCAAGACGTACAACGCGAAGGGCCAGCTTGTTGCGGCCGATGCGAAGGCCAAGTTCACCGTCGAGGGAGCTGGCTCCGTCAGCGACGACGGCGAGTACTCCGCTCCGTCGGACGCGGCGCATGTCATCGCGAAGATCACGGCCGAGGTCGATGGCGTGAAGTCGCCGATCTCGCGCGTGCGAGTCATTCCGGCTCTGCCTTGGTCGTTCAACATCTCGGACAAGCAAGTTCCCGTGACCTGGATCGGTGCTCGGTATCGCCACCAAGTTCGCGAAGTGGACGGCAACCCGGCACTCGTGAAGATCACGACGATCCCCAAAGGGACTCGCAGCCAACTCTGGATGGGCCAGCCGAGCCTGCATGACTACACGATCCAAGCCGACTTCAAGACCTCGATCAAAGATGGAAAAATTCCCGATGTCGGCCTCATCAATCAGCGATACACGCTGGCGTTGATGGGAGCTCATCAGCAACTGCAAGTCCGCTCGTGGGTGCCGCGTCTCGAACTGCGATTCGCGAAGACGATCAAGTACGCGTGGGAAGCCAACAAGTGGTACACGCTCAAATTCCAATCCGAAACCAAAGACGACCGTACCGTCCTGCGTGGAAAAGTCTGGCCGAAAGGGACCGACGAACCGAAAGACTGGACCATCGAGGCCGCTGACCTGACCCCCAACCGAAACGGCAGCCCCGGCCTGTTCGGCAACGCCAGCGACGCGGAGATCCTCATCGACAACATCGCGGTGAATGCGAATAAGTAGAACAACCTCACCCCCACCGGGCTTGCCCCGGTGGTTCACGGGATTCTGCACGACTCCTCCAAGTAAGCAGAACATTCAAGTTGTGCAAAATCCAACGAGCCACTGGGACAAGCCCAGTGGGGTTCTTGGGAAACGAAAGGATTGACCATGAAACTGATTTGGAATCTCACAGCGTCCGCCTTCTTCGGTGCGCTGCTCATCGGTTGCGGAGAAAGTGCTCCGCCAGCACCTCCAGCGTCCATCAGCCTCGGCGAAAGCTCTGACTCGGCCGAGGCTCCCGCTGGCAACACCGAGCCAGAGGCCAAGAAGGACGAGGCCGAACAACCGAAGGCCGGCGACAACGAGGTCGCACTGGCCGCCGCACCAAAGTCGGACGGCAAGTTTGATCCGACGGCCGAAACGCTGAAGGTGATCAAGACCATGAAGGTCAAGCCGAGCGATTGGCCGCAATTCGGTGGCAGCTACTTCCGCAACAACACCCCGGAAGGGAAAGGGATCGCGACCGAGTGGAACGTCGAGGACGGCACCAACATCAAGTGGTCCGCCAAACTCGGCTCCGAAACCTACGGCAACCCCGTCATCGCGAACGGGAAAGTGTACGTCGGGACGAACAACGGCTCCGGCTACATGAAGCGCTATCCGAACAAGGTCGATCTGGGCTGCTTGCTTTGCTTCGACGAAGAGACCGGCGAATTTCTCTGGCAACACTCCAGCGAAAAGTTGCCGACCGGCCGCGTGCATGACTGGCCCAATCAAGGCATCTGCTCGGCACCGCTGATCGTCGGCGACCGAGTCTGGTTTGTGACCAGCCGCGGCGAAGTGGTCTGCTTGGACGCCGACGGATTCCGCGACGGCGAGAACGACGGCCCCTTCACCGCCGAAAAGCCAGACAAGCCGGACGTCGTTTGGGACGAGCAACACGAAGCGGATGTCGTCTGGAAATTGGACATGATGGCCAAGCTCGGCGTCTCGCAACACAACATGTGCTCGTGCAGCGTGACGTTCGCCGGTGACACGCTCTTCGTGCATACTGCCAACGGCGTGGATGAAGGACACATCAGTCTTCCCCAACCGAACGCCCCGAGCTTCGTCGCCATGAACATGAACACGGGCGAAGTGCTGTGGACCGACGCCTCACCCGGTGAAAACGTGCTACACGGCCAGTGGAGTTCCCCCGGCTACGGAGTGCTCGGCGACCAAGCACAAGTACTGTTCGCTGGCGGCGATGGCTGGCTGTATTCGTTCGATCCGAAAGGCGAGAACGGCAAATCCAAACTGCTCTGGAAGTTCGACTGCAATCCCAAGGACGCGCACTACTTTCTGACCGGCCGATCGACTCGCAACCACCTGATCGGCACTCCGGTCGTCTTCGACGGCCTGGTCTACATCGCCGTCGGCGAAGATCCGGAACACGGCGAGGGCGTCGGCCACTTGTGGTGCATCGACCCAACCAAACGCGGCGACGTCAGCCCAACTCAAGTCTTCAACCCGGAACACGACGGAGGCAAGACACCGATTCCACACAAGCGAATCAAAGCCCTCGAAGCCGACAAGGGGGACGTCGAGAAGCCCAATCCCAACTCCGCCGTCGTCTGGCACTACATGGGCAACGACCCACCCAAGAAGTTCGAGGCAACGATGCACCGTACCTGCGGAACTGTTGCGATTAAGAACGACCTGCTGTTCGTCGCCGACTTCAGCGGCTTGTTCCACTGCCTCGACCTGAAGACTGGCAAAGCCCATTGGACCTACGACATGCTGGCCGCCTCGTGGGCTTCGCCTTTGATCGTTGAGGACCGCGTCTACATCAGCGATGAAGATGGCGATATCACCATCTTCGCTCTGTCCAAAGAAATGAAGATCCTCAGCAAAGATGCCAGCGGCGAAGAAGGGCCGATCAACATGTCCACGGCGGTCTACACGACTCCGGTGGTCGCCAACAACACCTTGTTCATCGCCAACCGCAATCAAGTCTTCTGCATCAAGCCCGGCACAAAGAGCAAGGTGGAAAAGCCAATGCCTGTCTCAGCCGAGTCTGACTAAGCGTTGACGATGAAGTCTTTCCGCAGCCCGGCCGCTTCATGCAGTCGGGCTGCTTTGTTTGACGTGTGAACTTTCTGAACCACTTTTCGCACCGCCGCTCGACGGTGCTGTGAATCATCCCTCTCGGAATCGAATGCCACTCCAACCCACTGACCTGATCGAAGTCCGCCGCTCTCAAGGACGAGGCCGCGGCGTGTTTGCTCGAAAATTCATCGCCTCCGGAACCATCATCGAGCGTGTGCCGATGCTGGTTTTCTCAGACAAGGAGATCCACATCGACGGACAACCGACGACGCTCTACCACTATTGCTTCGAGTGGGGTCGAGAGACCGTCGCGATCGCCCTGGGTTACGGCTCCATCTACAACCATTCGTATTCGCCGAACGCTCGTTACGACGACATCGCCCAGCGCACGAAAATTTTTAGTGCGATCCAAGACATCCAACCCGGTGAAGAAATCACGATCAACTACAACGGCGACCCCGACAACAACAACCCGATGGAATTTGAAGTTCTGTAGGCCGTCCGAGATTTCTCGAAACGTGGTCTTTGCACCGAGACCCCGCCGGCAAATACGATGTCCGCCGATCGTGGAGGTTGCGACGCCTCTGACTATTTCGAGGGAGACTGTGATGCGTGAACTCGACTCGTTTTGGGCTGGTCCAAGCAATCGTCGGCAACTCCTCGCTCGCTGCGGCGGCGGAGCCGGCCTGTTGGGACTCGCTTCGTTGCTATCCGAAAAAGGCTTGCTATCTCCCTCGGCCTTTGCAGCGGCCGCGTCGGATCGAAAACTCAACCCGCTGGCTCCGGCACAACCGCATTTCACGGCGAGAGCGAAATCCGTGATCTGGCTGTTCATGAACGGTGGGCCGAGCCAAGTCGATACCTGGAACTACCGCCCCACGCTCGCCAAGCTCGATGGGAAAGAACTGGAAGGCTTCGACAAAAACACCGGCTTCTTCACCGCTCAGGTCGGGCCGCTGATGAAGTCGCCGTTTCAATGGGCTCAGCATGGCGAGAGCGGCACTTGGGTCAGCGAGATTTTCCCGAACTTGTCGAAGCACGTCGATAAGATGGCGTTCATCCACTCGTGCTGGACCGAGTCGAACAATCACAGCCCTGCCCTGTTCATGATCAATTCGGGGATGCCGCGCATGGGCTTTCCGTGCGTCGGTTCGTGGGTGACCTACGGCCTCGGCTCCGAAAGTCAGAACCTGCCGGCGTTCGTTGTGATGTCCGATCCGCTCGGTCGCGGGCTGCCCAAAGGCTACTCCCAAAATTGGGGAGCCGGCTTTCTGCCGAGCGTCTTCCAGGGGACATGGCTGAAGCCACAAGGTGAGCCGATCGACAATCTGAAACGCCCAACCGAGATGACCGACCCGCAGCAGCGAGCGCAGCTTGACTTGCTGGCACGTCTCAACCGGCAGCAATTGAAAGCCAAGCCGGAGGAGTTGGAACTCGCCGCGCGGATCGAGAGTTTCGAGTTGGCCTACCGGATGCAATCTGCTGCACCGGAAGCTCTCGCCATCGAAACCGAACCGGAGCACATCCAGAAGCAGTACGGACTCGACAACAAGAAGTGCGAGCACTTTGCCAAGCAATGCCTGATCGCACGACGGATGGTCGAGCGTGGCGTTCGGTTCGTGCAGATTTACTCCGGTGGCATGGAGAATGAACGAAGTTGGGACGGCCACGCCAACATCGCTCAGAATCACACCGGCTTTGCCCAGGAAACCGATCAGCCAATCGCCGCTCTGTTGGACGATCTCGCACAGCGCGGATTGCTCAATGACACGTTGGTCGTATGGGGCGGTGAATTTGGACGACTGCCAATCGTGCAAAAAGGGGGCACCGGCCGCGACCACAATCCCCACGCTTTCACCTACTGGTTCGCCGGGGGCGGAGTGAAAGGTGGCACCAGCTACGGAGAGACCGACGACGTCGGCTTCAAAGCCGCCATCGACAAGGTGCATGTCAACGACCTGCACGCCACAGTCCTGCACTTGCTTGGCCTGGACCACAAGAAGCTGACTTACCGCTACAACGGCCGCGATTTTCGGCTCACTGATGTCGCCGGCGAAGTGGTCACAGGAATCCTGGCGTAGCCAATCTTGCCAGCCCAAGCTCTGGCGAGCTTGGCTACGAAGGCAGCTATTCGTTGCGAAGCGACATGCTCATGTCGGTCAGCTTTTGCCGGATTTCGTTCAATGACGTCACGCCGAAGTTCCGAACCGTCAGCAATTCGTCGGCCGATTTCGAGACCAATTCACCCAGCGTCGTGATCCCCAATCGTGAAAGGCACTTTCGCGATCGCACCGTGAGATTGAGATCCGCGACGGTCAATTCCATCTTGGCTCGAACTTCCGGGGCCAAATCTTCCCGCACAAGGGTCACAGCGGCCGGCTTCGCGGCACCCAGCGACTGACCAATCACTAGCCCCTTAGCCGCCATCACATCGCGAACTTCCTTCAGTGAAGTCTCGCCAAAGTTCTTGTTCGAGAGCAATTCGGCCTCGGTCACGCGGGTCAGATCGCCCAACGAATGAATGCCGGCGCGATCCAGGCAGTTGCGACTGCGGGCCGACAACTCGAAGTCAGAAATCGGCACGGTCAGGACCGCTTCCAGTTCGCGGTTCCGCCGGGCAGTGTCCTCATCGAAGAACATGTCGCCGGCCGCTTCAGTGTCTTTCAGATATAGACGAGCGCGTTCGTTATTTGGATCGAACTCCAGAGCGCGGCGAAAACAGAACGCCGCGGCCGGATACATTTCCTGGTCCTCGTACATCAGGCCCAAGTTGATGAGAGCTCCCAAAAAGAATGGCGGGCGGGACAGCGATCGCTCGAACAGCTTGACTGCGTCGTCGTCGTTGCCAAGCTGATTGTTCAAATTCGCGAGGCGGAACAGAGCGCCCGTGTGATGCGGGTCCATGTCCACCGACCGCTCGAAGTACTCGATCGCGCCAAACGTGTCACTGCGTTCGGCCAGGATGCAGCCCATCTGAAACGAGTATTCGGCGCGGGTGGCTCCTTGCCGGACCGTGCTGCGAATGATTTGTTCGGCCTCTTCCAATCGGCCGGCTTGCCGAATCGCACCGGCTCGGAGCAACGTGCAGTCGACGGTGTCCCAGCCGAGATCGGCGGCCTGCTGAAAACTCCCAGCAGCCTCATCAAATCGACCCAACGAGACCAGCGACTGCGCCAAATAGAACGCTCCGGTCGCGTCGCCGCTCACTTTCGAAAGGTACTCGACCGCCTGAACGTGCCGAGCCATCAAGTAACTGGCAATGCCGAGCGCGAGATGGTTGCGCTTGGAGGCGTCGCCATCCAGCACCTCGTTGAGCAACTCGGCCAGCACTTGCCGTACATCGCCGACTTGAGTGCCAGCGACTGCTGCGCGAAGTTGTTTGACCTGCTCGGGGCCGAAAGGATTCGACTCGACCAAGACTTGGCGAACGTCAATCGACGGTCGTGGAGCCAAAACATCCGCTCCACGCTTCGGGTTATTCGGCAGTGCAGACATGAGTGCTCACCAAAAAAGAAAGTGGGCGAGACGAGAAACACGTCTTTCCCACGGGCCAGAGACCAGGACCAGCCAAACACGCGAACGAAAACGCCATCGCAATCGTTACTCTTCCGGAACGTACGGCAACAACGCCATGAACCGAGCACGCAGCACCGCTTCCTTGACGGCTCGCTGATACTTCGCGCAACTGCCCGTGCGGCGACGTCCGATGATCGTGGACGTCCGACTGACCATCAGACGCAGCGTCTTCAGGTCTTTGTAGTCCACATAGATCGGCCGCGGTGGGCTATCGCATCCATCCGGGCAGAACCGGCAAACGAGTTTCTTTTTCAGCCGCGCCTTCTTTTTGCGGCGTTTCTTAATATCCGTTGTGCTCATCCTCGTCATCAATCGCACCTTTGCGGGCCAAGTTCTCGCGACAGTGTTCTGGAAAGAAGGGGCGGATTATGATGCCGCCCCACTTGAGATTCAACCCATCGGTCCGACTCCCTTTTTGCGGCGGATTGACTCTGCCGCAACCCGTTGGGGCAATCTGATGGAAAGCCAACGCGTCCCGCACCTGGACGGCCACAGGTCGGTTTCACTCGCAAGGACACGCCATGTCGAGCCAAGAATCTGGTTCCGTCGTCCCGCTTCGCTTTCAAGCGTCCGCGATCGCCAGCCCACCCAGCAACGACGCCTCAATCCTGATTTTTGGTGCTTCTGGAGACCTGACCGCCCGCAAATTGATCCCGGCGGTCTTCATGCTCCAACGACAAGAATACCTGCCGGCCAACGTGCCAATCATCGGCGTTGCCCGCCGCGAAAAAAGCCACGAAGCGTTCAGAGCCGAGATGAAAGATTCGCTGTCCAAACACATTCGGGGCGGAATCACTGACGCGGAATGGGAGGCGTTTTCACGACGATTATTCTATGTCTGCTCGAATCTTGATGAAGGAACCGATTTCATACCGCTCCGCAAATCGGTCGAAGAAATCGAGCGGCAACAAGGAGTGGCTGGCACGCGAGTCATCTATCTCGCGACCGATCCCAAGCTGTTTCTACCCTCGGTCGAAGCCCTCGGCCGAGCCGACATGATCCCGTCCGCCGAATCGCAGCGCCGCCTGCGAGTCGTTTTTGAAAAACCGTTCGGCCGCGATTGGAATTCGTCGCGAGAACTTAGCCACTCACTCGGCAGGCTGTTGCGCGAGGACCAGATCTACCGTATCGATCACTCTCTCGGCAAAGAAACGGTGCAAAACATCCTGCTGTTCCGCTGCGGCAACACGGAGTGGCTGGCACGCGA
>SYJG01000068.1 GCA_005798445.1 Planctomyces sp.
AGGGCGTCAGCCCTCCGAGTGAATCGATCGGTTTTTCTCGGAGGGCTGACGCCCTGCCGCTCGCCGAATCTCTCATCACGAGTTCTTTGCAGAGGACTAGGCCATGATGACAGCCGTCATCGTCGATGCCGTTCGGACTCCGATCGCGAAGGCTTCGGCCGACTCCGGTTACTTCCGCGACGTGCGGGCCGATGAGCTGTCGGCCGGGTTGTTGAAGTCGCTGGTCGAGCGAACCGGCATTGAGCCACACCTGATCGAGGATGTCCGCTGGGGCTGCGTGCAGCAGCAGGGGGAGCAAGGCTACGACATCGGCCGCATCGCCGTATTGATGGCCGATCTGCCGATCGAAGTCGGTGGCGTGACGATCAACCGCAACTGCGCGTCGAGCCTGCAAGCGATCAACGACTGTGCGATGGCGATCATGGCTGGTGTCGAGAACATTCAGATCGCCGGCGGCGTCGAGCACATGGATCACATCCCGGCGAACAAGGACTACAACCCCGCGCCTTCACTGTTCCGCAAGCACAGCGAGGCGATCATGAACATGGGGCTGACCGCCGAGTTCCTCGCGATGAAGTACGGTATCAGCCGTCAACGGCAGGATGAGTTTGCCGCACGCAGTCAGCAGTCTGCGTGCGAGGCGACTCGCTCCGGCGCATTCGCCGCCGAAATCATCCCGACCTGGGGCCGCAACGAGATCGGCCTGAAGTCGTTGATCGCCACCGATCAGGGACTGCGCGAGGGGACGACCGTCGAAGGCTTGAGCAAACTGCCTCCAGCGTTCAATCCCGCTGGAGGGAGTGTGACCGCCGGCAATGCTTCGCAGGTCAGTGTCGGAGCGGCGGCGGTGCTGATGATGTCCGAAGACAAGGCGAAGGAACTCGGCTTCAAGCCGTTGGTGAAAGTTCGCTCGATGGCCGTCGCTGGAGTCGCTCCCGAAGAAATGGGGATCGGCCCGGTTCCGGCTGTCAACAAAGCACTGAAGCGTGCGGGACTCAAGCTGGCGGACATCGAGTGCATCGAGATCAACGAAGCTTTCGCCGTTCAGGTGCTGTCGGTCTTGAAGCTGCTGGGCATCGACGAGTCGAATGTCAACACGCGCGGCGGAGCGATCGCGCTCGGCCATCCGCTGGGAGCCAGCGGAGCACGCATCGCAACGACACTGTTGCACCGCATGAAAGATACTGGAGCGAAGCTTGGACTCGCCACGCTCTGTGTCGGTCAAGGCCAGGGTGTTGCGACGATCTTCGAGGCGTGTTGACGGAGGATGGCGGGTTTGACGATCTGTGCTTTCAGCACGACGCGCAAGCGAGTGTTTGTTCGAGAAAAACCACTTGCTTGTGCGTCGTGCTGGTGTGAAGTGCCCATCTTAAACCTTGAGACTCGGCCCCCGCGCTCCTACGCTGACTTGTGGAGGTGAATCATGGCGTCCCGTTGGATGGTCGGCGTGTGCGTGTTCTCGGCGTTGGTGAGCACTGGAAACGTTGTGAAGTCGGAGTCGCCAACGGCGGCCTACGTCTTCCCACCCGGTGGCCAGCGCGGCAAGACGGTCCTGGTTCGCATCGGCGGGCACTTCCTGCACGACAAAGCGGACTTTCTGATCGCTGGCCCTGGCGTCGAAGGACGCTCGCCCGTCGAGCGGATGCAAACGACTTGGTTCGAGGGACCGATCATTCTGCAACCGGCGTCGCAGCAAAAAGAGGACTACCCCAAGGACTACGCCGGCGAGATCAAGCTTGCGGCCGAAGCTCCGCTGGGCGTTCGGTACTGGCACTGCACGACGTCACAAGGGATCACGCCCGGAATGCGATTCGTCGTCGGCGATCTTCCGGAGATTATCGAAGAAGAATCGGAAGAGAATTTGCCGACGAAGCCGCTCACGCTGCCGGTGACGATCAACGGACGCATCTTTCCGCGAGAAGACGTCGACGACTGGACGCTCGAGGCCAAGGCGGGGCAAGTCATCACCTGCGAAGTCAACGCTGCTCGAATCGGATCAGGACTCGACTCGCGATTGGAAGTGCTCGGCCCGAATGGCCAAGTCCTCGCCGAGAATTCGGACACGTTCGGACTCGACTCATTTATCCGCTTCAAAGCGCCCAGCGACGGCAAGTACACGGTTCGGATCCACGACATTCGATTTGAGGGCTTTCAACATTTCGTTTACCGCCTGACGATCTCGTCGGGTCCGTGGCTCGACCGTGTCTATCCGCTCGGCGGCAAACGTGGCACGACGGTGCCGCTGCAACTCTTCGGAGCCAACCTGCCAAGTGATCGCCACGAAGTTGGAGTCCCGCCTTTAGGCGGCTCATCAAGCGGTATCGCGTTTCAGAGCATTCCCATCGAAGGTGGAACATCGAACGCACTCCTCGAAACGGACGACTTACCGGAACACCTCGAAGCGGAGCCAAACAACGAGATCGCACAAGCCAAGACCATCGAACTTCCCTGCGTGCTTAACGGACGGATCGAGCAAGCGGGTGACTCCGATCTGTGGAACTTCACCGGCAAGAAAGGGGACGCCTGGCAGTTCGATCTGAGAGCCAGTCGGCTTGGCTCTGAATTAGACGGCGTGCTGACGCTGTTCGACGCGAACGGCAACGCCGTCGCGAGTGCCGATGACTTGGCCAACGGGCAGACCGATTGCATTCTGAATTTCACGCTTCCAGCAGACGGCACGTTCACACTGAAGGTGAATGATGGCCTCAGTTCGCGCGGAGGTCCGGAATTCGCGTATCGCGTTCGGATCAATCGCCCAGGCGAGTCGACTCTGCAGCTTTCGACGGCCCTGGATTCGATCACGCTGATGCGCGGGGGTGAAACGAAAGTCAAAGTGCTCGCCGAGCGGCCGACCGGGTTCGCGGACGAAGTGGCGTTGAACATCGAAGGGCTGCCGGAAGGAGTCGCTGTCTCCGGGAATCTTGGCAAAGGGCAGAACCAAGTCGATCTTGTGCTGAAGGCCGATGCGGCGGCAAAGATCGTGACCAGCCGCTTGCGAATCGTCGGCCAATGGAAAGTCGGCGAACAGGAGTTCTCGGCGGTCGCGCGAATCCAGCGACCGGCGAGTGAAACAGAATCTACGGACTTGTTGCTGCGAGTCGCTGTTGCGACCCCGTTCAAGCTCAAGGGGATCTTTGAAACGAAATACGCCCCGCGAGGCAGCACGTTCACTCGCCGATACCGAGTCGAACGCAACGGGTTTGAGGGTCCGCTGTCGGTCGAGATCGCCGATCGGCAGGCTCGGCATCTGCAAGGAGTGACCGGCCCGAAGGTATCGCTCGCGGCCGGCGTGTCCGAGTTCGAGTTTCCCTTCACGCTGCCGCCGCATATGGAGATCGGCCGCACGAGTCGCACCTGCCTGGCCGTCTTCGGCGAAGTCACCGACGCCGATGGAACCAAACACGTCGTCAGCCACACGTCCGTCGATCAGAACGAGCAATGCATCGTGCTGATCGACCCGAACCGGCTGAACGTCGAGACGACTCTGCGGAGCATCCGCCGCGAACCGGGAACCGAGATTCGTCTCCCGTTCCGAGTCGCACGCGGCAATGGCCTGCGCGGCCCAGTGCGCGTCGAATTGCTGGTTCAAAAATCGGTCACAGGAGTCATCTGCGATCCGGTCGATGTTCCCGAAGGATCGAATTCCGGCACGCTGACCCTGCGATTCTCTGCGGAGAATGCCGGGCGAAGCACGACCAAAACGCTCAAGCTGCGAGTCGCGATGCCCGACGAAACTGGCTGGCCGGTCACGGACGAGACGGAGATTCGCTTGGTCGATGAGCCGTGAGCGCAATCCCTCAAGCGGCAGTTTCAAAACCAGCACGACGCGCCAGCGAGTGGTTGCTTCTCCGAGATGCCAGCCACTCGCTGGCGCGTCGTGCTAATTTTGAATCACTTCTAGGCAGCTCATGTCGGCCGCAAAATCTCCGCTGCGCAGAGTTCGTTGCCACACAGGTCGAGCAGACCGCGTTCGGCGATCAGAATTGCGAACGTCGCGTGGACGCGGCGGCAGGCTCGCGAAAGTTCTTGTTGCAGTGCGAGCAACCGGGCCGAGTATTCGGCGATCGTCTTTTCGACGACTTGCAGGTTGGCCTCTTCGGTCGTTTCCAGATCGACCAGCTTGCGCCCACCGAGCGTCGTCGGTTTCGCTTCCCAGGCGTTGAGCAATTGCAGAATCCACAACACGCTGGCGTCACCGGCCAAACGCCGCATCAGCAAATCGGGATCGTGCGGGAAGAGAAAATCGCTGATGACGACTCGCACCGTCTGTCGCTTGAGCGGAATTGCGTGTGCGTCAAGCGCTTCGCGGAGCGAGCGGGAACCGTTGAATTGCAAAGTACTCAATCCCTCGTCCGACTCGAATGGCAGCGCTTCGAGCGGCGAGCGATCGGTGATTGGAATCAGTGCCGGTCGCCCACCAAGATTCCCTCCCAGCGTCGCGAACAAACCGGCGAGCTGTCGAGCGGCGTGTGCCTTCATCGAATCGGATTCACCGAGCGGGCCAGTGGGATCGACGGAACTCATCGAGCGGCTGGCGTCGAGCAGGATCTCCATGCGCGGGCTGATCTCTTCGCGATACAGCCGCACCATCATCGCGTCCGTTCGAGCATACGCGGCCCAATCCAGATGCCGGATGTCGTCGCCGATTTGGTACTCGCGGTACTCCTGAAATTCGAGCGAGCTGCCCGTCCCGCGTCCAAGCAACTCACCCGATCGTCCTGACACCGGCATGCGCGGGAGACCGAGCTGATATCTCGCGGCCGCTTGTTGCACTTCGGGATCAAATCGCATGAGACGCAGCTCCTGGCTCGGTGGCAGAGCGGTCAGGCCGACTGCTCGGCCGGAACGGCTGGCTGAGTCGCGGCAGGAGATTTGGACGTCGGCGACGGGCTGACGGGATGCCGTAGCACTTCACGGACACCGGCCCACATGGGTCGCACATTCAGAAACAGTCCCGTTCCGGCAGCAGCGATGAGTGCAATTAACTCGCTGTTCGCGATGTCGTTGGAGTAGTTGCTGCGACCGACCAACTCCAACATCACGGCCGGGTTCATCACCCGCAACATGCGGTACATCCACTCGTACTCGCGCGTGCCGAACAGCAGAGGCAACCACGGCACGACAGTCCCCATCGCGAACATGATGAAGATGATGACTCGCACATGCATCGGACGGACTTCGGCTGATGCACGACGCAAAGCTCGACCGAACGCCGCCCCCAATCCGACGTAGGCCAGCACATACAAGATGAACATGACCGTCCACCAACCCTCCCAGCGACCAGAGTTAAACGCATCCACAAACATCCACTTCAGAATCACGGGGATGAGAGCGAGGTGCAGCACCAGATACAAAAAGCCGCGATGCCCCCCAGGCAAGAATGGCATCGCAAAAAGTCGCAGCCACGCAATCTTGGGGATTCCTCGTCGTACGCGCCGCGAGACGAAATCCGACTCGGTCGCGGCAAAGAAACCGCAAATGGCCATGTAGAGCACGGCCCAGGTCGCCGTGAAGGCGACGTCACCGCTGGAACTGATAAACGTGCGGCCCAGCATGTACTGCGCAAACGCCATCGTTGACCAATACAACACGAACTGAGCTGTGCAGGCCACGCGAATGCCGGTGCTGCGATTGTCGGCGTCGAACGTCAAGTGTGCCGTCGCGATCTGCGTGAACAGGAAAAAGAACGAGAGCCCTGCGACGACAACCGCCCCGACAAAGACCCAGAACTCTTTCTCGTCGAAAGAGATTGTCTCCATCAGCATCATCGGGACCGCGCTGAATATCATCGAAATCACGAACAGCAGGCCGAGAAAAACCGCTCCGGTCATCAGCCCTTGCAAGTGCTTGTTCTGCGGGATCGCGGCCAACATCAGCGTGAACATCGTCAGGCAAAGCGTCACCAGGATCGAGATCGCCAGTGCGAACGCGACCAGCGCAACATCAAATCCTTGGAGCATCGACGTGAACGCGATGAACGGTGCGATTGCCGAATAGAAAATGAAGACCTGCGCCATCGCGCTCCACAGTTTGCCCCAGATCAGTTGCCGAGGGGACAGCGAAGTGATGTTGAGCAATTCCAGCGTCGTTTGGTCACGCTCGTTCAGCAGACCACGATAGGCCGAGTACGGCACGACCACAAAAATCGCGATGGCCAATACCACGAAGTACGACGTGAATAACCCACGGCCAGCCGATCCAAACTCCAGCGAGTCGCCCGCCGCCAGTGTGCCGAACACCGAGATCAGCCACGCCGCGATCAGCATCAACAAAAACGTGACGATGAACTGCCGACTCTTGAGCGCCTGCCGGGTCTCCTTGACGAGGATCGGATTCAGGCGGTCAGAAACGTCTTCCAACCAGGCGTTGGCTCGGACCAGAGTGCTCACGTTGTACGGCCCTTTTGCGACCAAATAGCCCGACGGCTACTTCTGGGAGTTCGGACGTAGGCGTCCGAACTACGCTGGCGTCTTGTTTCTGAGATTGCCCGTCAGAAACGCGGATGCGATGGATTTCGGAACGTCCGATTCGGACAGCACCACCTTCGCGCGGTTTTCAGCGGTGAGTGCCTTCATCTGCTGTTCGGTGGCGACCGCTTTGGCTCGGCGCTCCTCGGCCTTGGCTCGTGCAACACGCATGTCGGCCTCGGCTTGATCCGCCTGCAAGCGAGCACCCACATTCTCGCCCACGTCGATGTCGGCGATGTCGATCGAGACGATCTCAAATGCCGTTTGAGCATCGAGTCCTTTCGCCAACACGGCGTGCGCGATCAGAGTCGGGTTCTCCAACACATCGAGATGCGTTTCCGACGAGCCAATCGCCGAGACGATCCCTTCGCCGACTCGAGCGATGACCGTTTCTTCGGTCGCTCCACCGATGAGCTGATCCAGATTCGTGCGCACGGTCACGCGAGCACGCACTTTGAGCTGAATGCCATTCTTGGCGACACCGTCGAGCGTCTGGCGACCCGTCCGCTTTGCATCGGGGCAGTCGATGACTTTCGGGTTGACGCTGGTCTGGACTGCTTCGAGCACGTTGCGTCCCGCCAAATCGATCGCCGCTGCCGTGTCCCAATTCAAAGAAATCTTCGCGCGGTGCGCGGCGATCATCGCCTGCACGACTCGTCGCACGTTGCCGCCCGCCAGAAAGTGAGCTTCAAGGCCAGAGTTCGTGACATCCTGCAATCCGGCTTGGATCGCCATGATCTTGGTGTCCACGATCACCTGCGGATTCACCTTTCGTAACTTCATCATCACGAGCCGCACGATGCCGATTCCAGCGCGAGTCACAAACGCTCGCAACCAGAGGTTGAAGAACATCAGAAACATCACCACGAACGCGGCACCAACCACCAACGCGAAAACGATCCCAGCCATCCATGCCAGTTGCCAGAAATCGATTGGCTTGTCCATGACGTCTCCTTGAATTGAGGCTGCCGATCCCTGAGGCGGGCGGCATTGTAGACCTGCCCTCACGGGTTGCAAACCGGCAGTCGTGGTTGGGAATTGGCCAAACAACCGCTATCGTGACATACCGTGGAGGTTGGGCTTCTTGCCCGACTCATTGCATTGGACTCGATCCGACATCTCGTGGCCGACAAGTGCGACCGTTCCGTAAATTCTGGAGATCAACCTCATGAGCGCCGAAGCCCGTATTGCCGAGTTGAATTTGGACCTTCCCAAAGCCCCGAAGCCCGCCGGCACTTACTCCCCGGTCGTGGTCATCGGCGATCTGTGTTACGTCTCGGGTCACGGCCCGCTGAAGTCCGACGACACGCTGATCTGTGGCCGTGTCGGCGACGATTTGAGCGAAGAGCAAGGCATCGCGGCCGCCCGACAAGTCGGTCTGGCCATCCTTGCCACCGTCAGAAAACAGCTCGGCAGCCTGGATCGAGTCGTTCGCGTCGTGAAAGTCCTCGGAATGGTCAATAGCACGGCCGATTTCAAGAATCATCCGAAGGTCATCAACGGTTTCAGTGATCTGATGGTCGAAATCTGGGGCGAGAATGGCCGAGCCGCTCGTAGTGCGGTCGGAATGGGCTCGCTTCCGAGCAACATCGCGGTCGAGGTCGAAGTGATATTTCAAGTACATTGAGCACTTGCGGCGTTGAACGAAGCCACGATTCGTGCCACAATCCCGCCTCGTTTTTTTGGCTGAACCGCGAACTTTGATTCTGTTTGAGGCAATCGATACCAAATGGGAATGAAACGAGAGAACTTGGAATGGCAGCTCAACCGTGCGAGCACCGACCTGTCGGCTTGCGAGAAACAACTTGAGCAAGATGGCGTCGCCGCTGATGGACGGGCACTGAACCCCAAGTGGCGAAATCTCAGTGCTCGCTGCCGTCAACTCCGTCGCCGGCTGATTGCCGTCACAAAAGTGGAAGCCAACAACGTGGAAGTCACACAGCGCAAAGAAGCGAAGTCGGCCGAAACCGCCTCCGCCAGCTAGCACCTTCCCATACCCGCTGACCGTTGAGCCAATGCCCGCCAGCCCCACGCTTGCCCACGGCGGCGATCGCGCACCACTGACGGATGTTTCTCGGAGAGGTGACAGAGCGGCCGATTGTGCAGCACTGGAAATGCTGTGTCTCCGAAAGGGGACCGGGGGTTCGAATCCCCCCCTCTCCGCTTTCTCAATCCGCAGAACGCCGCAACTAACTGGTTCGCAGTTTGTTGCGGCGTTTCGTTTGTCGTCAAAGACCTCCTGTGGTGCACAGTTGGTGCACAGTTGGTGCACAGTTGGTGCACATTGAGTGCACAGGAGCTGTGTCATGGTGGATCGACGGCAGCGGCGGCGGTGCACACGTCGGCGCATTGGGCGTGTTTCTCTTTACCTACATCACGGTGCATGGTGGGTCTATTACCGCGAGGACGACAAACCGGTTCGTCGGCATGTTGGTCCGGATGAGCGGGCCGCGGAGCGGATCGCGGCGGAAGTGAATAGCCAGTTGTCGGCGGACGCGCCGACGCTGTTCACCTTCACGCCGGTGACTGTCTCGGAGCTGCGCGAACGCTTCCTCGATTTCCACCGCGACGTCATGGGCTCATCGGTTGCGACGGTCGAGCGGTATCGGACCGCGCTCCGGCACCTCGTTGATTACGAGGTTAGCCTTGGCCGCAAGATCAAGGCTCAAGACTTGTCGGTGGCGAACTTCGTCAGCTTCTTGCGGAAACGGTTGGTGTCGCCCAATGGGCATTGCAACACCAAGAAGCGGAAGTTGCGCGGCAAGGGTCTGCGGTTTGTCTTGGAGGTTTGTCGGTCATTGTACGCCTTCGCGGCGAAGAGTCGGCATTTGCCACCGTACGCGGCAAATCCATTCGCAGCGATCCAATTGGACCGCATGAAGATCGACGATGCGAAGCCAATCTTCGTGTTCACGGAACAACAGGCCGTCGATTTCCTGAAGGCCGCCAGCGATTGGGCGTTTCCGATTCATTGCTTGCTCCTGCTGACCGGGATGCGTCCCGGCGAGCTTTGTCACCTCTTGATTGAGAATTTCCGACTCGCAGACGGTTGGTTGAAGATTTGCAACAAGACGGAGTTGGGGTGGCGCATCAAGACCGGGCACGAACGGTCGATCCCGTTGGTGCTGGAACTCCGGGCTGTGCTTCAGCGAGTCGTTGCTGGCCGCAAGGTCGGCCCGCTCTTTTTGCGGCCGCAGTTCGGTTGTCTGGCGACCCATCGCCACGGCCTGGATCGGTGCGCGATGGGACGCATGCTGGAAGAGCGTCAGCAGCACGCGGCCGAAGGGACCAGCGAACCCCTTTCGGCAGTGCAGCACCAGAAGGTCGCCGATGGTGTCTGGCGTGATGTCGGGGCCGTCGATCCGGATCGAATCCGGACGTCGTTCATTCGTGTCTGTCATGGTTGTGGACTAGAACAATCGACTTGCCCAAAGAGTTGGCGGCACACGTTTGCGACTCTGCTGCAAGACGCCAACGTCGATCCGCTGATCCGGCAGATCACGATGGGGCACCAGCCGCGTGGAGCCAGTGGCGCTTTGGGAATGACGGCGGTTTACACGCACACTCGTCCCGCAACTCATCTGCGTGAGATCGACCGCGCATTGCGGACTTGGCCGAAGGTTTTGGAACTGGCTGCCCAATGGGCACAAGGAGGTGTCCAATGAGTAATTCGCGCAAGCCGGACAACGGCAAAAAGAAATCGGATGGCAAGAATTTTGTGTCGCAGCTCAATCCACCGCTCACGCCAAAGAACGGCGTTTGTCTGCGTGTCTTGGCCGTCTGCCGCATCAGCGGCAAGAACCAAGATGAAAAGAGCCTCGACGATCAAGAAAATTTCTACCGTGAGTATTTGGCGAACCACACGACGTTTCCCGTCGAGATCACGGTCGTCAAAAGTGTTGGCAGTGGCGAGCGGCTGGATCGAGACGAGTCAGCGGAGATCATCGCCGCGGTGGAGTCGGGCCGATATGACCTCCTTTTGGTGGAGGATTTGGGGAGGGTTTATCGTCGCATCCATGCGCTGCTGCTGTGTGAAGATTGTGTTGACGCTGGTGTGCGAGTGATTTCCCCCAACGACAACGTCGACACATCGGTCGAAGGTTGGATGGTTCACGGAATCTTCGCGGTGCTGCGACACGAGCAGTACAACAAGGACACCGCGAAACGA
This sequence comes from Planctomyces sp., assembly GCA_005798445.1. GTDB lineage: Bacteria > Planctomycetota > Planctomycetia > Planctomycetales > Planctomycetaceae > SXKJ01. The sequence goes on from SYJG01000068.1 coordinate 10,636, forward strand.
ATCCGCCGGACGCTCCGCAATCGGTTTCTTCAAGGCTTGATCGTGCAATGTTTGATCGCGGGGATCATCAAGCCGCCTGGCCTCAAATCGGACGCGGAGCTTCAAAAGGATCCGCAGTACGAAGAAGCGTACGACGAAATGTTTACGCGGTTGGAGGACGAGGCAGGTTTTCCAGAGATTGCGGACTGGTTCAATGATATCCAGCTCTCGGTCGGCCCCTACTGCCGCTCCAAACGATGGACTGCCAAGATGGTTCGGCGAATCGTCCTCAACCCGATTCTGAAGGGGATTCGGTATTGCAATGACAAGATCAGCGTGCGGGTTAATGAGACGGGGCGGCGGAAGTCCGTCAAGGCTCCGCCGGAAGAACTCTTGGAGCGGTTCTGCCCGCACTTGGTGTTTATCGAACCGGAGCGTTACGACCGGGTCATCGCGCTCATCAATCGGCGCAATGAAAAACACCGACGACGCCTCGTTGATGGTGTCGATCCTCGGAAGAACGTCGCCCGCATGGTGACGGAGTTTCCGGGGCAGCTCGCACGCTGCGGCACTTGCGGTCATCTCTTCTATTGGACGGGGACTGCCGATCAAAAGATGATGTCTTGCTCGGGTTGCCTGGAGTATCACTGCTGGAACGCGATCAACATCAACGGCCCGTTTCTCCAGCGCAAGCTGCTGGACGGCATCTGGGCCGAGATTCGTTCGCTTCCAGAATTCGGACCTCAGTTTCAAAGGCTTGTCGCTGAACGATACCACGAGGCCACCACCAAGAAGAACGCCAGTAAGATCGCCAAACAGAAGGAGATTGCGCGACTGGAAACCCAGATTCAGCGAGTCATGAAGACCATCGAGGACTACGGGGAACCCGCGCACTTTCCGACCGCCTGAGCCAACTGGATGCCTCTCGGGCGGACTTGGACGACGATTTGAAGCTCCTCAATTCGACGCCGGACACCGTGGTTGAGCTGCCTTCTGTCACCGAGTTGCAGCAGGCCGCCGAGGAGGTCTTCCAGGACATGGCCCCGCGCGACCCGCGAGTCTGTCGGCAACTCCGACGTCTGGTTCCGCAGATCTATCTTTTCCCCTATCAGATCTGTGATGGTCATGGCATTTTCTTGCGAGCCAAACTGGTTCTCAATCTGGCCGCCTTGATTCCCCAATCAGGGATGCCGGAGGAGGTCGAACCGATTCTTTATCGGCGTATTTCCGTCGATCTGTTCGAGGTTCCACAGCGAGTCGAGTTTCGCGAACAGGTCGTCGAGCTTCACCAACAAGGCTTAGTGACTCGAAAGATCGCCCGCCAGTTGGGACTCACACAGCCAGCGGTTTTCAATGCTTTGGTATTGGACCAAAGGATGAAGGAACTCGGACTCACGGAACCCTACGTTCTGCTGACCGAGCCTCCGGAATCATTTGGCCGATGTCGCCGCCACAAGAAGTCCCGGTATCGCTTTGAGCCGGACACCAAGCATCTTCCGCCACCCGATCTGGACGCCGCCGCCTAGAACGGCCGCCAGCTGATTTCATCAACCTGAGCCACGAGTTCCTGCATCAAGGGCCTCGTGGCTTTTTCGTTTTCTGAACTCGGAGACTAAGCCATGCCTACAGCCAACTCACCCCAAAAACCCGACGCCACTGCGATTCGTGAGGCATTGCAAGCGTTGTTGGCATTGATCGCCGATGCGGTCGCGCTCCGGTTGGCAGCGAAGAACAACCCGACGACGCAGACCGCCGATGAACAAGCTCCCTCAACAACAGCGTCCTGAGATCGCGGCAACGGTTGCCACGACATCCAGGCGTGCATTTTGTTCTGAACGAAAGGACCAAATATGAAAGTGCTCGTGATCAACAACGACGGAGGAGGCTTCGCGGATTATGTGGAGGTGCCGGAGGGCACGACGGTGCAGCAGATGTTTGAGCGGACGGTGAATACGGCCAAGCCGCTGAACTACTTGATCCGGGTGAATCGTCAGCCGGTGCCGCAGGATCAAGTGCTGCAAGCAGGGGATCGGGTGAGCTTCACGCCGACCAAGATCGAAGGAGCCTGAAGCTGGGAATGGAAGAAGGCGTGAGGTTGGGTTGTCGGTCGCAAGTTCGGCGGCCCGTTTTCGTTTTGAGGGGCAGCAGATCACGAAAGGAGAGTCTCCCCATGAATCACCGCGAGCGAGAACTTTTCCGCGTGGCGTGGCGGATTCAGCAGGCGTTACAGACGGTGGAAGTACAGCAGCCAATTCCAGTGCTGCCCGAGATCTCCTGGGCCGACGCTCTGAAATGGCGGCGGCTGTGGCAAATTTCTCGGCAACATGGCTGGTCGATGGCGGCTGTGGAATGTCGCGAAGAGTTGCGATGCTCGTTACAGGTGCTGGTCGGTCAGGCGCAGACGGCGATCCAGCAATTGCAGGATCAGGATACGGAAACCCGTGACGTCCCGATTCGGGATGTCTACGAAGAATTGCTCGCCCTGCAGTCCGAGTTCGACAACACGGTATGGGATATCCCACAACAAACGCTGTGCGTGATGACCGAGCCGATTGAGCTGGACGACGTGCATTTCGGGCCGTTCAAGATTGTGCTGCATTGGGGCTGCCTGGACAGCCAGAAGCCTTACGAGGTCATTGCCCAGGAGCCGTATCGGGCCGCCAGCGATGACGAAGTCACACACCCGCATGTGCATGCGGGGTCGCTCTGTGAAGGTGATGGCAAAACCCCGATCCGCAAGGCGCTGCGACAAGGGCGGCTGTGTGATTTCTTCCTGCTCGTGAGGCAGATCTTGCAGACCTACAACGCCAGCAGCGCTTTCGTCCGGATTGCCGAATGGGACGGGAAGAGCTGCATGGACTGCGGCGACTCGTGCCAGCGAGAGACGAGCCACTGCGACAACTGCAATGGCCACTTGTGCTCCGAGTGTGGCGTGAGCTGCGCTGCTTGCGATGGTTTGCTCTGTAACGAGTGCCGTGGCGCGTGCCACGGCTGTCACGACACCTACTGTGGCGAATGCGTCAGCAATTGCGCGGGATGCAGCCACAGCTTTTGCCAGGAGTGCCTCACAGATGGCGAATGCGACGAATGCCGAAAGGCCGCTGACGACTCCGCGGAGGACGGATTGGCCGCGAAGGCTGCCTACGAAACGGCCGACGCTACGGTTCACTCCGTGGGCTTGGGCCAAACTCTTGTTCCTACGTGATCTGGGGGAGACCGAAGTGGGCGGGTTCGGGATCTCCACTGCCAATGATTTGCTGTTGATCGAAGACATCCAGATGGTGCGGCAGCGCTGCACGTCGGTGACGGTGCAGTTTGAAGACACCGCCGTGGCGGATTTCTTCGATGAGCAAGTCGATCGGGGCTTGGCTCCGGAACATTTCGCTCGCGTGTGGATTCACACGCACCCGGGATCGTCCCCCGCGCCCAGTTGCGTGGATGAGGAGACGTTTCTGAGGAGCTTCGGCCGCTCGGATTGGGCGGTCATGTTCATCGTCGCTCAAGGCGGGCAGACGTCTGCCCGGCTGCGATTCAATGTCGGTCCCGGCGGGGACTGCGAGCTGCCGGTCGCGGTCGATTTCGACAGCGACTTTGCGGCTCCCGATCGCGCAGCCTGGCGCGCGGAATACGACCGCTGCGTGCGTCGGCCGTTCGTGCTGGCCACCGAGCCATTGTTACTGACAGACGCTGTCAGCGGCTTGGCCGAAGCTTTGGGACATGAACCGATTGAAGAGTTCGACTGGCTCGCAGAACAATGGATCGACGAGCATTGGGAAGCCGCTGAACCGTTCGCGCAGGAGGTGGCTCATGGCTGAAGCCGCCCGGCAAATCGTCCCCGTGGCTGTGACCGCCGCGGAATCGGTCGAGCGGGCTGCGCACCTGGGCGACCGGCCGCTGTCTGTCGGCCGAACAGCCCGGCCTCTATTCGCGGACGACCGCGTCTGCGGAGGGTCCGCGCCGCAAGGTGACTCGTAATCCGCTGCTGAATTGATACCGGCCGCTCGTGGCGACCGGCTCGCGACTCTTCTCCTCTGAAGAATAGCATGTCCAAGTTCCAGCGAGCTTCGCATTGAACGCTCATTCGTCAGGTTGTCACGTTTCCGAGGTCTTTGACTCTAGCGGAGAAAATACGATGCTCCGATCAACGCGGTTCTTCAGACGATTAGCGTGCATGGCGATGGTCTTTGTCATCGCGATCGGCAGCGTGAGCGGATTGTTCGCGGAAGATCCATCGACGGAGATTCCCGCAGATGTGTCGGCGGCGTTCAAGAAGACTGATCGCAGCGGAGATCAGTCTCTCTCGCTGGAAGAATTCGTGGCTGGCCGTGGAGCTGCGGATGTCGCGACGCGGGACTTCAAGCTCTACGACTTTGACGAGAGCGGCTCGCTGAGTTTGGAAGAGTTTGCCAGCGTGCGAACCGCTCCGGCGTTTGATCAACCAGGCGCGGTTCCGGACTACCTGGCCAAGGCGGTTGATTCGTCGGTCGCGGCGATCGACAAGGCGTTTGGCAATTGGGATCAGAACCCCGAGCAGAGGGTCGACACGAATCTGTTCTTGTCGCGGTTCGTTCAGGACATGCAGCAGATGGGGCCGAATCCCGTGCGGTCCAACCAACTTGAAGCGGACCCGAAACAGAATGGCTTTGTGACTCGCGCGGCGGCTCGGCGGTTTGTTGAGATTCAGTTGGGGATTCGTCGCAGCGACGGATCGCTGATGCGATTTCCCAATGGCAATGTCGCCAATCACTCGTTGTGGCTGCACATCGACGTCAACCGCGATGACCGGCTCGATCGCACCGAGTACCTCGAACGGTCGTATGGCGGAGACAAAGCGGCCGAGGAATTCGCGAAACTCGATTTGGATCAAGACGTCACTTTGTCGTTCGATGAGTTCCGCCGTCTGCCGTGGCGCGGGTTCATCGACACGGTGCTCGAATTTCGGACGATGGACAAGAACTTGGATGCGCGGCTCGATCGGAATGAGCTGTTGCTCGGCACGCCCGATTGGAAGAAGCGGCTCGCCGAACATGCGTTGCCCGGCTTTGATCTCGATCAGGACGGTCTGTTATCGCTGGCGGAATACCGGCTCGCTCCGCAATCCAACATGATCTTGCCGTGGTCGTCGTTGCTCACCGATTCCAACAGCGACGACCAACTCGCTCTCTCCGAGTTCAAGTTCGATCAACTGCAGTTTCCGTTGTTGCGGATGTTGTACTTTTCTCGGCTCGACACGAACGGCGACAAGCAACTCTCGGTGAATGAGTTTTACTTCAAGCTCAAAACCTTTAACGAGCTGTTTGTCTTGAACGAGGACGGAACCGGCTTGGCTCCGTTCTTCAAACTGGTGAAGCGAGACGTCGGCTCACCGTCCGTGTCGCCCGATGGCAAAACGGTCGGCTTCGATTCCTACACGGGAATCGCCGAGAAGAACGTCTATTTTTTGATGGACATGGTCGAGCGAAAGCCGAGCGACCAGAAATACGGACTCATGCCCAGTTGGGCTCCCGATGGCAAGCGGCTGACGATCTCTCGCGGCATTCCCAAACGGGGTGCCTGGATCGTGACACGCGACGACTTCGGCCGCGAAGCCGGCGAGTTCGCCGCGCCCGGCTGGGGCGCTCAGTGGTCCCCCGATGGCAAATGGATCATTCAGACCGATCTCTCCGCCCCCATCATCAGCTTGTACGACGTCGAAACGAAGAAGGTCGAAGTGTTGGTCCCCGCTCACGAAAGCCCATATCAAAAAATCATGGAGAACATGTCCTGGTCCCCCGACAGCACCAAGATTTTGGTCAGAGGAAATAAAGCGGACGGCACTCAAGAGATGGCGATCCTCGATTGGGCCGCGAAACCGAAGCCGATCCTGACAACGCGCGTGAGCAGCAAGAAGTCATTGATCGCCGACTCGGCCTGGCATCCCAACGGCTGCCGAATCGTCATCGGCATGCATTGCGACGAACGAAACCGATTGCAACTCTACGAATTTGACCCCAACAACGACGAACCGCCAACGCTCGTCCCCGGCCAAGACCCCACCCGCCACAACGGCGGCTGCTGCTGGACCCCCGACGGCAAACGCCTGATCCTCGCCAGCCGAGCCGATTGATCGGTCCTGATTCCGCTCTTGAATCAAAACCGAACCAAGCTGTCTCTGCCGTATTCAAAAATCTTTGTCAAAGAAAACTCGCCAGCATGTTCATGAAAAGACAATTCGAGTCGAGTCGTGGTTGGCAGTGGCTTTGGATTCTGCTTTGCGGACTCACCTTGCCGGCGTCAGCCGTTTCCGATGAGCCGACGTCTCGCGCGGTGCTTTGGAAACAGTTTGAGAGGTACACGCAGCCGCCAGCGGAGTTCGCTGGGCAGCTTGGCGCGTATCGCTCACCGTTGAAGTTCACTGACGGTTCGATGGCCAAGTCAAAAGAGGATTGGCCGCGTCGTCGGAAGGAGATCTTGGCGACGTGGCACAAGCGTCTTGGTCCTTGGCCGCCGTTGGTCGAAAAACCGACGATGAAGCGATTGGAGACGGTCGAGAAAGAGGGCTACGTCCAGCATCATGTCCATGTGCAGATCTCGCCCGAAGGGAAACTGGCGGACGGGTATTTGCTGATCCCGACCGGCTCGGCGGGAGCATCCCCCTCCCGAAAGCTCCCGGCAGTGCTCGTGCCGTTCTACGAACCGCTGACGAGTATCGGTGAGGGGCCACAAGGGAAGGGGCGTGGGACTCACGACTACGGATTGCAATTGGTAAAGCGCGGCTTCGTGACGTTGTCGATCGGCACGCCCGGATCGGTCGAGAAGATCGGACTCGATACTCGGCAGTTGCTGACCGAAGCCGGCACCGAACAACGTCGGCAGCCGCTGACGTTGTTGGCCTACACGTCCGCGAATTGTCACACGGCTTTGGCACAGATGCCGGAAGTCGATCCGCAGCGCATCGGGATCATCGGACTGTCCTACGGTGGCAAGTGGTCGATGTTCTCGTCGTGCCTGTACGACAAGTTCGCGTGTGCCGTCTGGTCCGATCCAGGCATCGTCTTCAATGAGAAGAACGCGAACGTGAATTATTGGGAGCCGTGGTATTTGGGCTACGACCCCGCAGCGAAGCGGAAACCAGGAGTGCCGTCGGCCGAAAATCCTCGCACCGGCCTCTACAAGGAGTTGGTTGACGCGGGAGACGACCTTGTCGATTTCCATGCGCTGATGGCTCCGCGTCCGGTGCTGGTTTCGGGCGGCACCGAAGACCCGCCGCGCAACTGGACCGCGCTCAATCATCTTGTCGCGGTGAATGAGCTGCTGGGACACAAGCCGCGTGTCGCATTGACCGCTCGCAGCGGGCACATCCCGACGGCAGAAGCGTTGGAATTGGAACTCGCGTTCCTGGAGTATTGGCTGAAGCCTGGAACGCGGTAGGTTCCGAAACTAGCAAGACGCGCCAGCGAGTGGTCAGCGTCGTCTGGGCATTGCCCGTCAACTTTCTTCGACCACTCGCTGGCGCGTCGTACTGATCGCTTAGTCGATCTGAATGCGAACTGAGTGCAACCGTTGTCGGTCACCGCGTTGACGGAAGTCTTCGAGGAGTGCTTCGATTTCTGGCTTGAGGAAGTCGTTGAACTTCTGCTGGCCGCCGATCGTGATGCTCAGCCGTTTGTCGAGGTCGATGAGGTTTGCGTTGAGCCACACCGTCACGGAGCCGCGACCACCCAGGATGATGTTTTTCCTTTCGGTGTCCCCAGGCTGAATTCTTGCGGTCAGGTTGATCGGATTCGGCTTCGCGGAACGTTTTCCGATGGGAGTCGGAGTCGAATCGGCCCAGCGGACCCAATGCAGACGGACGTCCGATGTGCGCAGGCTGCTGAATTCGAACACTTTTGGCTCGGCGGGACGGCGATGCAGTTCCATCCATTCGAAGAGCCGATGGATTTCGCTGTAAAACGTCTCGTGCCCGCGGGCTTTGTACTGCGACACCAGTAAGTCAGTGCCGTTGCGCATCATTGATTCGAACCAGTGAGCGTGCCGGTCAAACAGGCCGAAGTCGAATTCTCCCAAGACGGCGTACCACGCTTGCAGTTTCGCATTTTCCTGAAGCCCCAGGCTGTCCCGCACCGGCGCACCCTTCGGCATGATGAAACCACCGGAGATCGGCATGATCCCTGCAAACAAATCTGGTCGAGCCAGCGCGACGTCGAACGCCGCATCGCCTCCGCGACCGTGACCACTGAGAAACACGCGGTCTGAGTCGATCAGGAACCGGCGGCGAGCATCACGCAAGCAATCCCAGACAATCGTTTCGGTCGGAGCTGGCAACGGATCGCCAAATTTGGGAGGCAGATATTCCGGCGCGATCACGATGTAGCCGTGCCGCTGCGATTGCAGTGGCGAAGCGTCGTCACCGCCCCACCATTTCAACACACGTTCCGGCGTCCAACCCCCCTCGTGCAGCGCGACGATCATGGGGTACGTGTGATGCGGATTGAATTCCGGAGGCACAAGCACGGAATACCGAATGGCTTTCGGACTCTCTTCATCCTCGCGCGTGCGGCCTGGATCGTGGACCGTGATCGCGGCCACTCGGCTCGCTTGCAGGCCGGGCGTGTCGAGCACGGGTGGCAACAATTGGAGGATTTGCTCGACCGTCTTGGTGCCGACTCCCTCGGTGGCCGTGAGTGCGGAAAGCGCCGGGCCCCGCAACGAGGGATGCGTCGCACGCAGATACTGCAAGACATGAAATCGCGCCTGCCACCAACGGATCGCATTCGCCAGATCGGTCGTCGCATTCGCGGCACCGACGACCCAGCCAGAATACGCCAGCGCGAGTTTCTCCGCCTTGGACAACTTCTCGTCTTTTTCCAGCTTGAGGAATGATTCCAGCCGCGGCAGCGTTTCCTCGTCAAGTTGCTCCAAGACTTCGTCCCGAAGCGGAGCCACTTGCTTCCTCTGCTCTTCGTTCAAGCCATCCTGCAAGTCGCCGAGCAACTGTTTGGCGCGTTCGATGTTCTCTTGGGTCTCAGCGACTTCCGTTTGGAGTTGGCGGACGTCACGGAGGATGTCGGCCCCGATGTTCTGCGTCGGAAATTGGCTCAGCGCATTCCCAATCAGCCGGTGCTGACCCGCTTCGCGACGATGTTTCAGCTCGCCGAGCAAGCGTCTGGCGTACAACTGCCGAGCTTCCAACGCATCTTCGTCACACTTCGCCTTTTGATCGGGAAGGTCTCGCGTGATCGTTTCCAATTCTTCAATCGCCAGCTCGTACAGCCCGGCCTGCAAATAGAATTTCACCACCTTGAAACGATCCTCTGGCTTTTCGAGGTTGATGCAGCGCCGCACGAGCGGGACCAGTTCCTCGCGCCGCAATGAAGTCGTCGCGATGCTGAATTTCCAAGGGTGATCCAACCCCGTCACCGAACACGACTGCGGACGCAGTTGCGTGATGGCTTGAAAGTAATTCCTGGGCTTTTTGTTCGGATCGAGCAGCGTGACCTTGCGGTGTCCCTTGTCGTTGAACGGATCGATGCTCAAGTAGGGCCCCACATGCTGAATGGGTTCGCCGCCCCCCTCTTTTTTCGGCGGGATTTCAAAACGGACGAATTCCGCCAGTTCGACATCAAGGTTCTTTTCGAGAATTTGCCGGTGGTACACGAAGTACCGGCGCATGCCGTCGTCGAGCATCCAAAAGGGAAATGAAACGATGTCACCGGATTGTGGTGGAGAAGTCAGCGAGATCGTGGAAAGATTCTCCACCTGACCGGGTTCAAGCTTCAGACCCGATTTGAGAGTCAGCCCACCTGCGTCCATTCGGCAGGGGACCAGCCATGACACCATCGCCGTCAGCACGCTCAGCAAAGCGATCGACTGTCGCCGCCAGAAGCTTCGCGTGTGCATGACTTTCTCCGACCCGGTTGCCCCGTCAACGTCATTGCGGCGGATTCTGCCGCTCAGTGCGGCCCCTGCGGATGACGGACTCTGCAAGGATCGACTATTCGGGGGAACGGGTTTCAAACCGTCTGGCCACCAACGCATATTCGGACATCGTCAGTCAGCCTTTCCAGGCTGACCCGATCAACGATCGAAGCCGTTTTGCCAATTCCAGTCAGACTGGCAAGCCTGACCTACGGCGACTTCGGAACTGATTCATCCGGCCCAGCAGGATTCACGACAGCCTCTTTCGGCTTCTCCAGTCCAATCTTGCTGGCGACAAAGTCCCGTGCGAACGGAAAGGCCCAATAGATGCCGTACAACACGGCGGCAATCACCGCCAAATACAAAATGAATCCGACGCCACCCAACGTCCCTTCGACTTTTTCGCGAATCCACCGAAAGATTTTGCGGCGCTTCTGCTCCTTTTCGATCTTGGCGTACATCTCCTTCATGTTGACGCCGCGCGCCTGAGCCGACTGCTTGGCGATCCGTTTCTTCATGAAGTCTTGGAACTCGGAGTATTGGGCCAGCGGCAGGAATTCCCCTTTTTCGCCACGCTTCGCCGTCGCTCTCAAGTCCAGCAGTTCGGCTTTGACCATTTGCTGAATCTGAGCTGCCTGCATTTTGGTGACGACGGCTTGGCCTTTTTGATTGGTGTGTTTGACGTACCAAGTCGCCGTGTCCTTGGCGGCCGCTTGCTCAGTTTTTTGCAGAGCGATGTCGGCGGAAGTCATGGCAACGCCGGTCATGTTGACCTTGGTCTGCTGGCTCGATCCGGCCGCCACGGTTCGTCGAGCCGTTGCCGCTTCGCCACCCAAAAAACTGAGCGCGGCATTCTCCAATCCCAACGCATCGAGATCGTGAATCAGTTCATCGCAGCTCGTGTAGCGGTGTTGTTTGTCCTTCTGGATCATCTTGTCGATGACCATGTCCAGCTTCTCCGGCACTTCGCGGTTCAGCTTGCGAGCGTTGTCGTATTTTCCGGCCTCTTTGGCCATGATGAGCTTCACGACCGTGTCGCCACCAAACGGTAACTTGCCGGTGACGAAGTAATACAGCGTGATGCCCAGGGCATAGATGTCGGTTCGCTTGTCCGCACTCTTGGCATCGCGAGCCTGCTCCGGAGCCATGTACAGCGGCGTTCCCAATCCGGTACCGCTCTGAGTCAGCGACATGTCGTCTTCGTCACCTGCGCCGACCGCCTTGGCCAATCCGAAGTCAGCGACCTTCACGATTCCTTTTTTGGTGACCAGGATGTTGTCCGGCTTGATGTCACGATGGATGACATTGTGGTCTTGATGAGCCACTCGCAACGCATCCGCACAGCGCAAGACCACATGGATCGCATCACCGATGGCCAACTTGCCGAGCTGATTCATCCAATTCTGCATGCTCTGGCCGTCGATGAATTCGATCGCCAGATAATGCTGATTGTTGGTGACTCCGTAGGCAAACACCTGCACGGCGTTGGGGTGAATGAATTTGCCCATCGACTTGGCTTCACGCTCAAATCGTTCGACGAAGCCCTTTTTCTTGGCCATCTCTTTGGACAACAGCTTGAGCGCGACGTGGCGATCCAAGCTCATTTGCCGCGCGAGGTACACTTCACCCATGCCGCCTTGCCCAAGCTTCTTGTCCAGCTCGAAATCACCAAAGACTTTTTTCTCCTTCTTCGGTGCGTCGGCGGCCGGTGGATTGACCATCGTTGCGCCAAGTTCATTCGGATCATCGTCTTCGTCTGACACAGTGTGGCCTCCTCGAATTCGCAACGCTGATCTCGGCGGGGTGAAATGAAAAAGGAATGCCAATGACCAACCCCGGACAAGCCCGCGACAAATCGCCGAATGGCGAGGGAGGCATTATGCTTCGTCGCCGAGAGGCTGGCAAACTCCAGACCTGCTTGTCGAGAAGCGGACGACTCGTCGGCACCTCAGCGCTTCCGTCCTTGAGGTTTCTCGCAGGGGCTTCAACAATGCTGCCGCGCTCGTGAGTCCAACGCAGACGCCCCTCCGGCTTCGGACATTGTTTTTCGGCATCGTCCTCGACATTTTTGCTGACGATGGACGCTCTTCCGTTGGATTTTGGGGCAAGGAGTGACTGGTGGCTTCGGGAGAAAAATCGCAGGACCGACCGCGCGGCATGATTGGCGAAAGCCCCGCCATGCGCGAGGTCTACGCACTGACTCGCCGAGTCGCCGCTTCCTCGGCCACCGTGCTTTTGACCGGTGAAACAGGCACCGGCAAGGAATTAGTCGCCCGCGCGGTCCACGAACTCAGTCCACGAGCCAGCGGCCCGTTCGTCCGCGTGAACTGCGGCGCGCTCAGCGAATCGCTGCTGGAAAGCGAACTCTTCGGACACGTCAAAGGTGCGTTCACCAACGCCTTCGAGAACCGCACCGGCCGCTTCGAGGCGGCGCATGGCGGCACGATCTTTCTCGACGAAGTTAATTCGATGACCCAGACGTTGCAGGTCAAGCTGCTCCGAGTGCTGCAAGAGCACGAATTCGAGCGTGTCGGCGACAGTCGCACGATTCATGTGGATTGCCGCATCGTTGCCGCCACGAACCGCGACCTGCTGCAAGAAATCGAACGCGAGACGTTTCGCGAAGATCTCTACTACCGGATGAATGTCGTCTCCATTTATCTGCCAGCTTTGCGCGAGCGGATCGAAGACATTCCGCTGCTGGTCGATTACTTCGTCGAGGACTACGCCGACGACAACAACCGTCCGGCACCGAAAGTCGCGGCCGAGTTCGTCGGTTATTTGCAGCGCTACGCCTGGCCCGGCAACGTCCGCGAGCTGCAAAACTACATCGAGCGGGCCATCGTGCTCGCCACTGGCGACACGCTGACTGCCGACTTGTTGCCGCCGCATGTGCGCGGCCTCGCCCCGATGCGCATGGGCCGCCCGCAAGCCACCGACCTGCACAAGATGGCGACCGAACTGGTCTCGACCAGCATCCTGCAAGCCGGCCCCGACGCCACAGATCTCCACGAGCGCGCCGTCGCACTCGTCGAACGCGAGGTCATTCTGCAAGTCCTCCGCTCCTGCCAAGGGACGCAGACCAAGACCGCCGAACGCCTCGGCATCAACCGCAACACGCTGCACAAGAAGATCAGCGACTACCAGTTGGAGTCAGAAGCTCGCTGAGCGGTGATGGCCATTTGCCTGAGTCCGATCTCATCCGGATTCCAACAAAAAGCTGCGCTCACTGGGGGAGGGCGAGGCTCCCGCCGAGCCGGGTCGGTGAGCACGCGTGATTCACGCACCGGCTCGGCGGGAGCCTCGCCCTCCCGAACAATAGCGCAGTTTTCAATTGGAATCCGATCTCACAGGTTGGCTACTTGTGATCGAATTGCTCGGAATGGTCAGTGGATATTTTTCTCTGATCGCTTGAGTTGTTGCGGATGTGGTGACATGATCCCGTCGCTGCGGACAGTCCGCCAGCGCACCTTTTTGTTGGAGTTCCGCCTTTAGGCGGTGGTGCAACCGGCTAAAGTCGGGACTCCAGCTCGAAAGTGCGCCGTCGGATTCAGTGAATCGCTGGTGCTTTTTCGGCCGCTCGGCCATCGGAAATCGCAACGTCAAATCTTCGGTCCTCACATTCTCGGAGACACCTCATGACCCGCTCGCGCTGGAATTGGTTGAATGCTCTGCGTGACCAACTCTCCCGGTCCTTCTCCAGTTTCGCCCCCCCCGCAGATTCATACGGCGACGTCGAACGGAATTGAACGGTCGCATCGAGACCCTGGAGGAGCGCATTCAACCGAGCGTCACCATCGGTGATGCTGCGGGGCCCGAAGGTGGGCATGATTTGTTCTTTCCAATCAGCATGTCCGATCCGCAACTCCAATACAGTTTCTACTACCGCATTCTGACCGATCTTAAGGGCGAGATTCCTGAGACTCAGAGCCTCACCGGTTCGACTCCGGATAGCGACGATTTCTGGATTCCAGAGGCTCTCCTCCCGTATCACGGGGACTGGAATCTTGAGGATCTAGGGGGTCTCTGGAATTGGCAACCTTCCGGCACCTCCAGCGACGGTACGACGGAGTCGTTGCCGATCCCCATCAAGAATGACCAGCTTCCCGAAGACGATGAATCCTTTGTGCTGATGGTCCGGATCGACGAAAGTCAATTCAGCACGATCTACGAAGAATGGTTACCTCTGAGTTCGACGATTCATTTCGCTCTGGGGACGATCCTGGATGACGATCCCAAAGTGCATGTTTCGATGGGGAATATCATGGTCGATGAATCGGCCGGCTTTGCGGAAGTCCCCGTGTCGGTCAGCCTGCCGCCGACCTGGATTGATGATGGAGTCACCACGTTTTGGCTCGCCTACGAGAGCGTCATCGGCGGAGCGCGTGAAGAGGATTTTAACATCGAGACCGGAAGCGGCCTCCTGGAACTGTCGCCAAGTCAGCCGTCGGGGGTGATCCGCGTGGAGATCTTCGATGACTCGGCCTCCGAACTGAACGAATCGTTTTCGGTCAACTTGTTGCCAGAGTCGCGAATCTCCTCGTCCGAGGGCATGGGCCTCTTCACGTTCGACAACGCCCCGGCCACCGTGACGATCATCTACAACGATGACGCGACGATCGAGGGAACGGGGGCAGGTGGATCAGGCACAGGCGAAACGAACTCAGGCGGAACGACCACGGATGGAACGACCACGGGCGGAACGACCACGGGCGGAACGACCACGGGTGGAACGACCACGGGTGGAACGACCACGGGTGGAACGACCACGGGTGGAACGACCACGGGTGGAACGACCACGGGTGGAACGACCACGGGTGGAACAAGCACGGGTGGAACAAGCGCGGGTGGAACAAGCACGGGTGGAACAAGCACGGGTGGAACAAGCACGGGTGGAACAAGCACGGGTGGAACAAGCGCGGGTGGAACAACCACGGGTGGAACAAGCACGGGTGGAACAAGCACGGGTGG
>SYJG01000069.1 GCA_005798445.1 Planctomyces sp.
TTGATCGTTCGGTTTCGACGCGACATCGGGCGGCGCGGCTTCGCCATCGGCAAGGCGTTTGAATTCGACATCGGTGACCAGCATCTCGCCGGTGCCGGAGTTGCCGAATGCGACCGACAGCGAACCGGCGTCTTCCGGGACATCGAAGACGAAGCCAGTCTTCTTCCAATCGAACGTGCCGTTGCCGACGAAATGTTTCGCCGTCGCGAGCGGCTTGTTGGTCTTGGCCTGAGCCGCTTCGAGTTCGATCCGTCCGCCGGGACCATGAGCGTTGACGGACTTCACGAGAGCGGTGACGACGTAGCGACCTTTGTCGAGACCGACGGCCTGCGGGAGGTCGGGTTGGAAACCCAACCTACGGACGGGCAAGTTCGCTTTGCCGAACGACGCGGGGCCGAGCTTCATCGCGAAGCCGCTTCCCGCGCCGCAGTTCTTTTCGAGTTCATACGTCGGTCGCGTGTTGTGAGCCGTCATGAACGGCGTCCGGCCGTAGATCCACGTTTCGCTCAGCGGCACGAATTGGCGGAACGTCAGCTTCGGCCACTCGTCGGCGAAGAGGTAATGATGCTGCGGGTCGAGTGTCGGCGAGTCGTAAATCTTTGACTGCTTGAAGAGCGACGCGGCCTCGGCCGCCGGGATGCCGGTGTAGCGGTATTCGACGCGAAGCTTCGTGCCGGGTGCGGCGGTTTCCGGCTCGAAGCTGACACCCGTGTCGTAGAACGCTGCACAGACTGCCGTGTTCAATTTGCGAGTCAGCAGTTTTGTGGCGTCCTTCGGATCGCGATGCCAATCGTGCTTGATGCGGTACTCGACGCTTGGGACAACCGGGACCGTCTCGCCATGCCGCCCGAACCAGACGCGCTGGCCGCCGTACATTTCAAGATCGTTCTGCGGGCCGGGGTCGATCGGGTACACCGGCCGATGATACAGCTCGCCGCTCTTTCGCTTGGCGATCAAATACTGCCAGCGAAACGGATCGAGCGGCGTGTGATGCTCGAAGTCGAACCCGTACCGAAAATGAAACGGCTCGCCGGGGAGCACTTCGAGTTCGCTGTCGATGTCATAGTTGTATGTCCCGCGCTGCGAATCGAAACCAACCGTCAGCGTGCTCTTCGTGACAAACCGATCCTTTACGTTGCGGGCCGACCAAGTCGCGGTGACTTGATCCCCGTGGGGCAGGTTTCCAACCTGCCCGTCCCTTGGTTTCGATGCGTTCATGGGCTCCGACGATTTATTGCCGGGCAGGTTGGAAACCTGCCCCACGGAGACAACCGGCTCGGTCCACTTGCTCGCCGCGTCGGGGAACGCTCCTTGATTCTCCAGCCCCCAGTGCGAATCAAACGTGAGCTGCGGCTTGTAACCCGGCTTGAGCTTCGCGAAGCAACTCGGATCGCGCTCGTTGTGCAGTTGCAAAATCGGCTCATCCCCATCGAACACCCATTGCCGATCGCCCAGCCACCGCCGCACGGAAAACTTCGGCGAGTGCATCGCCGTCACCACAAGCGGCTCGCGCTTCGCCAGCGACGTGACAGTCACGCCATCGAACGTCACCCGCGCGAGGCTGCTCGTCCCGATGCCGACTCGCGCGCCGGTCAGCGGCTGCTCGATGTCGCCGACAAAACACTTCTCCTTCCCATCGACTTTCACGACCACTGTATTGCCGAGCGTCACGACCGACAGCGCGATCGGCTGATTGAGCTTCACCTCGCACGGCACAACGCGCAGATAACCGCCGTCCGGAAACTTCACGAGCGCCATGCACTGATACTTGTGCGACAACTGCACGCGGAATCCCGACTCCTGCCGATACTCCCGCCCGTCGATCTTCGAGACGACTTCCCCGCCGCGCACGAGTATTCCCGCCTCAAACCCGCCGTCGCCAAACATCGGATCAGGCCACGCGCTCCAGCCCTCACCAAAGAACCGCAACTGCTTCGCCGCTTCGTGAATCGTGACGTTCGCCGACACTTCGACCTGCGGCAACTCACTTGGCGCGACCAGATAACTCCACTTGTCCGCCGACATCGCGACCTTGCCGTCGGCAACCGCGGCTCCTTTCCAATCGCTCGGCCGAGCCGTCCACTTCGCGACGTCATCCGCACGAAGCCTTGTCGATTCGGAACAGACCACAAGCAGCAGAATCGCAGCCAGACATCGAATCCCGATTGCATTGGTTCTCATCGACGGACTCCCTTAGCTCTTCTTGGAGGTGCGTTAACAAGAAACAGCATCAGCCATCCGGCATCGAGGATCAAGCAACTCCAAGGCTCGCGTCGGTTCCAATTCCTCACGCGGTCATCAACGAGACATTTCGCAGGTTGATCGTCAGATTGAGATTCGCGCGAAGCCCGTGGTCCTCCTATCCGCAGTCCGGCTCTGCCATCCGCAGGCACTTGCCGTTCGCGGAAGTTCCGATGCCTGCGGATGGCAATGCCGTACTGCGGATGAACCTCAGCCGCGCAGATATCAATCTGACGATTAATCACCCGGAGCCAACGGCGATGTCCCCATTCCCAGAATCCACGCCGTCGCCATCGGCTCTAGGTCAAACGAGGTTTCCATGACTTTGTGAGGTCGATCGTCCGAGCCTTGTTATTCGTGCGAACTCCAGCAGATTATGTCATCACGCGGATCGGTTGATTCGTCATGCACGATCTTGATCGCACGTCCTTTCAGAAAGGTTCAGTCATGTTGCCAGTTCGCCATCTGCTGTTGGTGTTGTCCATTTCGTCCGTCGTCGCGATGAATGCCTCGGCGCAAGAATCTCCCAAGCCGGGGCCGGAACATCAGAAGCTCAAGGAGTTGGAGGGCACCTGGGATGCCACGATGAAGTTTGGTGACGCCGAATCGAAAGGGACGATGATCTACAAAATGGACCTCGGCGGACTGTGGTTGACGAGCGACTTCCGAGGCGAGTTTGGTGGCGAGAAATTCGCGGGCAAAGGGTTTGACGGCTACGACCCAGCCAAGAAGAAATACATTAGCGTTTGGGTGGACTCGATGATTACGTCGCCGTTGATCACCGAAGGGACTTACGACAAAGAGGGCAAAGTGCTGACCCAAACGGGCGAAGGCCCCGGTCCAGACGGCAAGCCCATGAAAATGAAAATGGTGACCGAACACCAAGGCAAGGACGCGATGCTCTTCACCATGTTCAGCCCCGGACCTGACGGCAAAGAGGCCGCCATGTTTTCGATCTCCTACAAGCGACGAAAGTAGAGGTTCCAGATGCTCTGCCACAGAACAACGACTCGACTGGTGCTGCTGTTGGCGATCTCGATGAGCAGCGCTCTGTGCTCGCCGACGTGCTTCGCGCAGGGTGAGGCGACGACGTTCAAGATCGTTTTCGATCGTGGGGCCGATATTGGCCAGTGCTTCGGGTCGTTGTTTGAAGTGACGAGTGATGACGGAGCGGTCGTGATCGGGGCCGGTTTTCCGAATGTCTACAACACGCGGAATCGAGCCGATCGGCATCAGTTGCAGTTCTTCGTCAGGCCGACCAGCGGCGAGCGGAAGTTTGAGGTCGAGGCGTTGCCGAGGCCGAATCAACTTTGCGGAACGTATCTTTATGGCCGGGACAACGTCGTGTACTCGACCTTCGGCGGGCTGAAGGCATGGGACGCGGCGAGTCGCACGTGGCGCGAGCATCCGAGCATCGGCGGAACTCAAGAGGTGATGCGCGTCGGTGACGGGCTGCTCGAATTTGGCGACAGCACGGTTCGATACAACGGCCAGACGATTCTGTCGCCGCCGGAGCGAGGCAAGTTTCAACTCTTCTTCTACGCCAACGGGACGCTCTGCTTTTATCACGTCGATCGGGGGGACCGAGGTTATCGGCCGTTTGAAGATTTGAAGGACGGGTTCAGCAAGCTCTACGCCTGCCCCTGGGTTCCGGGCGATCCGGCCATCAATCCGTACGAGAAGGCCGTCATGCGGACGCTGCCGATCGTCGGTGAGACGACGTTCGCCTGGGGAGTCCTCGGCGAGAAGATCGTCACCGGATCGAACGTCGGCGGATTTTATGTGCTCGACAACGGCGGCTGGCGAATGCAGCTCGAACCGAACTTGAAGGTCAGCTACCAGCTTTATTCGACGATGGCCTTCCACGACCGGCTGCTGATGGGGCAATACCCAACCGGCCGGCTGTTCGACTACGACGGCAAGACGATCACCGACCGAGCCGGTTGGCCGCCAGTGCTTGCGGGAGTGTCGGGCAGTTCGCGCGAGGCTCAGACGACGGTGATCTACGGTGGCGAGGTGCTCGTCGGCGTCTGGCCGTGGGGCGAGCTGTGGCGGTTCAATCTCGATGCGAAGAATTGGTCCTTCATGCAACGCATGTTTTCGCATCCGGAACTCACCGACAAAACCATTCACCCGTATGACATCGAGAACAAAGGGCACCCCGTCAGTAATCAATGGGGTCAACGAGTCACCAGTCTCGTCACGAACGGCCCCGACCTGTTCGTCTCGACGTCGGCCAAAGACCCGTGCGAATGGAACCCCGACCAGAACCCATTTCTCGCGCCTGACAAATGGAAGTCCTACGGCTCGGTCTATCGCCTGACGATGCCCGGCCACCTCGCCACCAACATCGCCTGGACCAACGGCCCGACGGTCCTCGAACTGACGCTTCGCGGCTCGACGATGACGATCACTCAAGACGGGAAACAGCTTGCTCAGTCGACGCTGACCGGCCCGCTCGCCGAACAGTTCCGCCGCGCGAACAAGCTCAAGCCGGTCCAATGGAGCGATGGCATTTACGGTCACTTCGCTGGAACGCGACTCGAAGGAACGGTTCGGTAAACGTTCCGTGGGACAGGCATCATGCCTGTCAAAATGTCGGATGAAACGACAGGCTGGAAGACTATCCCACGAATTTCAGCGAGCAGCCAAGGGAGAGTGCGAATGCCTCGTTTGCGAACTTCGGATTTTGTTCGGGGTCTGATTCTGTTCGTGGCGTTGTTTGACTTGCTCGCGACGCAGGCGTTTGCGGAGCCGTTGTTGTCGGCTCGGAATTTGGAAGCACCGTTTCCGTATGTTGTCGGGGGAACGCGTGAGTGGCCGATTTTGGAGCGAGCGGTGCCCGGCGGGACGAGCATCAAAGTGGTGGCTCGCGAGGGTGACGCGGTATTGAATGACGAGCAGCTTGCGAGCCGCGGGTTGATTGTGGCGGTCACGGCGGAGGGGCGGTTGCGAGTCGCGGCCAAGTCGGGTGCGAACGCGAGTCTGCGAGTGGAGGTTGTTGTCTCGCCGTTGAACGGAGAGGCCGAACGACAAACGCTTGAGGTTCGGCCGGCACCGCCGGATCGGCCGATTTCGTATTACGCGGACTTCGGCGACGACTTGATCCGCATCTTCATGAACTCAACGTCGGGGCAGTTCAGCCCGGTGACGAAGAGCGGCTTCGATCAGTACTTTCGGCGGGTGCAGGCTCATGGAACTCGGCGGCTGATCGTGTGGCTCAGCCCGTTTCCGTACATCGCCGATGCGAAGAATTACGAGCCCGACGACTGGCGGAACTACGAGCGGCAGGCGCGAGCGATCCTGAACGACGAGGCGTTGTCGCGAGTGCTCAATGCTCGCACCGGGTTCGCTACCTGGAGCTGGATGCGGTACTTGCTGGCGACTCGGCTGAACCCGGAGTTCGGCCGGATGCTGGGGCAGAGCGCGGCGGATCACGGTATCCGATTGACGGTTTGTTACCGGCCATTCGAGGCGGCGTTGACCAAGTACTACGAGGTGCCGACGTTCGATCAGGACGGGACGTACTTGTGGGGCTTCTTGCCGCTCGCCTCGCCGACGATCAACGACCGCGCGGACCAAGTTGGCTGGCGGCATTATCGCGACGTGCTGCGCGAAATCGAGAATGCCGATGCTGCGGAACTCAGTGCGTTGGAACTGCCGGGGGTGACGAACGGCGAGCGGTTCGTGGGTCAAGCCGGGCTGCGAGTCGTCGCGTCGCCGTTTCCGCCGCAGTCGGATGACTCGTTCATTTTGGTGCGCGAGTCGTCTGGAGAATTCCGCTTGCGTCCATTCGCCACGCTGCGAGAAGCGGCCGATGCCAAACGAGTGCCGCTGGACGGCACTCGCTTCGAGGCGATGCCGACCGGACTACGCGTGACCGGCGTTTCGTTGCCGCGCGGTTGCCGATATTTGATCGTGTCGTGGACGGGCGACGGTGAGGGACCGGACTTGTCGAGCTTGTCGCCGGTCGTGCTGCGAGCGAAGGGGGGCAACCGGCTCGGCCGCGAGACGACATACTGGGTTCAGGGCAGCCCGACCGATTCATCGCGAGTCGCCGGGATCACGGCAAACGGCGAATACTGGGCGGAGTTCCAAGCGAGCGAAGCCAGCCAACGAGCGGTCGCCGCCGGCCCGCAGCGGCTGACGTTGGCCGGTCGTCAGTTGGTCATTGATCTCGGTGCGGACTCAACCGTCGAGATGATCGACTTCAATCAGCCGCTCGCCCGGAAGAACGCCGTGCGAGAGATCGCGACGGTGCTGCATCAACCCGGCTTCGACGACATCCTGCTCAACACGCGATCGCATGTGGACTTGCCCGCGTCGATGGCGGACGGCGATCAAGGGACGCGGCCCGCCGGCTTGTACTGGCATGAACGGCGCGGCCCGCGACTTCATCTCGGACTCGACAAGGCATACTTGCCTCGTTCGGAATCGAGCCTCTCGCTGGTGCGCGAACTCGCGCTGCAACCGGACGGCGTCGAGCAGATCACCACCTGGCAACCGAACGAGTGGCGAGACGAATGCCAAACGCTTCAGGGACCGCGCTGGCGATACGCTCGCAATCGGGGCACGGCAGACGGGCTGCGGCTGTTGTTGCAAGAGCTCGAACAAGCGTTCCCCGGTCGCCGAATCCGGATGTTGATCCCGCCCAGCGAGTCGGCCATCAACAAGGTTTGGTCGGAACTCGACACGCTGCCGCAACCGACCGGCGGACCTTATGGACGCGGCTTCTATTACCAGCTTTGGCCGAGCAACAACCACATTCCCGCCGTCGGCGAGGGAGCGGCCATGACCGATCTGCGCGGCCTGTCGGTCGAGCCGTCGTTCCTCGGCAGCGGCGGCTACACGCCCGGAATGCCGCCGTTTGAGTTGTACGTCCGCAACTGTCTGCCCGACCTTGCGGACAATCGCGGCTCCAAGTTTCGCGGCCCGCGCAGCTACTTCTTCGAGGCTCAAACCACCTTGCGAGCCACCGATCTCGCCGCCGCCCGTCGGTCACGCGAGGAAATGATCTGCCACCTGCTGACTCACCGAACGGAGATCGGCGAAGTCATCCTGTACGAGTCCGCCGACTGGCTGTACTTCTTCCCGCTGTCAGATTCTGATCTCTGTGGCCACAATTACCTCGACCGCTGCAAACAGCCGTAATTGTCTGGTGAGGTCTGCTATCACGAAGGCGAACCCCAGCCACCCCAAGTACTCGGAGAGAGTCATGCCGAACATCTTCTTGTGCCGTTCGATCGTCGTACCGATCCTGTGTGTCGCGCTGCTCGGCATCACGAATCAACCGGCGATGGGTCAGGACGACGACCCGGTTGTCACCGAGTTTGATGTCGTGCCCTCTTGGCCGACGCGTCCCGAGCATGTCAGCGGGAAAGGCTGGGTGTCGGGGCTGGCGGTCGATGCACAAGACAACGTCTGGTTCTTTCGCAAAGGGCCGGACCCCGTCCAGGTTTACTCGGCGGATGGAGATTTCGTCCGTACCTGGGGGAAAGGCCTATTCGACAACCCGCATCATCTGCGCATCGATCACGAGGGACACGTCTGGCTCGCGGACTTCGGATTACACGTCGTGCAGAAATTCACGTCGGAGGGAAAGCTGCTGCTGACCCTAGGCACACGCGGCGAGAAGGGGGAAGACGACAAGCACTTCAACATGCCCACCGACATGGCGATCACCAAGTCGGGAGACATCTTCGTCACCGATGGCTACGGCAATCGCCGAGTCGTGCATTTCACCAAGGAGGGCAAGTTCGTGAAGGCGTTCGGCACTGCCGGGCCGAAGCCGGGCCAATTTGTGTTGCCCCATGCGATCGTCTCGGATTCCAAGGGAGTGCTGTACATCGCCGACCGCAACAGCGGCCGGATTCAGCTTTTTGATCAGGACGGAAAATTCCTCGATCAATGGTCGAACGTGCTGATGCCGTGGGGCCTGTCGGTCACTCGCGACGACCAATTGTGGATCTGCGGTTCCTCACCTCACTGGTGGTTCCGCCACGGAGTTTATCCCGAATACAAAGACCAGCTCTTCATGCGCTTCACCACCAGCGGCCGAGTCGTGCAATCGTGGACGCTGCCTCTCGGCGACATCGGCACCAACAAGGACATGCCCGATAACTCCAAGCTCAAGCCGGGAGAAACCGTCGGTGCCCACTGCATTGCCCAGGACTCCAAAGGCAACGTTTACGTCGGCGACATCTACGGCGAGCGAGCCCAAAAATTCGCCCCCATCGCGAAACGATAGCCCCGTTCGCTCCGAGGCTGGCCGTGCCGGGCTTTCCTTCCCAAGCGGGTGAGGACAAACAACTTCGTGTTTTGAGATTCGTTGCGGTTTGAACTCTCTGCGCTCTTCGCTCCTCTGCGGTAAAACATGGGTTCATTTTTACCGCAGAGGAGCGAAGAGCGCAGAGGTTCGACAAGGCAAAACACGGATTCATTTTTCTCGGTCCCCAAGCGGCGTCATGCACGAACTCATCCACCTGAGTTCGATGTTGCTTGCTTCCGCGTGTCATCTCGCGGGACGCGCACGAATCGCGACGCGCTCTGCCCGGAAGCGAGGTCTCGCACGCGAATCTCCCACTGGCCGAAGGCATCGTTGCTCGCGATGTCGAGCTTGAGATCCAGCACTCCGCGTGCTGCTCCGTAGTAGCCGCTGAATTCGGCCAGCCGACCGTCGCCGTCACGGACTTCGACGTGCAGTGGGATGACCGCGTCAACCGACTTACCTGTCGCGTCGTTGACGGAAATGCGGCCGGTCCATTGCTTCCCACGAGCAACGTCAGCCGCGCCTTCGATCGACACGGCAGTGACCGGCTTCGGCAACGTCATCAGCACTCGACCGTCGCACGGACCCAAGGTCATCGGCACGGTCGCCTTGCCTTTGGTCCCTTGAGTCCCTTCCGTCCCTTCGACTTTCTGAAACGCCACCGCGCGGTGCTCGACCAGGTCATAGATCGCACCGACATCGCCGCTGACGGTCACTTCCGCTGTCGTCGGCACTCCCAGTTCATGCACGCGGCCGTATTGGCCGACGTAGTCTCCGGGCTCGCGGGCGTCGTTGACCAGGAAGATGTAGTCGGCACTGCCGGCTCGGCGGCGATGCGGGATGACTTCGGGGGACGACGTATCGACCACGCGCTGGGTCTTGCCGTCAAGTTGCTGCCGAATCTCGGCTGCCAGTTTCCGCAGCGCAGCTTTGTCGGCGGCCGCGTCGTTCTTGCGAGCCATGATCGGCAACGTGATGTCCGGCTTGATCGCCGGGCAGAGTCGCGCGTCGCCGATGATCAGGCCGCCTCGCTTCTGGAACGCGAGCACTCGATCAACGACCGGGCGAGTCAGCACTTCGCAGTCGGTCATCACGAGCACTTTGTACGCATCCAACCCGTCGCGCAGGACGTGCTCTTCATAGAGGACTTCGGGCTGCAACCGAGCGTGCTGCAACGCGAAGTACGCATCCGCCTGCCAGCCGCCGGCGTAACCCCAAGTGGCTCGCGACGAGAATGCGAACGTCGTGAAGCTTTCGAGGAACGCGATGTCGCTCTTCACAGCGGGGATTTGCCGCAGCGTCGGGCCGAGCGGCTCGACGACCTCGTGAATCAGCCGCGTCAGCTCGTGTTGCAGTTGCGGGTGCGTGTACTTGTAGGCGTGCGAGCCGTCGGTCGGGACGAGCGAACTCCAGCCGTGATACATGATCCCCTCCACCGGCCGAGCAATCTTCGTCCAAAACGCCTCGCGCAGATGATGCGGATGAATCGAAATGAAGCTCGTGCTCGGATCCTGATCGGCCCACTTCGCCGGCAGCTCCCCCTCGCGCGGCGAGGACTCCGCCGGAGCCGTTGTCGAGCGATACCAAAAGAGCTGCGTCATCTTCATGACCCGTCCGTGATTCATCAGCCGGAGGGCGCTAGCCCCCGGTTCGGAACGCTCGCCCCTCCCATTGAACCGGACGCTAGCGCGTTCCGGCTGATTGGCGTTGCCGACATCGGAAGCGATTCTGCTACCCGCCATCGCGAACATCTCATCGACCGGCAGCGACATGCGCAGCGGGTCAGGATCGGTGTAGGTCCACTGCGAAAGCACATCGACCTCGCCGCCGCTCCCCCACAACGGAGGGCAACGGACGACGGGGTCATAGAAGGTCCATTGATCGGCACGTTTCGAAGCTCGATGAAACCCGCGATGAACCGCCGAATGAGCGTCGTTCCAGCCGTCCCCTTTGCTCCACCACCAGCGATAGAACGCCAACTGCGGATGATCGGGGGAGACGACTCGATCCGCCGGGAAGTCTTTCAAAGTCGTGTAGTTCGGCGCGTACTTGCTCTTCACGAAGTCCGGGATGTTAGCTTCTGGACCGAACGAGCGCCGATAGGCCGCCAGATCCCATTCGGTGAACGAGACCTCGCTGTCGTCGCGGACCTCTGAGTTGACGAGCACTCCTTCAAATGCCGGATGATCGCCATACGTCTTTGCGATCGACTCGCCCAGCCGATCGAACGCCGCCATCACCTTCGGCGCGTTCGGTGTGAGTGTGCGCCGCTTGAGCTTCTCACCGTTGCGCCCGGTCTGCACGAACTCACCGAGGTAGGGTTCGAGGTAAGTCGGCCAAGTCGAAGCCATCACCTTGAGATCGTTCGCCAGCGCGGTGTCGAGCATCGCACGAGCGGCGGGCAGTTGTTCGGGCTTCGTGACGAGCACTGGTTCCTTCGCGTCCGCCACGCGCTGATGATCGACCTCGGTACCGAGACAATGCGTGAACCCGATCTGCTTGAGCCGCGGCAATTCAACAAGCACATCCTTCACCCCGCCGATCCCCCACATCACCACCGGCATCTGTTCCGGCAACGGCCGAGCCACGAGCGTGACGGGATAGGTTTCGACGACTCGCGATCCCTTTGGACCTGCCATGTTTGCGCTCACCGTCACGGTGTAAGCATCCGGCCGCAACGTCGTGTCGAAGGCAAACTCGACATCGCGCGACTCGCCCCCTTCGAGCTTGCTGATCGTCGCGTCCTTCGACAGTGGCAAAACGGGCCGCCCGCCGACGTTCACATCCAGCACCGCGTTCGAGATCGGCTCGCGCCGCAAGTTCGTCACGCGCACGGCCCACTTCGGAGCCTCCTCGAACCGAACGAACGTCATTCGAGGAAACGTCGCCGCGACGCGCAGTCGGCCGAACTCGCGCACGCCGTTTGTGAGTCGCACTTCATCCACGAAGCCCGGAAATCCGGGGTAGTTGCTGCCGAGCCGATCGCCGATCGCCGATCGACAGCTCGCCCGCCGAGATCGCTCCGCGTCCGGGCACATCCGCGCCGCCGAACGATTCGCCGTTGCGAAAGAACCGCACGCGGCCGCGACCGTCATACGTCGCCGCGATGTGAACCCACTCACCCGTCGGGAAGTCGCCGTACTCCGAGAGAAAGTTCTGCGACTCGCCACCGAATCCGAGCGACAACGTCAACCGCTTCTGCCCCTTCGGATCCGCCGGCCCGAAGCTGAGCTGATAGTCGTCATGCCCCGCATACTTCTTGTCGATGACGACGGCCCAATCGCGTTTCGCGAAGTCCTCCTTCGGCTTGACCCAAAGCTCGATCGTGAATGCGCCGCTCGGCGACAACCGAGGATTGTTCGGCACGACGAATCCATGCGGCTGATCCTTCTCCGGAAACCCCGCAAACGATTCGAGCGCCCCGCCGAAGCGACCCTCCGCAACGAGCTTCCCGTTCCGCAAGATGCCAACCGGCAATCGCCCCGTCGAGTCCTTCCCTTCAGCCGCATCGAACTTCCACAGGCCAATGACCTGCGGGCCGGTTGTTTCGGCACCTTCGTAAGCCTGCTCCCACGGAGTCGCGACCTCGGCCGCGAGCGCGATCGGTCCGATCAACAGCAGTCCGATGAGCGACCACAGACTCTCAATGACGATCAGGCAGCGCAACTTCGGCATCTCGTGTTCCCCGTAGCCACGCTCGTCAGAGCGTGGGTTTATTGTGGCATAGGTTGATCGTTGCGCGTGATCGGCGAGCGACTGGGCGTCAGCCCACCGAGAAACCTCGGCAACGTCCGAAAACCTCGGCAAAGTCCGATCCAGAAGTACTCGGTGGGCTAACGCCCAGCCGCTCGCCGAGCGCAAACATCAATCTGAGTCCCAATAGTCTGCGAAACACCCACGCTCTGGCGAGCGTGGCTACCACATTTCGGCTTGGCTGTGCTCGATTTAACGACCAATCACTAAAATCTCGATGGAGTTCAGCGGCAATTCGATCGTCAGCGATTGCTGATCGCGCAAGCCGTAGAGCATTCCCGCTTCGGTTCCTTGCACGGATCGAACTTGGCCTGCGCTGGGGATTGTCACTCGGAGTTTCTGAATCGGGTGACCGGTCCAGTTCAGGAGCGCGACGGTCAGTCCAGTCTCCGATTCGAGCAGACAGGCTTCAACGCCCGGTTCACTGATGACGACATTGGGCCGAGTGGTCGGAGCATCCGAATCTTCGGCTCTGACTGGCCAAGCCAAGAGACACAACCGCAGGCGATCGCGGCTGGGATGTTGTGTTGCCTCGGGGACATTTTATGACCTCGTTCCCGGAGCTGAATTGTGCCCGACTCGGCGGATCTTTGCGACGCGTCGCGCCGACGGCAATGGATTTGGTCGGATTGAGATGGCTCTCTCCGAAGAAATCCGTTGGCGCATCACATCAGCAAGCAGTAATCTGTTGCGACCAATCCTGAATGTTCGATGACACGATTGACTAGCGTTGAGGCGATTCGAATGCGTCTTATTGAATGGAATTCCAAGGCTGCCCGGTCGGACCAAGAGACCGGGTCAGATTGGTTTGGGGATCTTTCTTCATGCTGACGATTCACGGATCACCTCGACGAACTTGCGATGGGCACAGCCGTCGTGAATTGTTGCAAGCTGGGGGCGCGGGGTTGCTGGGCCTGTCGCTGCCGAAGTTGCTGGCGGCGGAGTCGCTCGCGTCGGACGTTGTGTCGAAGGCCAAGTCGGTCATTTTCCTCCTTTTATTTGGTGGTCCTAGCCAGCTCGAAACGTACGATTTGAAACCGGACGCTCCGGAAGCGATTCGCGGGCCGTTTCGACCGATCGCCTGTCGCACGCCGGAGCTGTTGATCGGTGAGTGTTTGCCAAACACGGCTCAGGTCTCAGATAAGTTCTGCGTCGTGCGGACGATGACGCATTCGTTCAATGATCACAGCGGCGGCGGGCATTACCTGCAAACCGGCAAGCGCTGGCATGTGCCGATCGGCGGCGGGTTCAGTCCGACGCCGAAGGATTGGCCGTCGATTGGCTCGATCGTGGAGTACGTCGACCAGCAACAACGCGAGCTGAGCAGTCCGCTGCCGTCGTACATGGTGGTGCCCAATTCGCTGGGCCGCTTGCAGGAGAAGGGTCAGTACCCGCGTCCCGGCGAACATGCCGGCTGGTTGGGCCAGCGCTACAACCCGTTGACGACGCAGATCGACAA
>SYJG01000070.1 GCA_005798445.1 Planctomyces sp.
GCGGCGTCAGCCCCCCGATTGTGCGGAGAATGCACCGGGGGGCTGACGCCGCCCCGCTCGCCTTGTTCATTCAGGGTTGCACGGGTGATTGGCCAAGTGCCAACGGCCGAGCACTCGGTGATTTCAAGACTTCCACAAAAATGTCTTCGAGCGTCGGTTGCCGAAATTCAAACTCGATCAGCAATCCTTCGTCACGCAGCGCGACCAGTCGCGAATCCTCGCCGCCACGTAGCATGACTCGCCACTGTCGGTCTCGCTGATGCTGGCTGATGATCGCGCCGCCGAGATCAGGCAGCGTCGTGCCTCCATTGGTGAGCGTCAGCGTCAACTCGCGGACTTCCGCTTTGAGTTTGTCGAGCCGCTCGACCAGCAGCAGTTCGCCCTGTCGGATGATCGCGATCGTGTCGGCGATCCGTTCGACCTCGGCGATCTGATGGCTGGAGAGGAGCACCGTCCGGCCGCCAGCCGCCACGTCCACCATGCTTTCCAAAAACTCGCGACGCACGACCGGATCGAGTCCGGAGGTTGGCTCGTCGAGCACGAGCAATTCCGGTTCGTGCCCCATGCAGAGCGCGAGCGAGACTTTGGATCGCATCCCCTTCGAGAGCGTTTTGATCTTCTTGTCGATCGGCAACCCGAACTGGCCGACGTACTCGCAGAACCGCTGATAAAAGCCGTCCGCGTAGAAGCCGGCGGCGAACCAGCCGATCTGCTCGATGGTCATCCACTCGTACAACGCGGGCCGATCCGGGACGTAGCCGACTCGCTGCCGAATGACCTGCCCATTCGTCTGGCTGTCGAGCCCGAAGACGTGCGATCTGCCGCAGGTCGGCTCCAACAGACCGAGCAAAATCCGAATCGCCGTCGTCTTGCCGGCACCATTGTCGCCGAGCAGTGCCACAACCGATCCCGCTTCCGACGACAACGAAAAGCCGTTGAGTGCGAGTTGGCTGCCGAAGATTTTCGTGACCTGATCCCATGCAAAGACTGCGCTCATGCGTCCGCTCCCTTCTTGCCGCGTTTCCCTTTCGCCGCTCGCTCGAGCCGCGTCAGTTCTTCTTCGACCAGTTCGCGAATCTCGCCCGGCTCCAGCCGACTGCTGTGAGCCTCTTCCAGAACTTGCCTGATCCGCTCGCGCAGCAGCGCGAGCCGTTCCTTTTCGCAATGCGCGACCGCATCCTCGGTCACGTTCAAGCCGGTGCCGCGCACGGCTTCCAGAATGCCCTCACTGGTCAGATCGCGATACGCCTTCACGACCGTGTTCGGATTGACGGCGAGTTCCTTCGCCAGCTCGCGCACCGACGGAACCATGTCGCCGGGTGCCAACGTGCCGCTGGCCACTGCGAACTTCACTTGCCGCACGATCTGGTCAAAGATCGCCAAGCCATTCGTGGGATTGATCGAGAAAAACATGGCCGTCGCCTCGAAGTGTTCTATCGTGATAGAACAGTAAAACAACCTATCTCGGTTGGCAAGTCTCAAAAACGGTATCGCGGTTATCGGCGAACGGCGTTCGGCTCTCGGCCGGAAGCCGAGCACCGTCGGCCGACAGCCGTGATACCGTTTTTGGGTGCGATTGTTACAAACCGCATCACGTCAACTGCTCGTGATCCACACCGATCAAGAGAGGAAAAGCCATGCACCACCGTTGGCTGCGGATTCTTGCCGTGGGAGGCTGCCTGATGTCTTTGCCGAGATTCATTGAATCCATCGAAGCGGCTCCACCAAAGTCGTTGCCACATCCGGGGCGTTCGGTGGTGATCGCGAAGAATGGCATCGTCGCGACCAGTCATCCGCTCGCTGCTCAGGCTGGGTTGGACATCCTGAAATCCGGAGGCAACGCGGCGGATGCGGCGATCGCGGCGAACGCGATGATCGGACTCGTTGAACCGATGAGCTGCGGGATCGGCGGCGATCTGTTCGTGATCTATTGGGACGCCAAGACCAAGAAGCTGTACGGCCTGAATGCTTCTGGGCGGAGTCCCTACACGCTCAATCGAGAAGTCTTTGCTCAGAAGAAACTCAACGAGATGCCGGAGACCGGACCGTTGTCGTGGTCGGTGCCGGGCTGCGTTGATGGCTGGGAGATGCTGCGGTCGAAGTTCGGCACGATGCCGTATGACAAACTGCTGGCGTCGAGCATTCAAACGGCCGAAGAAGGTTTCCCGGTCAGCGAGATCATCGCCGGCTATTGGTCTGGTTCGGCGAGCAGCTTGTCGAAGTGGCCCGACTCGGCGGAGACGTACTTGCCGAATGACCGCGCTCCGCGCGTGGGCGAACTCTTCAAGAACCCGAATCTCGCGGCGACGTATCGAGCGATTGCGACCGGTGGGCGAGATGCGTTCTACGAAGGGGAGATCGCCGATGAGATCGTGAGATTCAGCGACGCGAATGGCGGTTACTTCTCGAAGCTCGATTTCAAAGATCACACGTCCGAGTGGGTGCAGCCGGTCAGCACAAACTATCGCGGCTACGACGTGTGGGAGCTGCCGCCGAATGGACAGGGAATTGCGGCGTTGCAGATGCTCAATGTGCTGGAGCGGCATGACCTCAAATCGCTCGGCCCGTTTCATCCCGACTACCTGCATCTGTTGATCGAGTCGAAGAAGCTGGCGTTCGCGGATCGGTCGCGGTTTTATTTCGATCCGGCGTTCGGGGTGCCGCCGACGAAGGAGTTGATCTCGAAGGAGTACGCTGCGAAGCAGGCCGCTCGGATCGACCTGGCTCATGCGGCGAAGCAAGTCGCTCCCGGCGACGTCGATGCGAAGCTGGCTCACGGCGACACGATCTATCTGACGGTCGTGGACAAGGACCGCAACTGTTGCTCGTTCATTCAGAGCAATTACTTCGGCTTCGGATCACAGGTTGTGCCGGGGAACGTCGGCTTCGCGTTGCAGAATCGCGGCTGCTTGTTCGCTCTCGATGTGACGCACCCGAATCGGTTGGAGCCACACAAGCGACCGTTCCACACGATCATCCCGGCGTTCGTGACGAAGGATGGCAAACCGTATCTCACGTTCGGCGTGATGGGTGGCGACTTCCAACCGCAGGGGCATGTGCAGGTCTTGGTCAACATGCTCGACTTCGGCATGAACGTGCAGCAGGCGGGCGAGCACCCGCGCGTGCAACACACCGGCAGCGCGACGCCGACCGGCCGGCCGATGGCGGTGACTGGCGGAAGCGTTGGTCATGAGTGGGGCATCCCGCTGGAGTCGCTGCAAGTCCTCGAATCGCGCGGTCATCAACTCACAGGACCAGGTGGAGCATTCGGCGGCTATCAAGCGATCCTCATCGACCACCAAAACGGCGTCCTGCATGGCGGCACCGACCCACGCAAGGACGGTTGCGCGGCAGGATATTAGGTCGCCGGCAACAAGGTCGGGTGGCCCAGCTTGAGGCAAGCCAGGCCCTCCCAGAAGTTGTCGAAAGTGTTGCTCCGTCAGCGAGAGGCGGTAACATCCCGCCCGGTTTTTGACGGAGAATTGCGTTTCGTTGGGAGCTAACGATGCTGGTTTTCTGCGTGATTGTGTACATGGTTGGCACAGTGGCCGTGGGACTGTGGGCGGCGACGCGGGTGAAGGACTCGAAGGACTTCATGGTCGCGGGGAGGTCGCTGCCGCTCTACATGAACTTCGCTTGCGTGTTCGCGACGTGGTTCGGGGCCGAGACGGTGTTGTCGGTTTCGGCGAAAGGGGCGACGCAGGGATTGGGGTTTGTCTCCGGTGACCCGTTTGGAGCGTCGCTGTGCCTGATGCTGGTCGCATTCTTCTTCGCGAGGACGTTCTATCGTCTGAACATGCTGACAATCGGCGACTACTACCACATCCGCTACGGCAAGTTCGTCGAGATCGTCACGTCGCTCGGAATTGCCGCGTCTTATTTTGGCTGGACCAGCGCTCAATTGTCGGCGCTGGGGCTGGTTATCAATGTGCTCTTCCCGGATTACCTGACGCTGAATCAATCCATCATCGTCGGCGCGGCCGTCGTCACGGTTTACACGATGTTTGGCGGCATGTGGTCGGTCGCCCTGACCGACGTGATCCAGACTGCGGCCATCATCATTGGGCTGATCATCGTCGCCCTGCTCATGGGCGATAAGGCCGGCGGCATTGGTGCGGTGATCGACCACGCGCACTCGGCGGGAAAGCTGAACTTGTTTCCGCATGTGACGGCGGCGGCCTGGCTGGTATTCATCGGCGAGTTCCTGACGATGGCGCTCGGCTCGATCCCGCAGCAGGACGTGTTCCAGCGAGTGACCAGCGCACGCGATGAGAAGACGGCGGTGATCGGCACGGCTGGCGGCGGCTTGTTCTATTTCGTGTTCGCGTTCGTCCCGATGTTCATCGCCTACGCGGCGACGATGATTGACCCGGCTCAATTGGCCAAATTGGGTGGTGATGAGGCTCGTGAGGTGCAACAGATTCTGCCGACGCTGGTGCTCAAATCGACGCCGATCTGGTGCCAGGTGCTGTTCTTCGGAGCGTTGCTGTCGGCGATCCTCTCCACCGCCAGCGGAACCGTGCTCGCGCCTGCCAGCATCCTGACCGAAAACGTGCTGCGGGAATTTTTGGGGCGGCTCAACCTGAGCGATCGGGCCATGCTGCGGACACTCCGTTGCCTGTTGGTCGTTGTCGCGATTGCGTCCGCCGCCATGTCCGTGACGAGCAACAAGACGATGTACGAAATGGTCGAAGCAGGGTACAGCGTCACGCTGGTGATTGCCTTCGTTCCGCTGGTGTGCGGAGTTTACTGGTCCCGTTCAACGACGCAGGGGGCCGTGGTGTCGATCGTCTTGGGCGTTCTGGTTTGGCTGGGCGTGATGCGTGCGCAGGATCAAGTACTTTCACCGATTCTCGAGGCCGAGGAGGCACTTCGCACGATCGCGACCGTTTTTGGTGTTTTTGGAACGATCGGACCTTCGCTCACCACGCCTACTTCAGAAATGACCTCGATTTTCGCTGGGTCAATCGAATTGTCCAAGCCGCTGTGGACGGTAGTGCCGCCGCAGCTATACGGATTGGTGGCATCGTTCGTCGGCATGTTCGTCGGCTCGTTGCTGCCGAACGTCATCAAGCACACGCAAGCCTCCCCTGAGGAACTCGCCAGACGCCGCAGCGTCGGCGGGCATTGATGTAGCCCTGTCGCTCCGCGACAGGAAATGCCGGGCGCTTGCAAAATCGCGGAGGTCAGAGAACGGCAGAGTGTCGATGGGACATCGGCTTTCCTGTCGCGGAGCGACAGGGCTACTTAACAGCCGATCGCCGCCGCAACCACGCCGCGAGCGGGTACAGCAGCGGTCCGCTGGCCATGATGGCGAAGGCGAGGCCGACGACTTTCCAGAAGCCGTCTTCCTGGACTCGGTAGTAGGCGGCGGTGCCGACGCACAGGAGCGGCAGGATGCACAGCACAATCGCAACTCCCCAACCACCAGGGACGCGGAACGGACGTGGCAAAGTCGGCTCGCGCCAGCGCAGGACCAGGAACGACAATAACTCTAGCGACATCATCGCTCCGTAAACCGTGACGTCCGCCGAGGCCAGCTCTTCCACGTTCCGAAACATCAGGATGACGACCGTGTAGAGCACTCCCGAAACGATCAGCGACACCCACGGTGCGTCCCAGCGATTCGACTTCATCAAGACCTTCGGCAAGTATCCGTCACGACCCATTACGAACGGCACGCGGCTGTAAACCAGCACCAGTGCGGAATACATCCCGATGGCCGAGATCATTCCCATCGCGCTCGTCAGCGTCGCGAGCTTCTGCCCACCGATGGATTTGGCAGCCAGGCTCCAAGTTCCGGTCTTCCAGGCGAATTGTTCCGTGCCCACCAACGCCAGCGCGACCACCGCAGGGATGACATAAATGGTGGCAATCAACAACACCGTGATCAGCAAGGCCTGCGGATAGGTGCGGCGCGGATTCTCCATCTCGCCGGCGATGGTCGAGACTGAATCCCAACCCATGTAGTTCCACATCACGACAGGAATCGCCGCCGCCAGCGCCGGCCCCAGCGTCTTGCCGGACGAGAGAAACGGCGTCACTGGGCTAAACGTGAAACCGCGCGTCAGACCTTGATACAGTCCCACGCACACCAGGATGAAAAACGGCGACATCACCAGCACGAAAAACACTCTCGCAAAGCTGCCGATCGTGCGCGAGCCGAACAGATTCAGCAGCACGAAGGTCCAGATCATCGCGATCATCAGACCTTTGCGGAGCCAATAGTTTCCGTCCTCGCCGAACTCCGGCGCGAGGTATCCGAGGTAATCGCAGAACATCGTCGGATAAATGCCGATGTCGATGAACGTGTAGAGCCACGCCCACCATCCTTGGCAGAAGGAACCGAATGGTCCCAGTGCTCGCTTCGACCAGGCGTAGTAGCCCCCTTCTTCGGGGATCGCTGTTCCCAACTCGGCGCAGACCAACGCGACCGGAGCACTCCAAATCAACGGCGTCACCAGCAACAGCAGCACGGCCAAGCCCGGTCCCGCCGCCAGAACGTCTTCCAACGCATACGTCCCGCCGGAGACGTTGAAGAAGATGATGCTGACAATCGCCGACAACGACAGAGCGCGTTTCACAGCAGCAGCCTTTCGGTTACTCGGTTCTCCGTCATTTGTGTTGTTTTGACGGAGGACTCACGCAAAGTCGCGATGACGCAAAGAGGAGGAATCCTAGGATTTCAATACTTTGCGTCTTCGCGCCTTTGCGTGAGTCCTCTTCGGCCAATCCATTTTTCAACAGGTATGGCGGAGACCCGATTACTCGTAAACCGGCATGGCGGGTCGCGGCCACATCGAAACAGGTGACGCTGGTTCGGTTAGCGAAGTGAGCTGTTGCAGCAGGTCACGGATGACGGCTTCCGCTTCGATCTTCTCGTTGATCCAGCGTTGGCTGGCCGAACGCCAGGCGGATTCGCGAACGTTGAGTTGTTCGGCCTGCGTCTGCAAATCCCCTTCGTGCTCGCGGAGCGAGCGTTCTTGCGACGCGGCCCATTCGGAGAGTGTCTGCTGTTCGGCTCGAAATTCGTCGCGTTGCGTTTGAAACAGTTGCCGCATCTCGTCAAGTTCGCGGCGTTGCTCGATCAAAGCGTCGCGCAGTCCGCGATAGTGACCAGAGAGTTGCTGTTGTGCTTGATCGAGTCGCTGCTGCGCGACGTCCACGCCACAGGTCTGCGTCATCTGCGCCCAAGCCTCCTCGATGGCCATGCGCATTTCGAGCGTCGTGCGGTGCGTCTCTTCCAGCTCGGCTCGCAGCTTGTCGAGCCGTTCACGGCGGCCTTCGAGGTTGTTCGCGTGCAGCGCGAGCATGTCTTGTTGGCGACGCAGATCGGCGAGTTGCCCTCCCCGTTCGCGTTCCCAGTCGTCCCGTTCGCGTTTGATCTGTTCGCGGTCGTGTTCGGTGAATTGCTCGAAAGCTCGCTGCGATTTGAAGAGCATTTCCCGCTCGCGATTGACGGAGCGTTCGCGTTCTTCCAGCAACGCTCGCACGCGATCGAGTTGCGATTGCCGCAGCCGGATGATCGCATCGCCCTCTTCGAGTTGTCCGCGCGCTCGCTGTGATTCGCGGCGGAATTCATTTTGGGCCGATTCGATTTCCTGCCGCGCCTTCGCGAGATGTTCCTGCTGAAATCGCAAGCGGTTTTCGAGAACCGCCCGCTCGTGCCGCAACTCCGTGAGTTGCTGCTCACGTTGCCGAGCGAACGCCTCTTGGCCTTCTTGCAATTTGGCCTCTTCCGCGCGTGTTGCGGTTTCAAGATCGGCGAGTTGCTGCTGACGCTGCGTGAGAAGTTCGTTACGAACTCGGGTGACGGCAGACTCCTGAACTTCGCGCTGGTGGTCGAGATCGGCTCGCTCGCGGTCTCGCTGTGCGAAAAACTGAGTGCGGACGTCGCCGAATTCGGAACGCTCGCGGATCAGTGATTCACGCTCGGCACGCAATTCGGCGGTGAGGACTTCCTCGGTGACGTCCTGTCGGACTCGCGATTTCGCAGCGTCGAGGTCGAGCAGTTTGACTCGGAACGCCTCGTCGAGCAGTTGCCGCTGCCGATCAACCTCGGCCTGCTGAATCTGTCGGTCAGCGTCGACCGTCGCCAGAGCTTGCTGCAACCGTTCTCGTTCGGCGGCGACTTTGCTGCCCACCTCGGCCAACATACGGAGGCGGTCGGATTCGAGTTGTTCACGACGCTTTGCGAGATCGGTTTGCTCACGACGAAGCTGTTCGATGGCCGCTTGCTGTGACGCGATCTGCTCCGCAAGCGTCGCGTCACGCTGACGCAGGATGTCCTCTTTGGATTGCAGCTCTTGTTCGGCCTCTTGCTTCCAGAGCCGCAGTTCGCGTCGCTCGTGATCGAGTTGCTGAAGTTGATCGGCGAGGATTTGTTCGCGCCGGTCAAGCTCGGTGAACCTTGCTCCGAGATCATCCACCAACTTTCTGGCATGCGCCAGCATCTCGTTGTGACGCGGAGCAGGAACGGTGTCGAATTCTGGTGACGGCACCGCTGAGTTGATGGGGTCAACCGGATCAAACCGGGCAACTCGGCCATCGGCGAGCGGCACAAAACGAGACGACGGCTCCGAAGAGCCGTCGTGGGTGTGTGGTCTCAATTCAGGACGGTCGGCTTGTATCTGGTCGCTCATTCCGGGAGTCCTTTCCCATTTGAATTTTCGATTTTTGATTTGTGATTTTTGATTGCGAGTGCCCAGGCGATTCCATCGAAAATCAAAAATCGGCAATCGAAAATCGCTAGAGCGTCTTGTCGATCATGCCCGCCAGCTTGGCCTTGTTGACCAACCCGACCGAGCGATCGACCGGCTGGCCACCCTTGAACAGAATCACGGTCGGGATGCCTTGAATGCCGTACTGTGACGCAATCCCGCCATCACTGTCCGTGTTCACTTTGCCGACCGCGCACTTGCCGGCGTAGTCGTTGGCGATCTCTTCAATCGTCGGGCCAAGCATCTTGCACGGGCCGCACCACGGAGCCCAAAAATCGACCAGCACCGGCTGGCTGCTCTCCAAGACTTGAGCGGAGAAATTGGCTTCCGTGAACTCCAAAACATTTCCGGCCATGACAAGGAACCCTCTGCAAGTGTGATGCGATGAGGTCGGTCTTCGAACTTCAGTCCGTTCAGTCCTCAAAAGTCGCGGGATTATTGGGCAACACCGAAAACCTGTCAACGCGATGCTGCGACCGGCGGATGGTCGCGAGGTTCCTGTCACCGACGATCCGATCGCGATATTCTGCCGTCGCCATTTGGCCGGAATTGCCACGGTTTTTGATGCTTGAGACCTCGGACACTTGGGAGCCTGCCGTTCATGTCAGCCCAGTTGCAGCAACGCCTGATTGGCGAATTGGAAAAGCTCGTCCTGATCGATCCGCACACGCACATCAACCAGCTTGATCCAGCGTCGCACACGTTGGCGGACATCCTCGGCTACCACTACTACACCGAGTTGGCTCACTCAGCAGGTCTGCCGCGCGAGCAAATCGAGCAGCCAGGCATCGACCCAAAGGAGAAGGTCAGCCGGCTGGTCCCGAAACTGGCGGACATCGAAAACACGGCTCAATATAGTTGGCTGCTGGAAATGTGCCGCGTTTTCTTTGGCTTCGAGGAGGACCGCATCACTTCCGTGAATTGGGAAGTACTGTACGACAGCGCCGCCAAAAAGATGGCTCAACCCGATTGGGAAGAGCAGGTGCTGCGGACCAGTAAGCTCGAAAAAATCTTCCTGACGAACAACTTCGACGAGCCGCTGACCGGCTTCGACACGCAGCGGTACATCCCGTGTTTGCGGACGGATGAACTCGTTTTTCATCTGACGAAGCCGGAGACTCGCACACGGCTCGCGAAGGCGACGGGCATCGAACTGGGTGGTGCCGCCTCGTTGAAGCAGGCGATCGGAAAGCTGTTTGACCACTTCGTCTCGAAGAATGCGAAAGCGTGCGCGATCTCGCTGCCGCCAGATTTCGAGCCGATTCGCGTCGAAGCCGCCTCCGCCGATCCGATTTTGCGAGCGGTAGCCGACGGCAAAGAACTGTCCGCCGACGAGCAACGGACGCTCAGCCGCTTCGTTTTCTGGACGCTGGCCGAGCACTGTGCCGACCATCGCTTGCCGTTCGATTTGATGATCGGCGTCAATCGCCGCGTGTACGAAGTTGGCGTCTTTCAGGGGCAAGATTTGTTCGACCAGCGCGTCTCGCTGATTCAGTACAAGGCGTTGTTTAATGCGTTTCCGCAGGTGGTGTTCCCGATCTCGGTGCTCGCTCAGATCAGCAACCAAGAGCTGGTCAGCTACTCGTGGATCTTCCCGAACGTCGTGACGAACGGGCACTGGTGGTACTCCAACATCCCGGCGTACATCGAGACCGATTGCCGAGCTCGGTTGCAGGCGGTGCCGCGAACCAAGCAGATTGGCTACTACAGCGACATGTACA
The DNA here is from genome assembly GCA_005798445.1 of Planctomyces sp. Lineage (GTDB taxonomy): Bacteria > Planctomycetota > Planctomycetia > Planctomycetales > Planctomycetaceae > SXKJ01. The sequence goes on from SYJG01000070.1 coordinate 10,442, forward strand.
AATTGGAGTTCGCATTGCCGAAATTCGGGATGTATCGCCGAATCTTGGCCAAGGTGCTGGCCGATGATTTCGTCATCGGGCGTGGTTGGCCTGAAGAACGAGCTCTGGAACTTGGCCGCCAAAATCTACGAGGAAACGTCGAGACGATTTTTGGCGTGGATGGCAATTAACATTCATCCATTAGCGCTGCCTCGTTGCAGTGTCGCTCGGCGGCAAATACCATCCTCGCGACGCCGTGGGAACGGCAAGTGTCAGTAATCACCCTGTCTTCACGTTGGGTGTTGGGGAACAGCAGTCATGGCGATGTTGGTTGTATTGCAGGGCGGCAAGGCGGTCGAGCACACGATCCCCGATGGGGAGACGGTTCTGGGACGGCATCCTGGCTGCACCATTCAGTTGGATTCCAACACCGTGTCTCGACGGCACGCGCAAGTGACCAAGGTCGATGGGAATTACTTCATCGAAGACATGGGCAGCGGCAACGGCACGTTCGTCAATGGCAAGCAGATCGAGGGCAAAGCTCAACTCGTCCACGACGATCGCATCAAGCTTGGTTTGATCCTGTTGAGGTTTCAGAGCGAAGGCTCGGCTCTGGTTTCACCGGCACCACAGCCAGCCATTCCTCGCCCCCAAGCAATTGCTGAGACGAATCATGACATTGACTTCGTCGATGAAGCGGATGACGGCGCGACGATCACTGGAACATTGGTCGGAGTCGGCGGCGGCGGCGGCGGCCAATTCGGAATGCTGGATGTTCGGCCGGAAGTCAAACTCAAGGCCGTCATCGAGATCACGCGCAGCTTGGCTGGTGTTGTCGATGTGACCGCGATTTGTCCGAGGATTCTGGAAGCGTTGTTCGAAATCTTTTCGCAGGCCGACCGAGGGTGCATTCTGCTCAAAGATGAAAAAGGGAAGCTGGTCCCGCGAGCCATGAAGCACCGCCGGGCCGGGGAAGATGCGACCGTCAAGCTCAGCCGGACGATTCTCAACAAAGTGCTCAGTGACAAGACGGGGATTCTGTCGGCCGATGCCGCTAACGATGCCGCGTTTTCCGCCAGCGAATCCATCTCCAGTTTGGATATCCGTTCGATGATGTGCGTGCCGTTGCTCAGCCATGACGCCGAGCCGATGGGCGTGATCAGTATTGATACTCAGAACCCGATTAGTCAGTTCAACGAAGAAGACCTCGATCTGTTGATGGCCGTCGCCGGACAAGCGGCGCTGTCGTATGAAGGTGCTCAACTGCTGGTCAGCTTCATGGAAAAGAAGAAGCAAGACGGCGAAATGGAAATCGCTCGCAATGTGCAACGCGCGTTGTTGCCGAGCGACCTTCCTAAAGCGCCCGGCTACGAGTTCTACGCTTCGTATGACTCGGCCCAGGCGGTCGGCGGCGATTATTACGACGCTGGTATGTTGCCCGGAAACAAAATCTTTCTGTCATTCGGCGACGTGGCGGGCAAGGGCGTTCCCGGCGCATTGATCATGTCGCGCATGTCGAGCTGCTGCCAAAACACGATGCAATTCGTCCACGAAGTCGGGCCTGCCGTCGAAGCGATCAATCACCACATGTGCGCGAATGCAGTGGAAGGCCGCTTCGTGACTTATGTGTTGGCGATCATCGACCTGACGACTCATGAGATGACTCTCGTCAACGCCGGCCACATGTCGCCGATTATCCGTCGTGCCGATGGGTCGCTCTTCGAGTTCGCTGATGAGACCGTCGGCGTGCCGATCGGTGTTGTGGACGGTTATCCGTTTGACGTGCTCAATTTTAAGCTGGAGCCGGGTGATCTCGCGGTCCTGTTCACCGACGGCGTCAGCGAGGCGATGGCTCCGAATGACGACCTTTACACGCTGGAACGCCTGCGAGAATTCATCCTCAAAGGTCCGAAGAAAGCGGATGAACTCGGCAAGGTGTTGCTGGCTGACGTTCGCCGTCACGCCAACGGCCGCCCACAGAATGACGATATCACGATTATGACCTTCGGCCGCAACCCAGTGTGATGCGTGTTGGTCTTTCCAAACGAATCAAGGCCCGCGTGTCATGGGACACGCGGGCCTTGTCGTTGGCAGAAAAGATCTGGCGATGCGAATGATCGCCAGTAGGGACGATGGTCAAACTCGCCTATCGCGATTTGATGACGATTTCCGTCGTCGCCTCGACTTTGCGATAGCCGAGACTGCGAACGACTTCGAGAACTTCGCTCCAAGTTGGGAACGGTCGGCCACTGCGGCGTTTGTAGTGATCCATGGCACTCATGAACTCGACTTCGTCGAGCGAATAGTCGCGTTCGCAAGTGGTCGGATCAATTTCTCGTCGGCGTTGGGCTTTGCGGCGTGGATCGCTGGTACGGCGTTCGACGCCATCCGGTGCCCCTTGAGTTGGGAAGCTGCGTCGCTCTGTGACGCGACGGTCTTTGCTCAAACGCTGTTCGACGACTTGATCCATTTCCAAAGTAGCGGGCATAGCTGGCTCCGAGAGGGAAAACTGAGCGAACCGAACGGCTCAAAAACGTGATCTGCCCGCAACGGCAATGCCCCAAAGGTGCGAGTCGTTGTTGGACGTTGAACTTTGTCACACAACGGCAGACTCGGCAAATTGTGCGGATCAAGAAGGGAGTAATTCTTGAGTGGAATTTGGAGATGGGGCAGTCTCGCCGGTCGTAGCGATTGTGCCGCGCTCCATCACCGCTGGGGATCGGGAGTGACTGCTCCGGCCGTGAATCGAACTTCGCCGGGAGTGACTTTCGCCGCGAGAAACGCCGCATCGAACGGCGTCAGCAATTCGCGTACTCGATCGAGCTGTGGTGCCACCGAAGGGGGCGCGAGTTTTCGCCAATGCGCGACTTGGCGACTCAATGGCTCGTGCTGTTGGCTGAGAAACTCGCGAGCCGAGTGAGAGTTTACGAACAGCCAATGCGAATGATCGGCGAAGTGCCGTGAGCGGGTGGTTGCAAACAACGGTTCGGAACTCAACGCGGAGTCTCCGGCGGATCGGTCGTGGAATGCCGAGATCAATCGTGGATCGGTGGCGACTAAAAGGTGTTCGGTCGCGATTCCGTAGGCGGGGCGATAGGGGGGCAGACTGTCCAGCCATTTGATGGTCAGTGACTCGCGCTGCTGAATCTTCAACGTCGCTGGCGAATCGGGATTACGACTGTTGTGAGCCACGGCGGCGAAGTTCAGTAACGTCAGCAGCGCGCCGTCGAGCGACTCACGGAGATTTGGCTGACCACTTTCGTTTGGTTGCCCGTGTGACAGATCGAATTGCCAAGTCAGCAGACCATCCACCGGAGCCGAGTGTTCTTCGACCGGCGTTTTCGGAACGATCGCTCCGCCCAAACTCGGTCGAGTGTGTGGCAAGACTTCGTCGAACAAGTCACGACCGAGCAATCCGCGAGTGACTTTGGCGAACGTCTGCCAATCTCTCTGCGATTTCTCCGAGGGATCGAGTGTTTGGAGCCAACGGCCGAAGTCAGGTGCGATCCGAGCCTCGCCCGCGATGACCGCGTTGGACGGCAATCGCGTTGCCAGATCGCTGGTTGTTTTCGAGGCCTCGACGAATTGCTGCCAGATGGCCGGCAAGTCGGTCGTGTTGTGATGCACGACGGAGTGGAACACCAAACCATCGCGAACTTCCAATCCAGCCGAAAACCAATCCAACTTTTTCCACAGGGGCAGCAACCAAGCGGCTGATGCGGAGTCTTTGGCGACATCGTCATCCCAACGCCGCGGATCGACAAAGATGCGGACGGCACAACCGACTGGCAATGACGACATGGCTTGGCGGTAGGTCGGCGATTGATCGAGCGGTTTCACGCGGCTGTCATTCGCTGTCGATGCGACTCGTGTGATCACATCGAGTATGAGTTCCTCACGTTCGCTGATGGCGAGCGTCCGGCCGAGTTTCACGGTGAAGAGGTCCGGGCCGGTGGTTTGGCCGTTCGTCTTCTTGCGGCGAACTTGGAAGCTGCGTCCGAACGCGGACTTCGTCTGCACGTCGTGAGCTTCCAACAGATCCCATAAGGCGAGGACGCGATCCCATGTGTCGTCCTTTGCGGCACGTGACAACAGCATCCCCATTGGTGGGCCGGTTGGAGATGGCGACAGCACTAGCAGTACCGATTCGCCAAACAACTCGGAAACAAATTGATCGAGCGGCTGTCCCACCAACGCGGCTAAGCTGGCTTGTCCAACTTGCCAACGGGCAAACTCGGGGCCTTGCTGCCAGCGCTTGACTAGCGAAAGTTCACGCAGGCGACGAAACCATTCCGCAGACGGCACGTTGCGAATGTGCGACCGGAGATCGCGAATCTCGACGGACAGTCCGACGTTCTCGCCAACCAAACTGGTGAGTTCCGGTTCGTCGGCGCAGACTCGTGCCAGCCGCCATTCGCTCAGGAACGAGCACGCCAAAAGCAGTCCAGCGATCCATCGTGGAAAGGGACGTTGCCGAGAAAAGTTGTTGGTCAAGTCGAGGAGTCCTGGCTGTTGAAGACTTGTTGAAGCCACGAATCAACGGCCTCTCGCAGCTCTTTGCCCAGCGGAGCCAGAGGTCGCGACAACGATTCCGAGACACCGTCCGTCGAACCTTCGCCGCCGAAAAGATTCGGCGTGTCAGTCGGCGGCAAGAGCACGTTGGTGGCCGAAACTTGATGCCACGCCTGCGAGGCCAACGCAGCGTAGGCGTCGCGGGCGTCATGCACCAGCACATCGAGTTGCCGATCACCGGTTGGTGCCGGGTCACTGACTGGCTTGAGACGCTTCTCTGGAGCGTTCGCGATTTGAATCTGAGGCGAGTTCTGACGGTTCGCGAACGAGACGTTGCTGGAAACTCGCCAACCGATTCCGATCGCGATCACCAATGCCAAGGCGGAGGCGAGCAATGCCACCCATCCTGCCAGCGGCGAGTGCCGACGACTTGGAATGGTCCGTCGGCTGCTCAGTGTCGATCGGGACGCCGAAGCGACGAGGCCGTGCTCAGACTGCAAACGTTGCAGAACAACATCGGCCAACTCGATTGTTGGCGATTGCGCCTTCCAATCCTCGACGGCGAAATGCAAATGTTGAAAATGTCCCTGAATCTCGCGGCACTCGGGACAGTGAGCGATGTGTGCGCAGAGTTCGTCCGGCAATTCGTGTTGCCGAAGATCGCAGAGCTCGTGTAGACGGTTTTCAAAATCAAAACAAGTCATGATCGCGGCACATCAAAAAGTGGATTGGAGATTTCGGAGGTTGTCAGTTCGGTTCAGGATTCGGATCGTGGGAGTGATCACTCAATGGCTGTTGCGGGTCAAGACCGCGCATTCGCAGGTACTCTGCCATTTCCTTTCGAGCACGGTGTAACCAAGTTTTGACGGTTCCTTCGGGGCAGTCGAGAACCTCGGCAACCTCTTCGACGGATAACTCCTGCAGGTAGAACAAGACAAAGCACTGTTGGTATTCGGGACGTAAGGTGGCTAACGCTCGTTGGATTTCCTCGGCATCATCATGTGAATCGGTTCGCGTCCGCTCCGGCAACCAGTCGGCTTGCAAATCCATCAGCAACGGACGGCGGCCACGTTCCTCCAATTGGGTCCGGCAGCGGTTCGCTGCAATCGTCAACAGCCAAGGTCGCAGCGGTCGTTCGCCATCCCAGCGATGCAAGTTTCGGAAGGCTCGCAAGAAGACCTCTTGCGCAACGTCCTCGGCATCGTGGCGACGGCTGAGCATTTTCAGGCAGAGTCCGAAGATCATGCTCTCAAAACGCTCAACGAACAGCCGTTGGCAAGCGACATTGCCCGCCAAACAACCTTGGACCAACTCGACCTCGCTGACGTCCACGCTCAAGCCGGCATCCCACTGTTTTCAACCAACTGTGGAGCAGATTTTTTGTTCGGTCAGGTCTGACACGCTTTGCCTTGGAGGATTGTGTCTACAAGACCAAGCCCATCTTGACACGGACAAAAGATACCGTCGATGGTCGACGTCACCGAAACCGAGTCAATCGCCAGACATACCGGCAATCGTCCGCAAGGGTTTCGAGAACACCTCAACTCGCCGAAAAATGAACGGCGCAGGCCGGTGAAGCAGTCCGTTGATTACCGCTGAATGTAATCTCTGGCCAACTGTTTCGCGAATTTGAAGGCATGGCGAACCGTGTTCGCTCGTAATTCGATCTGCTCTTCCGTGTAGTAGCGAGTCCCCTCGCTGTGTGGCAGGCCTGCCAAGGTGATCGCCAATGGCAGCAAGTCCAGCAGTTCGCGGTAGCGTCGTTGTTGATCGGCCGCAGCAGCAGCGGGATTCGATTCAGACACGGAGATGCTCCTTCAACCAGTGGGACTGCAAAGCTCCGGCGGCTACCGGCGGTTTTTGAACTTGTTGAGAATGTCGGCTGCCAATTGTCGATTGGGGACTTCCGCCGCGATGACGGCCGTCGTGCCTTCCGTCCGAGCTGGTGGCGGAGCCTCAGGCGGCGGCTTCACTCCGGTTTCTTCCGGTGGTGGTAGCGTGATTGCGGGAACGTTGACGGTTTTTGATTTGGAATCCGGTTCCAAGTCCATTGGGTCAGCGATCGGCACGGGCTGCGCGGCATACTGCGCCATCATCGCCTGTTGAGCCATTTGTTGTTGATACGCCATTTGTTGCTGATATGCCGGGTCCATGTAACCCGGCTGCGGCATAAAAGGCTGTTGCATGCCGTAGGGATTAGGCATGTATTGTGGCGCGTAATTGGCAAAAGGAGCTTGGACGTACGCTGGCTGTGGCGGGTATGTACCGGGCATCACTCCCGGCATTCCGTAGGGAGACATCATTGCCGCATTTGGCATGGGCACTCCCGGCGGCATCATCGGTGGCGGCATTGCCGGAATCGATTGAGCTAAAGTGTCGACTGTCGAGCCGACAGGCAAGGCATCGCCTAGCTTGGTCTCACTGGGCAGTGCAGCGGGAGCCGATGGAGGAAACAAACTGGTGTTGTCGGCATTCATTACCGTCGTGTTGTTGCCGACGGCGTTTTGGACGTGATCGAGGATTTTCGTCGGTCCGCTGTCCACCAACGCCGGATCCAACGGAGCCGCTTCTGGCGATTCGGCGAGATCACTCAACAGGAATCCGGCGTCGGACGACGAACCAACGGAAACATCGGTTCGCGCGTGCTGTACTGCAGCGACCTCTCCTTCGATGACGATTTCAAATTCCAGTTTGCCGATCAAAATCCGGTCACTGGGATGCAGGATTGTTTGACCTTGAACGCGTTGGCCATTGACGAATGTGCCATTCGTGCTTCCCAAGTCGCGCAGGCGGACACTGAAATCATCCAGCGTGAAGACACAGTGGTGCCGGCTCACCGATTCACTGGAGGGACGCAGTTGGCAATCCTGTTCGCGTCCGACCAAAAACTTTTTCGTCTGAAGCGGGATGAGCGAACCGTGTTGTTTTCCGCCCACCACTTTCAGTTCAGCACTCAACATGACGCGTTCCCTGCCCCTGATAACACGAACTTATCGAGCAAACCCCGAAGCCAAATGAAGACTGTTGAAAGGAAGTTGCTACATCAAATTGGAAAACAGTTCACATCACAATGGAACCAACTCCCCGAATGTGCAATGCCGTCACGATGGACGTAGTCCAGAGAAGGACATTCATCAGAAAGGTTACCGAAAACGCTAGTCTTGCCGCAAACGACTGTCAATCGGTCGAAATCTCAACGATCAACACATTCGATTCTTACGAGATCAGGCCTCCGGTTGCGAAATTCTTGTTAGCGATCGTTGCCGCTCTGGTTCGGACGTCTGCGGGAAGTTTGCTGATGACGATTCTATCTCCCAAGCTGCGCGCCAATCGTTGTGCGAATTGTTCCCATTCAGAGCGTGTGTCAGGAGAGTTCTGAGTCAACTCGCAAAGTCCAAACAATCCGGGAGTGTATTCCGAGGCTCGGAGCAACAAGCTGCCGTGTTGCAGCACCGCTCCCCGCCGCCTCCGTTGGGCGCTTCCCAAGATCTTGTGCCCGTGTGCCAGCAAATCTGGAGCAGCTTCTCGCAGGAAGCACAGAAATGGTTCCTCCTTGGGGATGGAGATGCTGCCGCGAAGCGTCACTTGCACGCCCCATTCGGCTAGAAAAGCAAGGAAGATGGCATGAATGTCAAGGTAAAGCTGATACGGCTGTTGGGCCAGCTGATGTGAAGGAGGCAGACTGCATGAGTAGGTCTGCTCATGATGATGCAAGATCGCTCCGCCCCCAGAAAGTCGTCGGACGCTTGGCAAAGTCGAGAGTCGCGGATCGCGGCGAAGTTCCAGGTCGCTTTGAAAATAACCCAAAGAGACCGTCGGTTCGGACCAGCGGTAGAAACGCAGAAAAACCACCCGGCTGCGGAGAGACTCTTCCAGCAGCGCCTCATCGACCGCCATGTTCCAGACACCGGATTGCGGTTCGTCGAGAATGACGTGAACGACTTCGTTCATCGCTCACCGCTTCCATCTTAGGACAAGTTGTCGTCCGGCTTTGACTTCGTCAGGCCGGGAGATCGGCGTCTCGTGCGGAGCGTTGTGCAGCAACTCTGGAGATTCCATGAGAATTGACCGGATGGTGTCTGCAAAGGCGTCGAGCGTTTGTTGCGATTCGGTTTCGGTCGGCTCAACCATCAAGGCCTCCGGAACGATTTGTGGAAAGTAAACGGTCGGGGCGTAGTAACCGTAGTCGAGCAATCGTTTGGCGATGTCTAGCGCGGTGATTCCCCTTTCGGCTTTCGATTTCTCGGCCGACGCGACGAACTCGTGCATGCAACACTCGCCGTGTGGCACGAGCAGGACGTCAGCCAGTTTTGCTCGCAGGTAGTTGGCATTGAGCACCGCTTGTTCGGAGGCGGCTTTGAGGCCGGCGGCTCCCAAGGTGCGGAGATAAAGGTAGCCGCGCAACAAGATACCGACGTTGCCGAACTGGCTGCGGACTCGGCCGATGGATTTTGGAGGTGTCGTCAATTGAAAACGATCTGCGCCGCTGAACTGTGTTCGAGTCACGATCGGTCCTGGCAAGTAGTCGGCTAAGAAATCTCGAACGGCGATTGGTCCCGCGCCAGGACCGCCGGAACCGTGCGGGCCGGTGAAGGTCTTGTGGACGTTGTAGTGCATCATGTCGCCGCCGAAGTCGCCCGGCCGCGTGATCCCCAAGATCGCGTTCATGTTCGCGCCGTCGATGTAGACCAGTCCGCCGACGTCGTGCAGCAGGTGCGCGATTTTCGCGATGTCTCGCTCGAAGAGGCCCAGCGTGTTTGGGTTCGTGATCATGAACACGGCGGTCTTGTCATCGAGGTTGGCTGTCAGCTCATCGAGATCGACGAAGCCGTCGGCTCGTCCCTTGAGCTGCACGCATTCGAAGCCGGCGATCGCCGCGCTGGCGGGGTTCGTGCCGTGGGCGCTCTGCGGAAAGAGCACTTTCGTGCGCTGCTCGCCTCGGTCGTGAAAGTACGCAGCAGCGGTGAGCAGAGCCGTCATCTCGCCGTGCGCGCCGGCGGCTGGTTGCAGCGAGACGGCGGGCAGACCTGCGATCTCGCCGAGCATTTGTTGCAGCTCGAAGAGAATCGCCAGCATCCCCTGCTTGTCGGCCTCGTGCTGATACGGATGCAGATCGATCAGTCCCGGCAGCGATGCCAGCCGCTCGTGCCGTTTCGGGTTGTACTTCATCGTGCAACTGCCGAGCGGGTAGAAATGCGTGTCGACCGACATGTTGAACGTCGAGAGATTCGTGAAGTGCCGAATGACATCCGGCTCGGTCAACTCCGGCAGTTCGGGCGATTGGGCCGTGAGCTGTTCGCTCGGCAGTAACTCGGTCAACGACTTCACCGGCACATCGCACGCGGGATACGCCGCCGCCCGTCGTCCAGAGTGCGACAGTTCAAACAGCAAGTTCGTCGCTTGTCGGTTTCGCATGGGTTCAGTTTTCTTGCGTTGGCTCGAACTCTTGTAACCCGAAGCGTGAGCGAGGGCGGACGCTTCGGAGGACTTGGAATTGGCAGTTTACTGGAACGCTCACCCTCGCTGACGCTCCGGGTTACGAAAGGGCTTTGGCCAGGTTGTCGATTTGGTTTTTCGTGCGTGACTCTGTGACAGCGACCAACAGCCACTCGTGGGCTGCGGGACCGACATCGGCGGCGAGCGTTGGGAAGCGGTTCAGGGCGGGGCCGATGTCGAAGCCGGCGGATCGAGCACGCTGAGCGACTTCGGCGGCGTTGCTTCGGCTGCGGACGACGAACTCTTTGAAGAATGGGCGAGCGAAGGTCAGCTCGAAACCGGCGGCTGACAGTTGTTCGGCGGCGTAGTGAGCCTTCTGGCAACTCAGCTCGGCAACTTCGCGCAGTCCGGACGGGCCGAGCAGCGACAGGTACACAGTCGCTCGCAGCGCGAGCAGTCCTTGATTCGTGCAGACATTGGAGGTCGCCTTCGCGCGGCGGATGTGTTGTTCGCGTGTGCCGAGCGTTAGCACGAAGCAGCGTTTGCCGTGTCGATCAACGGTCTCGCCGACGAGCCGGCCGGGCATCTGCCGCACGAACTCTTGCCGACTCGCCAAGATGCCGAGATACGGCCCTCCGTACTGCAACGGGATGCCCAGTGATTGACCCTCGGCAACGGCGATGTCCGCTCCGTCGTCGGCCGGGCGTCGCAGCACGCCGAGGCTGATCGGATCGAAGACCGAAATCGACAGTGCTCCGTGCTGTTTGGCGACGGCGAAAATTTCTCGCGGGCTTTCGAGACAGCCGAAGAAGTTCGGATGCTGCACGATCACAGCGGCGGTGCGGTCGTCGATGAGTGCTGCGACGTCGTTCGGATCAGCGGTCCCCTTCAAAGTCGGGACGGTGACGATCTCACAACCGAGATGTCGGACGTAGGTGGTCAGCGTGTCGCGGTATTCGGGATGAACCGAGCCAAGCACGACGACCTTGCCGCGCCGTTGCGTGACGCGCATCGCCATCAAGACCGCTTCGACCATCGCCGACGCCCCTTCGTAGAGGCTGGCGTTCGAGACATCCATGCCAGTCAATTGGCAGATCAGCGTTTGGTACTCGAAGAAGGCTTGAAGGCTCCCTTGGCTGGCCTCGGCCTGGTACGGCGTGTACGCCGTGTAGAACTCGCTCCGTCCGGCGATCGCATCGACGGCGGCGGGAACGAAGTGATCGTAGGTACCGCCGCCAAGAAAACTGACTCGCCCCGACGCGCCGACGTTCTGGCTGGCGAGATCTCGCAAATGCGATTCGAGTTCAATCTCGCTGAGCGGCGGCGGCAATTGCAGCGGCCGATCGAGTCGCAGTTCGCGCGGGACTTGATCGAACAGCTCATCGACGGACTTCACGCCGACCGTCTTGAGCATGTCTTGCTGCGACTCAGCGGTGTTGAAGAGGTACGGCACGGGTCACCTTGAAGGACTCTTTGGACTGCGGCGACCAGAGTCGCCACTTTTTCCGAGACGTCGAAAGCTCAAGTTGTTGTCACTGACTGAATCGCAGCGATTTGAAAAGCGACGGCTCTGGCCGTCGCACTCCAAAATCAGTGCCCCGCGGCGCATTCGCGTTCGTAGCCAGACGCATCCAACAGCGCGGCCGCCTCGCTTGGATTGCTCAGCCGAATTTTGATCAGCCAGCCTTTGCCGAACGCATCCTTCGACAACAGGTCGAGATCGTTCGGCAGGTTCGAGTTCACTTCAATGACCTCGCCGCTGACCGGAGCGTACAGGTCGCTCACTGCTTTGACGCTTTCGATCTCACCGAAGACGTCGCCGGCATTCAGCTTCTTGCCGACGTTCGGCAGCCCCATGTAGACGAGGTCCGTCAGCTCCTTCACAGCGAAGTCGCTGATTCCGACCGTCCCGACGTCGCCGTCGATGCTGAGCCACTCGTGAGTCTTCGCGTACTTCAAATTCGCGGGAGCCATGTTGTTCCTCCTGAGCTAAAAATCCCAATCTCCAAATCCCAATGACCAAAGAAATCCAAAGGTCCAAATCCCAAGGTTGTGTGGCGTTGCCTTTTGGACATTGGAATTTGGGACTTCCTTGGAGATTGAGATTTGGAGATTGGACATTTGCGACATTGCCGCGTTACGGATTCCCTCGCGCGTTCTGATCGATCTTGTCCAGCCGGCGTTGATGGCGGCCGCCTTCAAATTGCGTCTTCACCCAGACATCGACCATGCGGGTGATGAGTTGTTCTCCGAGCAAGTCGGCCGAGAGGCACATGACGTTCGCGTCGTTGTGTCGACGGCTCATCTCGGCGGTGAAGTCATCGTGGACGAGTGCCGCTCGGACACCGGCGAAGCGGTTGGCGGCGATGCACATGCCGATACCGCTGCCGCAGATCAGGATGCCTCGGTCAGCTTCGTGATTGGCGACGGCGGTCGCCACCTTCGCGGCATAGTCGGGGTAGTCGACGCTCTCCGCCGAGTTCGGGCCGAGATCGACCCCCTCTTGGCCGAGGTCGGCAAGCTGCCGCAGGATTCGTTCCTTGACGGTCAGCCCTCGATGGTCACTGGCGACTGCGATTTTCATGATCGTGTTCCGGGAAAAGGAGTTCGTCAAACAATGTCGTCGAGGATCTTTGCCAAATGTTTTTCGATGCTGGCGGCGCAGGACGCGTACTCGTTCATGCCGCCGCCGATCGGGTCGGAGACGTCTTTGCCGTCGCGGCCGAGCACTTGCACGCGATCGGCCAGTTCGGGATGACTGTCGAGAATCGCCGATCGGTGCCCGTTGGTCATCGTGTAGCAACGGTCAACCTGTTCGATCAACCGATCGGTGAGCGGCTGGCTGGTGTGCGAACGGAGTTCAAGCCCACGGCGCTTCATCATCTCCACCGATTCGTGACTTGCCGGACTGCCGTAGTCGGCGGCGAGTCCCGCTGAGGCGACCAGGAACCCGCGCTTTGTCAAATCTTCCGGCGAGCATTTCAGCCGTTCGGCCAACAGATGCCGAAACAGAGATTCGGCCATCGGGCTGCGACAGGTGTTGCCGGTGCAGCAGAAGAGGATCACTTCGCACGCGGCGACCTGCAACCGGTTTTCGGGAGTCGCTCCGATTCGCTCGGCCGTCCAGACTCCGTCAGAGTTGATCTGCACGATCGACGTCCGCGCGTCGGCGTTTGAGTCGGTTGCGGCATTGTCCTTCACGATGAGGGCGGCGTCCGTCCACGGAGCGACCGTGAAATCCAGATTCTTCACCGAAGCCTCGATCTCCCGAATCAGCAGCGGTCCACGCGAAAGTTTTGCGACTTCGCTGAGTACCGGGTGACTCGAAACTCGCACAGCCACCTGTTCGTTCGCGATGACTGCCGCTCGACTGCTCTCCGGCAGAGCGGCCACGAATCCATTCGTCACCGACGCAGGAGCACGCAACACAAGCGGCCCCGGCCAGCAGCGTCGAGCAATCCGCCGTCCGGCGTTCGGCAGATCCGGCAAGAAATCCGCGATTTCGTCGGCCGCTCGTAGCAAAAGCGTCGCCGCCTCGCCTGCCGCCTGGAACCGGCGTACGGCCGCATCCACGAGTGCCGCCCCTGCCAAAACGTAACCCGCTTCAGACGGGAGCGCGACCAAATCGCCCAGCGACAACCGCTGGACGGCGCGATGAATGACATCACGTCGATCCGTGACCTCGCGCAGTTCGACGACCTCCGGCATTGTCGGGAAACTCCAATAGGCGAAAGAACAGGCGAAATATAGTTGAGGCCACTGACAAAGGAAAATCAGCCGCTTGCCGGGACGAGGTGCGGACAACAGAAGAACCGAGGAGCAGTCTCACGCAGAGGCACAGAGCTCGCGGAGGAGGGCAGGAAAGAAGACCGGCTCCAATCAAGAATCTCTGCGGGCATTGCGCCTCTGCGAGAAGCCTGTCTTCATTGTTTGGCAGAACTTTTGACAGTTTTCGATCACCAGTTACTGCCAAAACGATTGGAACACGAATTCCGAGTCGTTTCGCAAACGCGCCGTGTCGCTACGATGCGGGCAGGAGGAATGCGATGAGCGTGTCTTGGATTTCTCGGTCTCTGCGGATCGGCCTGTGTCTGTGTGGTCTGCTCGGATTGTCGGCGTGCCGGCCAGCGGTCACGGGGCCGACCACGGTCACATTCGATACAGAGGCTCCCGAACCGCCGCCACCGCCGCCGCGCGACGCCAGCGACGACTTCTTCGACAACGGCGTCATCCCGAAGCTCAAGATCGAGCTGAAAGAGTCGCAGGCGAAGAAGCTGCGCGAGGACGCTCGCCGCTACGCGAAGTGCAAGCTGATCGAGACGACCGCCGACGGCGAGACGACCTACACCGACGTCGCCATCAAGCTCAAAGGAGCCGCCGGCAGCTTTCGCGAACTTGACGATCGGCCCGCGTTCACGCTCAACATGGACAAGCACGAGAAGGGGCAGACCTTCCACGCGATGGAGAAATTCCATCTGAACAACTCAGTGCAGGACGAGTCGTACTTGTGCGAGTGGCTCTGCTCGGATATCGCTCGCGACGCGAAGGTGCCGGCCACACGAGTCACTCATACTCGCGTCTGGCTGAACGACCGCGACCTCGGCCTGTACGTTCTGAAGGAGGGTTTTGACAGGCCATTCCTCAAGCGACACTTCGGCGATGCGACCGGCAACTTCTACGACGGCGGCTTTGTGCAGGACATCGACGTCGATCTCGAAAAGGATTCCGGCAAAGGCCCCGACGATCACAGCGACCTGCGAGCCTTGCAAGCCGCGTGTCAGGAACCCGATCCCGAAAAACGCTGGCCGGAGATCGACGAGCGGCTCGACGTGGACGCCTTTGTCAGCTTCATGGCCCTCGAACTGATGACGTGTCATTGGGACGGCTACACGCCCAATAAAAACAACTACCGAATCTATTTCGAGCCTCCGCACGGCAAGGCCCGTTTCCTGCCTCACGGCATGGACCAGATGTTCGGCGACCCCGGCTTCCCGATCCTCGAATACTTCGAGCCGATGGTCGCTAGTGCCGTGATGCACAATCCCGAATGGCGAAAACGCTATCGCGAGCGAGTCGCCGAACTGCTGCCGCTATTCGAGCCGAAACGGCTGCACGACAAGCTCGACACGGTGCTCGCCCGCCTGCAACCGGTCATCGCCGCGATGGGTGAAGAGCCTGCGAATGCTCACGCCGACCGAGTTCGCGAACTCAAAGAACGGATCGCCGCGCGCGAGCCGAATCTCCGCGAGCAACTGCAAAACGGCGATCCGACGCCGTTGGAATTTGAGGGAGATAAGCCCATCGAACTCGCCGATTGGTTCCCCGCTCAAGAAACCGACGACACGAAAATCGAAGAGGTCGAGATCGACGGCCAGAAACGCTACTCGATTCAAGTCGGCGATTCCGGCCAATGCATCGCATCCTGGCGTCGTAAAGTGCTGCTCGCCAAAGGCCGCTACCGCATCGAAACAGGAATGCGAACTGAAGCCGTCGAACCGCGCGAAGACGAACAAGGCACCGGAGCCGGCCTCCGTATCTCCGGCGGCAAACGAGACGACAAACTCACCGGCGACACCGATTGGCAAACGGTGAGCCACGAATTCGAGGTGCTTGAAGACGTGCGCGACGTCATCCTCGTCGCCGAACTCCGAGCGACTCGAGGCCGGATGTGGATCGAGCCGGTCGCTCGCCTGTTCCGCATTGAGGTTCCGTAGTCGGTTGTCGCGGCGTTTACATCTGCTGCATGACTCGCGGCGGACGGAAGAGGCCATTTCCTGGCCACCGGATGCGGCCTAGTACCGTGCTAGCCGGGATTATTCACGGCGGATCAAACAGCAGGTGAAGGCCGTCGGCAAGAGAATGGCACGAGTCACTCATGCCGGTTGTTTGTGATGGAGTTGAATCCGAGAGAAACCTCCCCCTTTCCCCCAAGGGTTTGGTGA
>SYJG01000071.1 GCA_005798445.1 Planctomyces sp.
AGAAAAAGTGCCACCCCGCCGCGTGAGATGATTTTAACTGCGAAAACAGCGGGGGAAACCCCCTTCGCACCCCTAGCTCAATTGGATAGAGCATCGGTCTACGGAACCGAAGGTTGCTGGTTCGAGCCCAGCGGGGTGTACCTAGTGCCGCAAAGACTTACGTCTTGCGGCTCTTTTCATTTCAAGCGAATTGTACCCAGGTACATTTTGGATGTCGCCCTGGCCAGTCACCCCGCATTTGGAGAGAGTGCCTCAATTGAGGAGGTGCCATGTCTGAACTGGCCAAACGGAACGACGACGGTCGCAGGGCAGAGTCTCGAACAGAGGCATTCCTGCTGGATCGCTTCTGGGTTCTCAAACTCTCCGTGGACCTTGATGGTGCGGTCTTCGTGGTCCAACCGGCGACTCGATCAGTCGATTCCCTTCGTCAGCACACAACCACGCATTCATTTTCCGTGGTCCAGTCTCGGTCTTACAGAGACGGGGCTGGGGTAGAAGTTGCAGGTTCGTTCGTCGAACTGCCGGATCGCAAACCTCAGAGACAATTCTTCGTCTCGATCCACGCTGTCGATAGTTTCGGAGTGGCTTCGGATTACTTTTTCTCCGCTGAAGAAGTGCAGTCGGTTTTCAGACGAAGGGTGAATCCATCCGGACAAGAAGTCTTCGTGTTTTCGATCACGGATGAGCGGAACTTCAGCCAGTTCCGGCGAAAGAACCGTGAGAAGGCGAGCATGATCTCGAAGGCCCTCGCCGATGTCGATCTGCAAAAGAATCAAACCTACCTGAACCAAGTGTGCGAGATGCCCGGTTCAGGATCAATCCGACCGTTGATGATTCAGGTTGCCGAAAATCAGTGGCAGATGCGTTATCGTGATGTCCTCTTCGAGTTTGAAAGAAATGAAAACTCCATCATTTACGTCTCGAAATCAGACTCCTCTGGGAAAAAGGTGATTGCCCACCTGCTGGCAGACAATCCCTTGGATGACTACGAGTTCGACCCGTTGAATGAGGAATGGGTTCGCCGACCTCAGTGATTTTGTTCCGGCATCTCATGTGTCGGTTGGACGAGGTAGGAACTGAGAACCTCGGCATCCTTCTGGACGTCTCCTGGTGCATAGTGCTTTCGAGTCGTTTCCCAGGACGAATGTCGCATCACCCGACAGATCACCAAGGGCGGGACCCCAGCATTTCGAAGTCGTTCGCCGCAAGACCGACGTAGGTCGTGGGCTGAGGCATACTTGGCAGGACGCCCCGTTCGTGTCTGGGCCGGCTCCACTTCGATGTTGGCCGTTTTCCCAATCCGAGCAATGACTTTGCCGACCCACTCGGCGTCCAGTCGCTGATAACGAACTTTTCTCCTGATCTTCAACTGCAATGACTGAGGATTGAATATCCAACCTTGACGTTGTTCTGGCGGCGTTTCCAAAAGCAGAGCTTCAAACCAAGGCAAAAGTGGAATGCTCTGTTCCGTGTCGTTCTTCTGCATCGCTGCTGGGATCTCAAGAATTGAAAACGAACCTTTTCCCCACACCGGTCGGATGGTTTCAGTTCTGTCCCAGGACACATGCATCAGTTCGTCCAGTCGTAGGGCTGAGGTCCAAAGTCCTCGGAGCACGTGCTTCCAAGATTCTGCGACTTCGTCACCGACGACGGTGGCCGTTGCTTGTAACAAACTCTCGAACTCCAGTTCCGTGATCGGCCGTCCCTTCATAGCTTTCAACTTCGCGGTCTTCAGCTTCCGAATCTTCGGTGCTGTTGGTAGCCAGTTTTGCACATCTGCCCAACTCAGGGCGGCCAATACGCAACCGAGATAGCCCTTGACGGTGTGAGGCGACCTGGGCTTCTTGCGTCGGGATTGTTCACCGGCCAAGAGCTTGGCTTGAAGTTGTTGCAACGCATTTGGATCAGCCATGTCACTCAGAGTCTTGGGCTTGATAATGCGTTCGGCCAAATCCAATCGGCTCTCCGCATGGCGAGCCGTGCTCTCTCGAACCGTTGCCAAATGCAGAGTGCGGAACTGCTCTCGGAAGTAGGACCAATCCATTTCTGGTCCCAGAACCTTTCCGCGTCCAGTCGAAATCGAAAGCCCGAGCAGCAACTTAGCCTCAAGCTCCGCCTTTTGTAGTTCAGCCTCCGCATCGTCCCTCGTCCCCGTGGAGATTCGAATCTGCCGTTTTTCAACCGGGCAGTCGTACCTCAACTGGAAAGGCCGATCCGGATAGCGAACGATCCGAACCTTGGGAATCTTTCGGCCAGAAGCTGAGTGAGATTTTCTTTTGGCCATGACACAGTCTCTCCGCAATCATCGGGATTGGTGATTGACCGGACTGGTCAGACGGCTTCCGAAACGGGGCCACCGTTCTGTGGTCCCTGAGAATTCAGGACGTACTCAATCCAATCACGGCCATAGATGTAGGCGTGCTTGTGGACGTAGTAGACCCGAAGTCCTGCTCGTCGAGCGGATCGCAGCGTGGCCTCGCGGATTCCAAGTTTCCGCGTGAATGCCTTGAGCGTGTAGAGCTCATTCGGACTGATTACACCTGCGTTGAAGTCGTGGCCGGTCGTCATTTCGTGAACCTTTCCTGCTGCATGGTGGATCGTGATTCCACTTGCAGAGGTAGCCATTCACTTCTACCCGCAGGAATCTGCGGATGCATTGCAACTGTTTATGCTAGAAGTAGTTGCTGACGCCCAACGAAAATTCTCTCCGTGCATTTCAGACGACAAATTGATTATGCAGTTCCTGATTTTCAGTCGAGATCATTCTCATTTGCATCATCCTCATCCTCATCCTCATCCTCTTCCGCCACGTAGCCATCGACTGCACTGGTTCCGTCTGCGTTGCGATTGAAAATCCCCTTGCGGATCTTGCCCCCAACGAAGAGGCTTCGGTACTTCTCCATGCCGTTTGGTCCGAAGATTTCCTTCATCCGGCGACTTACCCGACTCGCCAGCGGCTTCCCTTCTTCAGAAAACCATTCCAACGCAATTGCAATCTGTTCTGCCGTGAGAGGGCTCCTTGCCTTCTCACCATGTTGCTCAGCGTTATGACGTGATTTCAACAGTTCTCGCAGCAGAATAATCTCGTTCGAGATTTTTCGAGATCGAGATTGACGCCTTTTCTTCACAGAACTCCTGAGCTTGTTCGGCTCATCCGTTTCTTGTCCCCGAACTTGGTCGAGCATGAAGACAAGAATATCTGCGGCGGCCATTGATGCGGTGATGAATTCCCCACACATGCTTCCACCAGAGATGTAGGCACCGATGATGTCGGGACACCACCTCCCACCCTCGATCGTGTAGGACTTCAAGAACTCAGAAACATAATCCTCTGACGTTCCTTGCCGAATGAGAGCAGGGCGAGGATCGCACGTCTCCGGCCATTCAACCTCGCACCAGGGGACTGAAGTCACTTCGTGCAGTTGGGCTTGGTACTCCACCGTTGCTTGGAGATAATGAGCGTCAATTTCCCAGGCCAAGTAGTAGACGATGTTCGCCCAAGTAGCTAACTGCGTACATTCCGCATTTCTGGAATATTGCAGGTAGAACGGTGGCAACAGTCCCTTGGGGACATCAATCAACCACCGTTCAATTCCCATTAAGGCCTGTGAAAGCCGATTGCAGGTTGCCTTTTGCCCGTAGAAGAACTGAGCGTGGTACTTGCAATCGTACGTTGGCAACTCGACTGTGGCTGCCAATGGTTGGCCTTCGTCAGCAGCAGCGATGTTCTTGATGACTTCACCGATCTCGGCCTTGGTGAAAAATGGTGACATCAGAATGCTGTGGTAGAGCGGAGGGCCGACCTCAAGATGCATCCGAAGTTCATCCCGGAATTTCAGAAACGGCGTCTTCCAGTCCGATGTTGCCATGAGGTGCTTGTCCCTTGTGCTGTTGTTCACAGTTAGGGCAAAGCATCAGCCGTGCTGCATCCGCAGCCTGGATTCAAAGACCCTGCATTAAATCGGACAGGCTCATTTTGAGGGTCTTCGCGATGAGGTCGATGTTCCTCAAAGCCAAGTTTCTCTCCCCTCGTTCGATCCCACCCATGTAGGTCCGGTCCAGGCCGCATTTGGCAGCGAACGCTTCCTGGGACAGACCTTCTGCCCGTCTCAGTTCTCGGACTCGTTGTCCGAAGCGTTCAAGGATGTCGACTGCTTTGCCCATGCTTCAAAGAGTGAGCGACAGACGACTTTCGGGCCACGGGCTATGAGTATCACTTGGAGTGAGTGGCAGGTATGCTCACGTTTGAGGTTACTGCTTGACATTCACGCGAAATGGACTCCCTGCTCGTTCGAATCGAAGCGAACGGAAATGCCCCCAACCAATTCAGGCCTGACCTAATTTGTCTCGGTCGAGATTTACCGCACAAAGAGATAAACCGCCATGTCCGACACCAGCTTTCGAACTTGGATGATTCGTTTGAAAAATGATAAAGGAGCACGCCCTGAGTGGACGCGACTTCTTAGCTGGATGCTGGAGGATGAATTTGTGCGAGAGCAGCAGATCGGTCGGCAATATACGGGGCAAAACGTACTGATCGACCGTGCCGATCACAATTACAAAGTAAAGAAGGCCGAAAACCGTGCCATGTACGGCCTCTACCATCGTTCTTGGAGTGAAAACGGCGGTTGCTTGCAGATCAACACGATGCCGGTGTTGCTGCTGTCGTACGAAGTTCCCAATCAGGGAAACCATTCGGGGCGTTGTGCCGACTTGTTAGGGCTGACTGAGAGCGGTGGATTGATCGTGTTTGAAGGCAAGCTTGGCGAGAATTCACATCCGCCAATTTCCGCGATTCTGGAAGGATTAGACTATCTGTCCTGTCTGACATCCGAAAAAACATTCAAAAGGTTGACCGATGAATTCCTTGAGTGGAAGTCGAAACGCTCGATACCCAAACGCTTCCAAAAGATTGTGCCAGATCGCTCCGTGCCGCCAAGAGTTGTTGTGTTGGCAGATGACAAGTATTTCACAAAGCATGACTCCCATTCGGACCGCAGTCCCGGATGGCGTGAGATGGTCAAACACGGTCAGAAGACAAAATCAATTACAATGGGATTCGCTCTGGCCAAACTTGACGAGAATGGCTTTTTCTCGCCCAAAATCTCGTGGTTGATTTGATCCAAAAAGTCTGCCACTTCACTTCATTTCCAACACTTCACCGTCCGCCAAGAGTTTCACATTTTGTGAGAACTCGCTGAACTTCGCCGGTTCAAACGTGTGGATTGGAATCACCATCTTGGCGTTGATCTGTCCTACCAAATCAATGATGTCTTCATAGAAAATGTGACCGCTCGTGTGGGTTTCGATCAGATCCCCGCTTGCTTCGTCAAGCTTTGCTTTCGTCATCTTCCATTCCGGTTGTTGCAGGTAACCGGTCCAGCGGGAGTACAGGCATCGCGAGCCATTGGGCAGACTGCCGCCGAAGTCGCTCTCCAACATGCTGGGGCGAAACAACATGACGTATCGAGATGGATTCGATCGGATTTCTTCCATCCCAATCCGGGCCGGGGACATCAAAGCGTGAAAACTTTCGAGTCGTTTTTTCTCGTAGGTCTGCTCGAAGAATTTTGGGAAGAAGACTTTCACTTCTTTCGTGGACTCCGGGCGAGGAATGGAAGTCTCTGAGGCGATCAGGTGCATCACGAATGCCGTGTAGGCATCAGCAATGAAGATTCGATTTGTCTTCTTCGCAGCCCGAAAGAAACCCACCAGTCGATCAACGTGCTGTGGTGAGAAAGACGCTAGCACCAATCCAGGTGCAGACTGGATGTGTGCAGTGATCTCGTCTTCGAGTTCGTATTCATTCGGTCCACGATGATCCGTGTGGCTGATGTGAGTTCCTTCCATCAGCAGCACGTCGATGGTCCGATCTTTGACGGCTTCGATCAGTGACCTGTGCATCCCTGGTTTTCGACCGTGCATCCGCAGGTCACCGGAATAGAGAACCGTCTTGCCTTCTGCTTCGATCAGGAATGCCTGGGCTCCGTAGATCGAGTGATCCACCGAGAATGCCGTCACGCTGAAGTCACCAATCTGAACCGGTTGTCCTGCGTAGATCTTCTCGTGTCGATCACGTGGAAGGATTGGCTGTCCGGCAAACTTGGCTCCCGCTTGCATCATCTTGCTGGTTCCCACGCTGGCGTAGATGGGAATCTCGACTTGGGAATGTCGGAGTAATCCGGTGTGATCCTCATGGGCGTGAGAGAGCAGGATGGCGTCTGGCCTGCGGCCAGTGTCATCGAAAAGCCCTGGCACGTTGGGAAGCACCCCAGTCTTTCGGAGTTCCTCTGAAGGCTGTCGTCTCAGGGTTGTCGAATCGTGAGGCTCCCGATCTTCATTGAACAAGGGCATCCCCACGTCGAGGATGATCCGGCTCTTGTCGGTGGCGACTTCGATGCAGTTCCCGCCAATCTCGTGAGTCCCTCTGTGAATGGTGATTCGCATATTCTTGTCAGAACTTTCTGATGCTCTCGGTGAGTCAAAACTGCTTCACGCCATCTTCGTGAGATTTGCAGCGATTCGTTGATTGATGGAGAGGCAGGCCGACTTGCGGTCCATGCAGGAGATGTCGAGCCAAGTCGTGTCGATGGACTGTGATCCTCCGAAAACTTTGGGCTGAAGGCCAATCGCCCTTGCCATGAAGTCCCAGAATTCAACGGGCAGTCGTGGTTTTCCAACCTCGGTGTAAATCGGTGTGATCAGAGTATGCAGTCGCGTGCCGTCAATACTGGGAACTTCGATTCCTTGTGGGATGAGGATCAGCCACCAGTCGACGATTCCATTCGATGTCTTGGCCTCTTCGTGCCATTTTTGCCAACTCAGGGGAGCAACCCATTGGTGGTTTTGAGCAACGCTGTTGTACAACTCAAACAACAAACCCAAGAGGCCACGAACCCAATCCTCAGTTCGTTCTTGGACGCCATAGACCTGTGTCAGAATTGAGGCTGCCTGAACGATGCGGAGAATCGTTTCGGCGTCCTGCGATGCACCTGCGTCGTCCCATCGTCGACCAATCTGCTGAGCAAGCTCAACTTGACGGCGGTCATCGTGAGCTTGACTGGGCAAGATCAAAGTTCGCTCCGGTGAGAACGGGTGCAAGCCCTTACGGATACACGACCATGATTGGGGAATCCCAAACAGTTCGATTTCCAGCGTTTGCTCATACTTCGTCAGCCAATCGGGCCGGGTATCAACCTCTGCCATTGCAGTGGCCTGACAAAAGGACGACATCACCATCCCAGAAACGGTTCCGATGGTGGTCTGCAAGAATTCTCGTCGCTCGATCAACATCATCGAAGGCACCTTAGATAACTGAGATTGTCAGCCCGTTTCTTGAACTAAGAAGCTGTCTTAGCTCCTCCCGGACTTCTTCATTTGTTCCAGGTTTTGATTGATCTGGATGTTCTGCAAAATTTGATTGAGTTGCAGTAACCGGTTTTCTTCTGCGGCCATGAGGATGGCCCTCTCTTCAGGACTTTTGCATCTCCACTCCAACATCGCTCGGTCGTACTCGGCTTTGAGCTGTCGATTAGTTTCTTCGTCGTACCAGGGTTTGCCAACGAGCCCCAAACCGAAGAGGAAGAAAAGTACGGTGACTCCTCCGCCGATGTACGGAAGCCAGTTCTCCGTGAACCATCTCATTCCCGCGTCTTCTGAGCCTTGTCCTTTGAAGTAACACACGACTGTCCCAGCAGCCGCCATTCCAGTGACGAACAGGATTTGGCCGAAGGTATAAACTTTGGGTTGAAAGCTCATGATTGATCGTTCTCCTTGGACGTTGGTTTTGAATGCGTTGCTCTTGTGGTTGAGAGGCCCACCATCTTTTGGTGGTCCGAAACTCATTACTCGATGAGAGAACGCGACACGCTGCTCTGAGGCAAAGAGTTCGTCGGCTCCATCACGATTGTTTTCAATAAAAGCCGGCTCCAGGAGATCATTGGGTTGTTCCTGGCTTGTCGTCGGTCGTCACCCCGGAATTGTTGGTCCGATCTGCTTGGTGAATCGCAGCGATTCACGGCAAACAGCCAACGGGATTGTGCCGACTCGCCTCCCCTAAGCGGGGCCTGCGTCTCTCCGGGAGCCAGTGGCCTCTATTGATACCCGCAGCCCGTGACACAGGCGGGACAGTCATTCGGAAGAACCGAGGGATTTCGAAGGAGTCCTGTTTGAGGCAACAAACAACTCAATTGTGTTTGTTGCT
The DNA here is from genome assembly GCA_005798445.1 of Planctomyces sp. Classification (GTDB taxonomy): domain Bacteria; phylum Planctomycetota; class Planctomycetia; order Planctomycetales; family Planctomycetaceae; genus SXKJ01. The sequence continues at coordinate 8,204 of SYJG01000071.1, forward strand.
GGTTTGCAGGATCGTCCAACTCGCACAGTTCAAGACCCCTCCGTCCTCAGCCAGATTCCGACAGGAAAGCGGCACGACACGGCAGTGGGGAAGTAAGTTCGTCAAAATGTCCCAAGCAACTTTATCTTCGGGGAGTCCATAAGCTGGGAGAAGAATCACGTTTCCAACCCGAAGATAATTGGCGTAATTGCCAACGGCTGAGGGTATGCCATTGCGTATTCGCAATTCCGGCACATACGGGAGACGGACGAATGGAAGAGCGTTGGCCATCAACACTTTTTCGAGTCGTTCCGCAAACCCCGAATCAACGCCGCGATAGTCGCTAATGACGATTTGATGCTCCGTCACGAACCGAACCATTCCGTCCGCATGTCCCACTCGATCAAACGGTTCCTTGGGGATGACGATCAATCGTTCGACCTGAAGCTCTCGTTGAAGTTCGGCACGAATCTCACTTCGATTTCGATCGGAGTTCTCTTTGAAAAGCTTGTCCGTCACGATGGCCACAGAGCGTGTCCCCACGATGTTTCCACCGTCCATAATGAGCTTTGATCTCGTCGATCGCTTAAACAACTTCAACCTCCGAAAAACCTCCGGCTTGGTGATGAGATCCTCGTCACCGTTAAGAAGGTAGTTGGGCCTGTAGCGGAATTGGGTGAAGTGTCGTTCATTGACTTGAATCGGTGCCGCATCTCGAATCCAAATGTCTGCGGTTCCAAAAACGACAATCAGGGGGATCTCTTGTTCGACAAGAGCGGCCTCCCATTGGCGGACGATCTCCAGATACCGCTGAGGCAGCAGGTCGGAGATCAGAACCGTGTTGGTTTCCCAGTCAGCAAGCATGATTGATCAGAATCGTTCGGCGACGTACCAACGCTTTTCTGAAGCGTTCCACGTCAGCGTGTAGGTCGTGATATCTGTTAGGGGCGTCCCTGCCTTCGATTTCCATTCGATTGCGACGTTGAACCGATAGGCTGGCCAAGTTTTCCAGTCCTCTGGGAGCTTCTCGACGTCGTCGAATGCCGCAAAGTGTGGCTCATCGGTGACCACGCTGCGAATATCGTAGTTGATGGGGTCCAGCAATCCTCGAATTTTCGCCTTCTGGGTCGCCGCTGAGTTTTCTTGGCCCGCGATCCACTTCTTGAATTCGGTGTCAAAATGTTTTCGAGCAGCAGTCTCAGTTCCGGATGAATTGTCCGAACAGCCGCACATGTTGACGACGGTTGAAAATGGCGGCGCGGGGCGGCTGAAATTGGTGGCGCTGGGTTGTTGAGGATTCCTTGGGCCAAGGGAACATGATCGCGGTAAAAGCGTTGGGTTAGCTCGCAGGTCCGTGGTGAGGACGTCTTCGTCGTTTGGCGTCCTGAAGGCGGTAGCTTTCGCCCTTGGCCTCCAGGAGGTGGCAGCGATGCGTGAGGCGATCCAGGGCCGCTCCGGTGAGGCGTTCGCTGCCGAGCACCTCAGTCCAATTCTCGAAGGGGAGGTTGGTCGTCACGATCAAGCTGTTCCGTTCGTAGGCGGTGGCGATCACGTCGAAGAGCAACTCGGCTCCGGCCTTGCTGGCGGGAACGTAGCCCAGCTCGTCGAGGATCAACAGATCCAGCTTGCCCAATTGTTGACGGAGTCGCAAGAGGTGACGTTCCTCTTTGGCTTCCAACAACTGCGTGATCAGTTCGGTCACGCGAAAGAAGCGGACCTTACGGCCCTGCGAGCACGCGGACATTCCGAACGCCGTCGCCAAGTGAGTCTTACCGGTGCCGCTGGGGCCGACTAGCAAGAGGTTCTCGCGGCGATCGAGGTATTCCCCTTTCAGCAGTTCCAGGACCAGCGGCTTGTTGACGCTGGGGCGAGCCGTGAAGTCGAACTCGTCGAGCAGCTTCGTCGCCGGGAAGCGGGCTCCCTTCAAACGCCGCTCGGCCGCCTTGCGTTCTCGTTCGAGCAACTCCAGTTCGCACAATTGCAGCAGGAACGCCAGATGATCGGCGTTGTCTGCGGCACAGCGCTGGGCGATCTTCTCGCACTCGGCCGTCATCGTCGGAAGTTTCAAGGCTTTGAGGTGATGCTTGAGCAATACGGTGCTCTTGGTGTCGGTCGGTGTCATGGCGTCACCTCCGTCAGCAGAGCCTGATACGCGGAGACCTGAGTGATCTCCACACGCACGTGAGCCAGGTGCGGTCGGCCGTCCAACGCAAACAGCGGAACGGGTTGATCGCTGCGATGCTCGACGATGGTCCGCAGGCTGTCGGCATCGATCACGTCGATGTCCAACGCGTACTCCACCGCGTCGGTGAGCTGGGACAGTGAGAACTTCTCCAGCAATCGCAACACGCGAATGTAGGATCGCGTGCCGTTCCGTGGATCGTCCGCTTCCAGACGCCGTCGCAGCAGCGCGAAGCCGTCTGGCAACTCCCACTGCTCCAATGGCTTGGCGAAGTCGAAGCCTCCTGGCTTACGCTCCAACAGTGCCAAGTAGTGAACCGGCTCAAAGAAGGTTCGCTCACGCTCCCACGAACGCCAATGCCGAGCCACCAAACGATCCTCGAAGACCAGCCGCACTTCCTCCACCGTGGCGATCACCAGCAGCTTCCGATGCGCGTACTGCACCGGGACCGAATAGTCGTTCGTGTCGAACCGCACCAGCGATTGCGAATCGGCGGTCCCGTCGGTGATCCGGCGTGATTCAAACGTCTGTTTCGGCAACGGCAGAAACGCCGCTCGATCTTCGGCGAGCAGTTCACGCTTACTGGCGGGCTTGCCGCGTGTGCGTTGCTCCAGATCCTGCTGACAACGCTCCAGCAACTGCCGATTCAGCGTCTCCAGCGAATCGACCTCCGGCACCGGCACCAGAAAGCTCCGCCGAGCAAACCCGACCAACCGTTCGACGTGTCCCTTCTCGTTGGCTCGACGCACCAGACAGAAGTGCTCGCGGAACAGATAATGGCTCTGCAGCCGCAGGAACTCATTCGTCAGCTTCCGTTCCCGACCCTTCAACACCTCGATCACCGCGATCGCCAAGTTGTCATAGCTGATCCGCCGCGGCACTCCTCCAAGGTACTCAAACGCCCGGCGATGGCCCTCCAGAAACGTCTCCGTGCATTCCCGTGGAAACGCCTGCACGAAGATCGCTCCCGAATACGGCAGCGTCATCACCAACAACGCCACCGAAGTCTCTTGGCCATTGAGCTTGATCTTCGCCTCGCCGTAATCCACCTGAGCTTCCCCCGGCGGATGCGACAACGGCAAAAACACTTCCTTCCGCGACTGACGCCACTCTCGAACGGCCATCGACACCATCGTCAGGCCGCCGGAATAGCCATGCTCATCCCGCAGTCGCTCGAAGATCCGCCGAACTGTGTGTCGCTGCTTCTTCGGAGCCTCACGGTCCGCTTCCAAAATCTGCTCAATAATCGGCACAAACGCCCCCAGCTTCCGCTTCTTCCGCGGTTGCTGGAGCCGATATCCCGGCGGCTCCGCGTGAGTCAAAATCTTCTTCAGCGTGTGCCACCCCAAACCGTACTTCTGACACGCCGCACGCTGGCTCAACTCGTTCGTCAAAACTTCCCGACGAACTTCCTTCCAGAATTCCATATCGCTACGCACTCCTGAGTCTCCTGGTGAACCTCGTGAAGATCGGAGCTAACGCTCCAGTCTTCACTATTCACCAGACGACACGTCTGTGCGCCGCCATTTTCAACCGCCGCGATCTTCCCCCGCGCCGCCATTTTCAACCGTCGTCAACAGCACAAACAAATCACAACTAGAACGCACCATCGATGCCATGTTGTCACAGTTCTTCCTCCGGTTCAGTGAAATGAGAGCCGAGGATTGAACTCGTGTGAGATCAAGAACGTCCCTGGCTTCGCTTTACCTGATACCCGAAGGAGCTGACAGGAGCGGGTCAACCGTGGTCGGCCAACGCCTGCAATTGGATCGCATCTTCCAAAGTCTGAATGAACAGGTCTTTTAGTTCGTCGGGTTTCTGTACTCGAACGTGGCCAGCCCATGACAAAATCCAATGCAGGATTTCACTGAGGCCATCGACCTGAAAGCTGAGGGTCAGGCTGCCGTCTTTGTGAGTTCTCGCCTTTTGAGTGTGGTGCCAGATTGTCTCGATCACGACCTTGGCAGCAGTGGGCTTGAACTTGAGCTCGATGTCGTAAGATTGATCGCCTCGAAAAACGGCCCATGCGTTCCCAAAGTAGGTCTGCAGATCGAAGTCTTCCGGAATGAGGGCAGGCTCCGCTTGCATCCGTAATGCCTTGAACCGAGCCACGCGAAATGTCTTCGGGGCTGTCTCATCTGCCATTGTTCCGATGATGTACCACGCATTCTTGATCAGACACAGCCGATACGGATGGAGGTTCAATTTGACCGGAGTGGGTTCGTAGGGACTTTCGTAAAGCCCGCTGATTTGTTTCCCCTGCAACAAGGCCAGTTGCACCGTCCTGATGACTTCATGATGGCGACTATGGTCCACCAGCTTGAGGTCCAGAACGGATACCAATCGCATTGCATCGTCGATCAGTTCTTGCGTCTCCTCTTTCGAGACCGCAGCTAGTTTTCGAGTTGCTGGGGTTGCTCCAGCCGTGACATCCATTCCCGGTGCCTTTGTGATGGCTGCTGCGAGCGAAAGTCCCAACACTTCATCATCGGTGAGTGTCATCACTGGAAAGCGAAAGTCCGGTCGGACTCGAACAAACTGCTGGTCTCCCTCTCGGTAGTAGGGAATCCCAGCAAACCTCAAAACGTCCAGGTCTCGATAGACCGTTCTTTCTGAGTATTCGAGTTCCTCAGCGATGGCTTTGGTTGTCCATCGTCCTCGGCTTTGAACCAGTTCCAGAACTCGAAGAACTCGTGCCAGCCGGTCAGCCTGACGGACACGTCGATCTCGATCAGGCCTGTCCCGCTTATTGGGGTTCGGACCCGCAGACTTGGGCTTCGGCTTCTTCTTCGTCGGTCTCTCCGCCATTACTTTCCTCGTTCCCCAAAGGACACCCGTTGAAGGGCATCCTCAAATGCTTGTCGATGAAACGTGCGGTAGTATGCCGCTCTGTAGCTGGTGATGACATTCGCGACGTGATGTGCCCGGCAAACTGCCCAACGGCTCGCCGCGATCAGTCTTTTGAAGAGCAATTCACCGTTCAACCCGTGTCGATGTTCCAATCCTTTGAGTACGGGATTCCATAATTCGTGCTGGTCGGTCATTCGAGCTTTTGCCGCCGCCAGTACAAAACGGTAGGTCGCTTCCCAAGGAAGTCCGGCGTGCCGATGCAGAAACTTCATGATAGTTTCCTGGGACAACAACGGCAGCAGCGGCGTCATTTCGGTCTCGACGATTGGCCTCCGAATTCTCTTGGATTCCTTTGCAAGATGTCGTTTCAAGTATTCGGAAACGACATCAGGATGAGAATTACCAATCTGGTCCAGAGCAGTCACTGATCCCAAGTCTTTGATTCGGGATGGGCACAACTGGGACAGCAGAGACCGGACAGTTGCGGATTCGAATTGGAAGACCCCGTCGGTATCACCTTCCCGAATTGTTTCAAAGACCGCTTTCTCATTCATCTTGACTGGCGTCTTCGGGAACCGCATTCGGAGCAACTCGGGAACTGCCTCCAGTGCAGTCATTGCATGAAGTGAAACGTTGGGATGCTGAGGTGCGTCCCATGCTCCGTGATCCGATGGCATCACAACAAACTGAATCGTTGGTGGTTCGCGACTTGATGTGAGCCAGAGCCTTTGGAAATGCGTGTCGTAGCGGACAGGATCGACTTCCGAGAATCCGAGCAAGAAAAAGATGACGGAAGAGCCAGCGGCCCCAATCAAATGAAAAGTCGCCTTCTGCTGACGGAGTTGGTCACCGTACTCGACAATGCGAACCAAGGATTCCTGAAATCCCAGCTTCCGAATGAGGCGGACCTCGGCCTCAAAGAGCGGTTCCGCCCGATACTTGCTCTCCTTCTCATACTTGATTCCAAGCGATAGCCGGCATCGCTCAACGATGGTATTGAAGGTCTTTTCCGAGGATTCCATGTTCTGCTCCACCAATGGTCGCTGTCGGATAGAGTGGCATGGTCCCTCGTCACGGATGGGTCAGTCCTCATTGAGAAATCTGACTTCGCGGCTCTGACTTCACACTCCTTGCTGAAAAATCCAGGTGTGAGCGAGGTCAACGATTTTGGCCAGAAGTTGCAGGTCATCGCGACCGAAGGAATCGGTCTGCTTCCATTCCTCGCCGTCCTTGTAGATGCGGCTGACCGTGACGTTATGTCGCGTTCCCGCTGTCGTCTGGTTCTCCCAGATCGTGGCCTTGATCGCTCCGAGTCGAACCTCATGGATTGGTTTCTGTTTTACCGTCGCCATCGTCGTGCTCTTCATTCATAAAAAAGTGTTCGTTGTTCCTGTTGCTCATACCCTGGCGAGGGCGTCGGATTCGCTGAATCCAAACCTTCTGCCTCTGATCCGGACTTGGACCGCTTCAATTCAAAGTGCAGCGGCTGCCTGCTGTTCCAACAGCGTGTTGGTTCTCAGGGTAAGCTCATCCATGTCCGTGACCGTTGGAGGTTCGGAGTTGCGAAAGTTTGAATTGCAGGTATTCATTCAACTCTTCAATAAGCCGTCGTTCTGGCAATGAGAACCATCGTTGTTGCTCAGTGAGAATGTCGATCACACCGCGATAGCTCAGTTCGCCAATGAATGGAGAACGGGGCAGGTCTTTAAGCTGCTCAGCACGAGGGATGGCAGACCGCAGTTGCACTGGATCGCGGTATTCCTGAACCAAGGGATTACCCGATGTTGGCGTCAAGAGGATCAGGACGAAGTCTCTGGGCGGAAGATCGAAGAGGACGTCTTCGGTAAACCATCCATTCTCTCGAAGTCCAACGCGAGCGTTTCGGATAAGTTGATCTGCCGGGTAACCCGCTGAGCCGTTGTTGTTGACGGTCTTGGCGGACAGGTTCGATCCATACTTCATCTCGATGAACACAGTGGTCGCTGGATTTTCCCAAGTGATGACCACATCCACTTCAGTTTGTCCCTCATCCCAAGTGAGATGATGCCGGGGATAGATGCGTTGTTTCTGCCAGAGTTCAATTCGCAGGTCACGGAAGATCTGTCGGTGAAATCTTTCCGCTCCCAAAGCTTGGTTCAGAAGATCGGGTAACCACCAACGGGGATTCAGAACTCGCAGAGTTCCGAAAAGTGTCCCCGTCACAACGTCTTCACTGGTGGGCCGCACGATCAGGGGACAGCGAAGTTCCCCTTTCCGAGCTGGCTCACACAGACAGCCGCCTTTGCCGTTCAGTTCAGTCAGCATGCCATCGCCTCCTGCGGAACCTGCAATTGAACCAATTCTTGTGGCCGCAGACTCTGGCCCCGCTCACGACAAGGTTGCCGATAGGGACAAGTGGAGCAGTTCATTGGATTTTCGATGGGATAGAAGATTCCCAAATCGACAGCCCGCTGGATCGTCTGCACCAAGTCTCCCAGTCGTCCACAATCCTCTGCATAGCGACTGGTCTTGAGCCGCTGGATCTTGGGCGTCTTGGTTTTGACGAGAACCGTGTATTCAACATTCGCATCCCTGCCGAGAGTTTCCCGAACTGCGTGGACGTAGCAGGTTGGTTGGAGCGATGACTCAACTTCTGAATCGGAGTAGGCCCGACCACTCGTCTTGAACTCTTTGACCGTGAGGTCTTCATTCGTCTCAGTGATCAGGTCGGTGATCGCAACCAGCGGAGTCTCCAGATACTCCCCTTGGCTGTTGTAGAGCGGCACAAGAATTCGTTGTTCAACGGCGACGATTCCTTCAGGGGGCGGTTCCTTGAAATAGAGCTCCAGTAGATGCACGCCCTGTGCGATGCTGTCTTCTCGATTGTCGCCATCGCGATACTGAATCGTCTCGTTCAACTCCTTCTCATCCCAGCACTCGTGAAAAGCCTTCAGGACTGCTTCCGTGTCGATGGCTTCCTTCCGCTGCAAACGTTGGTGGTACTCAGCCAATCCTGCATGAACTGCTGACCCCAAAGCCAACCCGGTTCCGATGGAGTGACTGGGAATCCCCAAGACTCGTTGGAAGAAGTATTGCTGCGGGCAGCGGAGATACTGGGTGATCGCACTGTAGCTCCAGTGGGGACGAATGGTCGCCATGATTCCTCACACTCCCTGTGGCTTGGCGGCAAGCATGATCTTCCGACACAAGTAACGGCAGATGAGCCGGTCCCATTCAGTGGGCAGGACTCGTGAAACGGTTTGAGGCGGAAAGCCTTCTTGGTCGAGCCAGTCGAGTAAGGCTTCTGCTCGCAGTTCCGCTTCAAAGAAGTCTTTGATCGCGACCGCCTCCAGCATTTCGATCCAGGCCGCTTGTGGGTCCATCTTCGCCCCGCTTTCAACGGTTGATGCGGCTGCGTCCGTTCGTGACAGGTGCCCCATTCTTATTCAGTGCATCAATCACGCCACCAGCTTCCCGTTTAGTGAGGTCATAGACCCCAACTCGACGACCGAGGATGCTTTCAACTCGGCCCTCCAACTGTTGCTGGGTCAGCCCTTGTCGCTTGCCGAGGTTCAACAGGTATTGAACCTGCTTGTTGGTCGCAGCGTCCTCGTTGGGAGCCTGTCCATTGCCATTGCCGTTCTGCGGAGCCTGCCCATTAGGGCTGCTGCTGTTCGGAGCTGCGTTATCGGAGAGATTCGTAGGCGGAGCGGCCGAGCGTTGATTATTCGCCGGTGTAGGTTGCCCCGTGTCTCTGCTGCCGATGGCAGACTCTCCTTCGTACCGTGCGATCTGCTGGCTCAGAGCCTCCTCAGCCAAATCATAAAACTCTTTGACTCTCTCGATCATCGCCACGGGGTCATCGAGACCGACACAAAGTTCTCCTTCGAGATTCAGACTGAACCCTGTGGAGTTAAAATCTCGTGACAATTTCCGACTGAGTCCGACATTGACCTTCAACATGTTTGGCTCCCTTAAAAGAAGAACGCCTCCGTGATCATTACCCGAATCACGGAGGCGTCGCGTTAAGGCAGCGTTTTCTCCTGGAGCAAGTCACTCTCCCTTAGCTTCATCGACAGCAGGGGGACTTTCACTGATGATCTCGACTCCTTGATCACTAGACTCTTTCCCAAGGGTCTTGAGCGTCTCTTGGTCGAGACCAAGGTCGGCTACGTACTCGCTACTTCCAGGGCACTCTAGTCCAACACCTTTTGTGCCATCTGGAAATTTCATAAGTACTACTTCCTTGGGGATACATTCACGGACGTTCGGATTTGGAAACAAACGCTTCATCAACAGTTCATCAGCCCTAAGCGTCAGTTTGACAGAACCGTTTTTGTAACGTGACGGTTTGCGACCTCGGCCATTCACATTCTTAGCAGCCAAAACGATCAGATAATCGGGTGCTTCCGAGCTGCATCCCAATGACATTCGATCGCAGTCCCCCTCATCAAGAAGTCGTATCCATTGGATATCGACATACACATTGATGTGGCAATCTGACAGCTTTTCGATCTGCGTCCGATGAGTCCGCCAATCTTGCCTGCCTGCACTCACTAGCATTTCAACACCTCCGTATTTTGTGAAAAAAAGAATTAACTTTCACTTCACGTTAATACGTTTTGCGTTTTCCATTTATCGCTGGTGTTTTGTTTTCCACAGACTTAATTGAGACTACTTGAATAAACACAGAGAATCACAAGACAAATCTTGATGATTCTAGGTGCGTCACGATCTAACCAAGCTGATGATGATTAGATTGCCATTTGCAGAGCGAGTTCCCAAGCTCGTTCCTTGAGACGGGCTCCTGAGCCGAACCATGCCGAATCCAATCGGTTGCTGGCTCGCTCTATTGAGGTCTTGCCGCGTGTGGAGCGGTAGTGGTCGACATACTCGGTCACCGCATTGAGGGCGGTCCAAGTCGTGTGTCGGATTGCGGGCATCTTGTGTCCAATGCCTTCCTCGAACAGACGATGAAGTTCCTGTCGAACATTTTTCGTCCGAGTTGATTCACCATCCGGTGAATCTGGATAGACCAGCTTGAAGTACTCTTCGAGTTGCCGCAGGCTGGGGTAATGACTGGCGAGCCGATTGATGCGAAGCTCCACGTCGTCGTAGAAAGACTTTGCGAGGCCAAGGACTTCCTGAGCCTGCTGAATCTTGATTGACAGGTCACCCTTGTGAACGATGACAACTCCCTGACCTCGTCCATTCCGTTCCGCGATCGCCAACGTGTTGGCACAGACCACGCGAATGGGTGTGAAGAAGACTCGAAGCGATGAGGTTCCATCGTGGGAGTTGGACAGGAGCAGAAACTTCTCTGTGATGTCGTCCGAATTCTTGACTCGGATGTCTTCCGGCAACTTCGCCAGCATCCAAACCCGTTCCCCTTTTCCCAAAGCTCCGGCAGTGTGATACCGCAGGCTTCCATCTGCCACGAGTGCATCGAGGAATCCAAAGCATTCCCGATTCTGCACGGGCCTGTAGGTGTTTCCCACGATTCCGAGAATCGCTTTGCTGTCTTCTCTCACCACCGCCAGTTTGTCGGGGACAGGAATGTCATTCACCGTCACCAAGCGAGTTAGCTCGACTTCGTAACCCAAGCCAGCCGCTTCGATGGCTTCGTTGGCAGTGGCTGGTTCATCAAGACGTGTTCCCAGACGGTGCCAGGGAACTTCGCCGGAGTACATCATTGCCGTCCGGCCGTTTGTGGTTGCAAGATCGTGAGCCACTTCAGAGTCTCCAGGAATGAAAGAACCACCGAGTTTCTTCTCGTGCTCATTACCCCTGAGAAGCCCCCGTCGCCGCCATTCGGCTTCATGGCTGGGGCACTGACCACGGACGCGGAGACATTTCATCACCGCTCTATTCAGGGCTATTGCGACCTCAAAGACGATCACGGTGATTGCGATGATCCAGTTCGAGACTTGTGCCAATCCGAGTTCCGGCCCAAGCCAATCTCGATGCTGAGTGATTCGTCTGTGGTTCGTCACGGAACGTACCCCGCCCTTGTTTCAGAGTTGTTTTAGCGACCAGACCTTTGGGGAGGTCAGGTCGATGATTCAATGCTTGATGTCGGTGTCAGAGGGAATGCTTCCGCTAGGAACTTTCCCACATACTGGCGGATGTCCAATTGTGAGAGAGCGGCCTGGGCCTGAACGTGGAAGTACAAATGCATTGGCAGGAAGAGTTGGAGAGTTTTGGTATCTGCTGGTTTCCTGCCGTCTTTGCCTTTGCAGAATGCTCTGACTGGCGGCATTGCCGCATGGTCGATGGCTGTGCTCATAGATCGAATTTCCTTTTCACAGTGATTGGGAGGACAACCACTTCAGGTTCCTGCTAGGAGTGAAACATTCCCCTGAAGTGGTCGTCTTTCCCGTCTTTCAATGTTCCCTACTTTCGTTCTTTAACCTGTCCTGTGTCTTAATCCTGTACTTTTTCTTAGTCCTGTCCTGGTTTTGATTTTGATTCTTTTTCTTGTTCTAGTTTTTGTTCTGAATTTTGTTCTTTTTCCTGTCCTGTTTTTTGTTCTACTTGTTCTTTTCCTGGTTCATGTTCTTCTTCTGGTTCTGCTTTTTCATTTTGAGCGTGTTGCTCGTTTTTAAGCGGCAGTGCCGAAACGGTTTGGTGCGACTCCGTTTGTAGCTTGTCAGGGTTGTCCAGACCGTTTGGATGTTTGACAGCACTGGCTGTTTCATCATCCGCAGCAGCTTCGGCATCCCTGTCACCAATTTCATTTACCGCATCCCCATATGCTTGTATGGCTGGGAATCCAGGAGAATTCAGGCGACGTATCGAGGCTGAGCAAATCTCATAAGCAAACGAACTGTGAGCGACCAAACGAAAACAGCCTCGTGCTCCCGAAGGAACACGAGGCTGCTTATGCGATCGTCAAACACGGTCTTGGATCAGTCGGCGGAATCCAGGTTGAAGCGTGCAACGTCTTCCGAACTGATTGTGCGTTCGATCGTCGTTGCCGCCGCGGTAAACATGTGGATTAGATACCCAACTCGCCTCGTAGTCCGCTCGATCATCGCAGGGACGGTGACCTCCTCCTCAAGAATGGTGATGTTCCATTCCTGAGTGCGGGCAACAATCCATTGATAGAGGTCATCCGGATGAGGAAGGGCCGTCCCCACCTTGATCGGAAACCGTGCCCGCATCTCTTTGGACAGTCGCTCCGTCCACTCTCCTTTCCGTTTCCCTTGAGTTCTCCTCAACGTGATCGCTGAAGCGATCCAGATCGCCGGAGCTTCGTCGATCAACTTGAGCAGTTTCCCTTCTAATCTACGGCGGCGAAGAGCTCCCACTTCATCGAGGTAGACGATCACTTTGTCGCTGTCCAACGCACCGTCGTATTGAAGAGCCTCCAACTCTTCAACGGTGACGTTTTCGCAGTCGATCGGATGGAACGAATACTCGCTTCCAGAGAGAGCAGCGAAGATTCCGTTGTGCGGAGCCCTGCCTTCGGGAACGGCCTTACAAGATGCACACTGACCGCAAGGGTCAAAAGTGGGCGTCCTGCTGGTACACACCATCGCCCGAATGCCGAGACTAATGGTGCGAGTTTTTCCGGATCGGTTGGGGCCTGTAAACAAGGCATTGCACGGTCCGTTTGCGAGGAAGTTCAGCCAGACCTGAATCATCGCCGCGTTCCCAGCTATCTCTTTCCATCGTTCCGGGAACCATCGTTGAATCCAACTTGGGCTTGGAGACCAGCTCATTTCGCACCTCCCTTCTTTGTGGCAGCGAGGTCTTTCAAATCGCTGGCCACAACCGTTGTCCTGGGAGGATCAGATCGAAAATCACCGTCAGCATCGTCAGCCGGAGGCAAGTCCTTGCCTGACATTGAGGTTGTACCTGACGATTGACGTGACGATTCAGACTTCCAACCGTCAGTGATGGGCTGCACTTGTCTTACACTCGGTTCAAACTTGAACGTCTCCAGTCGAGTCAACTTGCAGCGACTTCCATCTTCGGCATGGCTCAGTTCGATTTGAACTCCATAGCCCAGCAGAACCGGGATGAGCCGGGCTAACCTGCGGCTGAAGATGTTCGTGAAGGTGGGGATCTCCTGAGAACATGGGATAGACCCATCCCTCTGGAGTCCCCGAAGCCTTTGCAACAGAACCACGGTTCGGTCATTGAACACCGGGGCCGTCACGTTCTTCGGCATTGAATTCGCCAAAAGTAGGATCGCCTGAACGATCAAATCTTCGTCGGTCTCGACGGCTTCAGGTTCCGTCAACCGTCGGCCTCCCTTCCGGCACTCCTCACGGATCTGTGCCATCAGGAAATCACGCTCGCTGGCCTTCAGGATGCCTCCATTGCTGATCTCGTAAAACACAGAGACCAGAAGATCCTGAAACCGTTGGCTGTCCACGGGCCATTCGGTTTGAAACCCATCACTGGGAATCAAGACGGTCGGCTCCAGATGGGTGTTGAGGAAGAACTCGACCTTGTCTTCCTGCAACTGCGTGTAGATGTCGGTCCAACGGGACTCACGCGGTTTCCGCTTTTGACCCACCACCCCCTGATTGACGGTACCTTGACTCATCGCAACTGCCTTTCGTTGGTGGCGATCTCGGGTTTGCAGGGTTGACGATTCAGTCAGCCTGAAAACTGCAAGGTTCCGAGTCGCACACCATGAAGGGCGTGCAATCAAATCCGTCGAAGCCGACCAGGACGGGGCGTCATAACTCGCTGGAGAAATAGGGCGTTGTGATTTTCATTTTTCTTTCCGCCCTATTCGCAAATCCCCGAACACTGACTATTCACTTTTGGAAAGCCGAGACTTTCAAGAATTCCAGAAACGGCTTAGATCAAGCCTTCTTCCGCTCGAAGGACTGCACCAGCCCGCCTATTGGGTGGGGACCGAGCAACATTCAGAATTGCCCACTAAAGCGGTGGCAATTGCAGCTTGCGGATGATGCTCATGGGCAGGAAGAGATGGTGAGGATCATCTGACAGGGAGAGGAAGTCGTACCGCTCGTAGAAGCGTTTTGCGGCCTCGTTGATGGCATCGACTTCCACTGCTCGAATCCCGATCTTCGTCGCGAGATATTCCGCTCTTCTGAGGGCGTCGATCAGCAGGAACTCTCCAAGTCCTTGTCCCTGCAAGGAACGATCGACGGCCAGTTTTCCGATCAACACGACAGGCATGTCGATTTGAGGCAGTCCCTTGACCTGATCTGCGGGCAAAGACTCATAGGCCACCGTGTGGTTGGAAAGAGCGTAGTAGCCTTTGACGACAGTGCTCCCGGCCTCAACGAGCACATAGGTCCGAGCCAGATCCTTCTTTTCAAACTGGCTCACCTTCGTCGCAAGCCACTCGTTCAGAATCGGAATCCCGCAATCGAAGGCCGAACGGTCATGCTGCTGTCGGTCGAATGGTTCCACAGACCAGAGAGATGATGGCGAATTAGCCACGGAGTTTTCCGTAACGACGGGCTGCGGCCTTGAGGGCCGCGTTGGGTTTCGCATCAGCGTCGTCGAGTGCCTTCAAGAATCGGTTGCGATCTCGATTCGACAGACGAGTGACCTGGGCATCCTGGAGGACTTGTCGAGCTTCTCGAACGACGGTCGAGATCGCGAACTCCGTGACCGTCTGCCCCAAAGCCGTGGCGGCGTCCTCAATGGTCTGCTTGAGTTCACTGGGGAGTCGGACATTGATCCGTGCATCATTCCGGGTGATGGTTGTCATGAACTCGGCCTTGCCTGCTGGGAGTGCTTGTGTGGCGGACAGCCACACATACTACGTCATCGGTTCTGTGAGTCAATCTGCCACACGGAGAAGCCTGCATTTCGTCAAGCCTCGTCGAATTACGCCGCCTTTCGCTCAAACGATTGCACCAGCCCGCCAACGTGCGACCTCATGCTGAAGTGGTGATGGATGGTTTTGAGCCTCTTGAACTCACCCCTGGCTTTGTTGCCATTCCAACGCTCACAGATTCGAGGCCAGCACGCTGGTATCCACCTGGAAGAAATCCGCCAGCGTCCGAATCAAGGTCTTGCTGAAGGGTTTCTTTCCTGCCAGAACTTCCGAAATGGTGGATTTGGGAATCCCAGTTCCACGGTGCAACTCGACTTGTGTCACTCCTTTGGCCTCCATCAAGTGCCGAAGCATGTCCGCATCTGAGGCTGGTGGAATCGAGTAATGCAGGTCTTCGTAGGCAGCGACAAGGTCACTCAACGCATCCAGATACATCTCTTCGCCGTCGTCCATTTTCCCTTGGGTCAATAGACGGTCGATCATGGCTTGTGCCGCAGCCAGTTGGCTCTCGGATTTGATGGAGGCCAACGGACACTCCATGACCAACTCCAGGTAACTGTCGGCGACTTTACGGCGGCGATTGGTTTTGGTCCTCGTAGCCATGAATTACCGAGCCTTTCTTTTCTTCGCAGAGGAGAGTGTGAGTGAGTGACCGGCAGGAGGAGCAACGAAGCAACCACAGTCCTGCTTCCATTTATCCTCGTCGTATTCTTTGTGAGTCATCACCTTCAGAATGAAGACCTTTTGGCTGGGATACAGCACTCTCGTCACCAGCCGGTATTTGTTGCCGCCGATGTTGAAGACAACGCAATGACCGACCAAGCTGGCGGTCCCAAATTCCGCTTTCACGTCGCCCCACGAATGCCAAGACACCGCTTTCTTGCTGACATGGGTGTACCAAGCCTGCAACGGCCCTTCCGAGTCCTGCTGACCAGAAACGATCCAAAACTGTTTCAGTCGAGCTTTACTGATGACCCGCATGTTCTCTCCCCGACCATTCCTTTATCGGCAGAGGACGCATTGTGGTTCGTAAAATACGAACTGGCAAGACAGGTTCGTAAAAAGCGAACAACCAATGGCGTCATTTCCTTGGCTATGCGGCTTTTCGCTCAAACGATTGCACCAGTCCGCCGACGTAGGACCGAACCATGATCTGATCGCGGTTCAGTTTTGGAACCTCTTCGGGAATCACTTGGATTGGCGGTAAATGACCGCGTTCCATGTGACTTCGTCGTCCGTTGTAGTAGTCCACGAACTCCGAAACGACGTGGTCCAAGTGTCGCTGACCAAACAGGATGAATCGGAAAAGGCACTCGTATTTGATGGTCTGAATGAATCTTTCGACCCTGCCGTTCAAATTCGGCGAGGCAATGGGAAGCACGTTTGTTCGGACACCTTTGGCCTTCAAAGTGGCCGTGAAATCCTTGGTGAACTTCGTGTCGCGATCGTGCATCACAATGGACGGTTTTTGTTCGCGATTCATCGTTTGATCAAGGAACACTTTCGTCTGTTCCACCACCCAAGCGGAATTCGGATGCTGGGTGGACGAAGTCACGATCACTTCGCGACTACTCAGGCACAGAAACGCCAGCAGATACATGTCCTGCAAGCCGCGTGTCGTCACCGTTTTGACGGAGAAGAAGTCCACGGCCCAGAGTGTCTCCGCGTGCCGTTTGACGAAGTTGTCCCAGCAGTCCGATGTTCGATCCGGCCCCGGTTTGATGCCCTCTTCCTTCAGGATGTTGCGGATCGTTTGCCGACTGATCCCCTTGATTCCCAATTTGCGAATCTCGCCGACGATCCGGGTGTAGCCGAAGCCCGTAGTCTTCGCGATTTCAATGACAAGTTCCCGAAGCTCTCGTGGCTTGCGTTGACCGCCTTTCGGATTCTTTGCCTTCTTGCCGAACTTCTCTTCGCGGCACCAGCGATAAAAAGTGGACGGTGCCACCAACGTGATGAGTTCCTCGATGGCTTGGCCCAATGCCTTTCCTAGCTTCACGAGTCTGGATCGCTCATCCGGCCTCGTGTGGACCTGACCGGGAATTCGTGCCCGCAGAATCTTGTTCTCTTCCTTCAGAAATTCGACGTACTTCGCGAGTTCGTTGTTGCTGGCTGAGGCGATCAAGGCCAGCAGTGGGTGGAAAATCTTGCTCATTGGTGTATTGTCACAACTTCAAATGATCGAAGGGATTTCACAATGGTTGTACCCCGCTAATGTCCCGAAGCGATGCTCCGGTGCCTGTGATTTTCTGAGTCATTGAGAGTCCGTTTCTCGATGCATTCAGGGGCTTCGCAAACGGTCTGATGGAGCAGCATCAGCGAAGCGGAGTGCGGTTACCAAAACCGGGTACAGATCAGAAAAGTGTACCCGGTTTTTGCACTTTTGAGGCTTTCGCCGGGGAATCGCCGCTTACAGAAACCTCGTGTTTTCCGCGAAAAACAGGCTATCCGCAGGCTGTCCAACATGCGTCATGGCACTACGGAACCGAAGGCGCCCGAGCAAACGGGGAGAACATCAATGGTCGCAAAACTGAAAAGCACACATCCTTCACGTCGCCTTTTTGGCGGCTTATGATGTAATTGAGTAACGCTTCGCGGACCAAGCATCGTGACGCAAATAGGTCAATTGTCGATCCGATCCATTTTCAGCAGCGCGTGAGCCATGACCACTCCAGAACGTTCGTCCGGGCAGAAATTCGCGGATAGTCTGTTCAGCGGCGTCCCGTACAATGTCTTTACGTCAGACAAGGGCATGGAGCTGAAGCATCTCCAAAACATAGAGAAATCTCTTGACAAGCATCACGAAGCGGTTGAAAGGTCACTCAGCCGATCCACGTCTCATTCTGGAGCTCTCCGGCAGCAAACCCAGTACCTGCCTCCTCCCGAAATCATCATTGACACTACCGAACTTGCGCAGTCTCAGCAGCAGGTGGCAGATCGCATTGAAGACGTGCTTAATGCACAACGCGACCTCGTCCAAGCAACGTACAGACACACCCCCCTCTTTAAGAGGATGATCAGTAACCAAGGCGTGACCCACGGGCTCCTGGACCAAGGCAACGCGCTCTCGTCTTTTACGAATCAGCATCTCCAACAGGGCAACCACATCGCTTATCAAGCCGCAGTTCAGGCGTTCCATCAGCGAGATGCGACCGTCCAAGAATTGAGATTATCAAACGAACTTGGAGCCGAAAGGAACGATCTCCTCAGCGATGGGAACGACATTTCCATCCAGGCCGCTGTGCAAGCCTTCGAGCAACGCAGTGAGCTCATTGCACGACTTTCGCAATCGGTCGTCCAACAAGGAAACATGGTCTGCCAATTGAATGACATCCGTTCGACAATCAAGTATGAGGCAGACCAAACACGCCGACATTTCTATACGCTTTTAACTGATCTCGACACGAGCATCATTAGCTTGACGAATGACCAAGCGATTACTCGCATGTCAATGCTTCAGGCGATTTACAGATTTCAGTCAACCTTCCTGCAAAGTCATGAGCAGCTCATGCTTTCCCATCAACACGAACGGGGAATCTTGGAGCGTATTTTGGAAGCTGCCGAAATGACTGCGTCCCAAAAGGAGGCACGATACCTTTGGAAGAAGGCGGAGCGAATGCGGAAGAGCGCGGACCTCACGGGCGCGCTTGAGACGCTCCAGCAGGCCCACGATCATGACGACCAAGACCCATTCATCTACCTGTCGCTCGGAACGATTCAGAGCACCTATGGGAACGCAGAACGCGCGGCCTCGGCCTTCGCGGAAGCAGATTCCCTTTTTGAAGGTAACGACTATTTGTCCGCCTACACATTGATGAATTTAGCGCACAATCTTCATCTGATTGGCCGCGACGATCATGCCGAGCGTGCGATGCGAAAGGCAATGAAAATGGACTTTCAGAATCCGGAAATCCTCTTCCAATACGCCAAGACCTGCTGGCACGCAAAAAAGACAGCCTCCGCACGGAAGTGCTTTGAAACGATATTGCAAACATTTCCGAAGGGATCAAAAGTGGGAAATCTCTATCGTGCGAAGGTGGCAGTTGACGCAGATTTGACCGACATCCGAGATTCAATCGCGATGTAGTCGAGTCAAGAACACTGTTTAGAGTTCATCTCAGTCGCAGGATTGTGCGTCTCCTCATGTCCAACTCGCGGGGTCCACCGCCGTTTGACGCTGTGATATCCCGCTATGCACATCAATGTCGATTTAACCAAACTTGGTATGGTAATAACGTGAGCAGTTATCCCTGAAATCATTTATGTCTCGGAAGCCGCTAAGTCGGAGTACCTCTGCATCGTATTCGAACTTCGCGGCAAATCGTAAACAGAAGAGTTTTTTGGCCTGATTTGGGTAATCCTGCAATACTCTGATCGCAAATCGCTTGTCGCTTGCGAGCCTCTCGGACACTAGCATTACGCATTCCGGATCGCTTTTGATTGCTGCGAGTATGAGATTATCATCGTCGCGCACCTCCCCAGGAACAACATAATTCATATAGCAGTTCGCACCCATTTGAAATGCCTCGAGACAGAACTGTTTATCAGCGAATTTGCGAATTAGTGGTCCCATTTCAGACGAATCATATAAGTCGAGCAAAAGAGCCAACACGAGGCACACATCTCTGTCGTTCTGGTGCTCGACGGAAATAACCTGAGTTATGCTCTGGAAGGTGCCCTGTTGGTTTTTGAGCCTCGGATTGTTGAAACCGTCGCGCAACCAATCACCATGTCGGTCTTGCAAGAACAGTTCTCTTGGGATTTGGCGGGATCGCAAAGCGGCAATGATCTTCCGTTTCTGTTCGTCTCTCTCGGATGTAGTGCGAGGATCAGTGATGGTAAAGGCAGGTGGGAGAATTTCGTCTCCAAGCCTGGCTTGCGGAACAGCGGCATTGCGGGTGACGACGAGTTGAGCAGGAGGAAGCTTCACACCGAGAGTACTCTCGACCATCGCACGATATGTTGAGAGCCTTGCGTCAATGTCCGCAAGTCGATTTTCGATCGACGTTGGACCGACCTTGTGGTGTGCGTGCAGTTGCTCTTGGAGACGTTGAATCGACTTAAACGTCTCCGTTCTGACCTTGAAGAGTTCCCTGTCAGCCACTTCACGCCCCGTTTCACAAAGGTCACTGTGGCATAGTTCGGACGGAGCGGTCCACCTCATCCGACCCTCGTTTTCGTCGAACCACTGAAAGTAGAAGACCGAATGAGTATAGAAGTTGTGCTTTGGACAAGTTTTTATTTCGCGGAACAGTTCAGGACGCTCGAGCGTCTTGTAGTTTGTGAGGAATGCCTCGGCGGTGTTGGCTAATCCTTCAGAGGACGCGTCGAATTCAGCGACTACACCGGCTCGTTCCTTCTCCAACGCCGCGATCTGCTGCATTGCGAGTTGCACCGCGTGCATTCGCACAGCGACATCTGTGCTCGGTGGGTCCGCATCGACAATGTTATTCCTTGCTGGCTGTTGGCTCTCCTTAAAGGCGTTCAAGTCCCGCAGCAAATCTTCGTCGTCAGCAACATTGGCTCGCGGTGGCTCCGGATCCACAATGCTCGCACTTCCCGGCTGTTGCCCTTCCTGCACGGCATCTAAGTCTTGGACCAGCCGTTCGTCGTCGCCGTTGTTATCTGGCGTTTGAGTGGCAATCGCGACGCTGACGAATGTCGAAAGAACTGCATTCAAATTGGGAGCATTAGAATTTGGTGTTGGAATAGCAACGACTTCCTCTTCGTCAAGCTGTCGCTCAGCCGCTTTCTGTTCCTCTACCCATTCGTCAAGCCATCGCTCAGCCGCTTTCTCTTCCTCTTCCCATTCCTTTTCTTCAAGGCGTAACTCAGCCGCTTTCCTCAAATCGTCTTCGCCCAACTTGGCGTTGTTGCCGCCCATCCGAACCCGAATGTCACCTCTCAATTGGTAAAACCATGACTGGGCACCTTCGTCTGTCTCACATTGTCGAATGGCCGCGTCAATATCCAGGAGGGCTTCCGTCATTCTGCCGCGGAAGGAGTAGATCTTCGCACGTTGAGCGATCATTTGCGGAAAAGCAGTAGGGCACGCCTTTTCGAGCGCTCCAATTTGCTCAAGCGCAAGATCCCACTCACGCAGCTCGATGGCTGTCGCGATCACGGGCAATCGGTACGAACTCCAGTTCCGTTCGTCCTCGCCCGGCTCGAGAGATCGTCGAAGGTCGAATGCACGTATGTAATCACGTAAAGCAGCGTGCTCGTTTCCCTCACCCGCGAAAATCCGACCGCGATCGGAATGCGCCCAAAAGTTTCCGGGGTCAATTTCAATCGCCGTTTCAAAGTCCTCCAAAGCCAGTTTGAGCATGTCGTGGCGTACATAGAATTCCCCGCGCTGGTAATAGGCCACCGCGTCCAAAGGGTTCAGCCAGAACAAACGGGCGAAATACTCAAGGCATTTGCGTACGTCTTTGTCACGGATGGCGAGATGCCAGATCATGGCGCGTTGATACCAAATGTCTGGATCGTCCTTCATTCCCGACGCCTTCGAGAGATCTTCGTCGGCTCGTTGCTGTGTGTGCGGCAGGCGACCAAATTCGTGGTAGAGGAATTCCGCGCGCAGCCGGAGCAATTCCGGGCGTTCAAGGTCGGCGGCAAGAAGGGCTTCGACATCCGAGACTCGACAGTAATCATCCCTCACCCTTTCGATCCCCGGCAAAAGGTTAGAGTCCGCTGGTGCAAGACGGTCGAGGATCGGACGCAGCTTATACCCGCTGCCGAAGCAGTGACGTGGGTGGCGTACTTCTTCCGGAACTGTCATCGGCTTGCCCCGCAGAAAAAGCACGCTTGAGCGGTCCTCACTGACCGCTGCCGTGGTTGGAGATTGCGTGCTGAGTTGAGCGACGAGGAGAGACTGAAGGGCGGTTCGTGGAAGTTCGAGAGCCTGCAATACCCCATCATGCTCAACGAGGACTCGGACGCTGTGCGTATCGGGCACCGCAGTATCATCTATGTATCGCCCACCAAGGATCGACGGGGCACCTTTGATATCGACCCATTGGGGAGATAGGCATAGGGCACCCTCAAAGACTTGGCTTTGGTCGGTCTCGTCCAAGCATCGGATGGACGTCAGGAGCCGCTTCAACACATCGCTGAATTTGTCGGGAAGTGAACACAACTCGCTGTCTGCGTTCGTAGTTTCTGCGATGATGGCGGGCGCGTACTTCGGTAGTCGCTCTCTGATGATCGAATACAGCGATGCACTCTCCATACGGCGATCCTCCACGTAGGTGATCCAAGGCAATGAGGCTGCACCAGTGTGGTTGGATGTGGTTGTACTGGCTAGCGATGGTCGATTGAACTGGCTGAGAGTCGCCAGAAACGACGGGGAAATCAAGCTTGGTGCTCGCGAGGTAGATGCTGACTGGCGTAGCGGGCGGCCCGGCGTGGCTGCGCCACGCACACACCGGGGCGCGTCGTGAATGGTGCTTCCGAGTCGCACACGCTGGCACTCGTGATCGCCGATCGTCTCGTCGGCGAGTCGATGACGCTCGGCGTCGCTCACGCCGTCGGGCGTGAGTCGTGCGGGCACCACGTCGCATGCCGCGTAGGCGGCCGCGACAGGACGGAATGCAGCCGCGTCGGTCACGAAGGTGCCAGCGTGTCGAAAGTCCGTCCTGTCGCGGCCGCTGCCTGCGACGTGGTGCCCCTCTTCGTGTGGCACGTTCTCGGCTTTCTCAAGCCGAATCGTCGGTCGAACTCCGTTCGCCGGAATTCCGCCGGAGCCGGCGACATTGAGGCGGCGAATTGGCGATCTCGCGGCGTCGTGTGAGCGGCTCCCTGCCGTTCCTCGTTTTCTCCTGAGTGGCCTGTCTTCCGGCCCGCTCCGCCGGGCCGGTCTGTTGTCGTTCAAAGTTTCTTAAAAGCAGTCCGTCTGCTTTGCTTAACAGAAATGCTTTGTAGAAAGCTTTGTAGGCCGAGTCGCCGATGCTGAATCTTGGCTTGGGTAAGCCGAGACGTGACTCGACTCAAGAAGAAAACATCCGGCGAATGCCGATAGTCCATCCGGCAAATGCCGATACTTGGCACCAGAAAACATCCGGCGAATGCCGAGTGGCTCATGCGGCCTGATTGGTGTTGATCCCCGGCCGGTTGGCGATCCACACGGAGAACTCCGGAAACACGAAGTTCTCGCGCTCCATGCGGGACAAAGTCGCCTGCCGAGCGGCCTCGCCGGGACAGTGCGGGTCAGTGACTTTGTGGAATGTCATCAAGATCGGAAATGTCTTGTCGTAGATTTTCTTCCCTTCCGCAGAAAGACAGAACTCCTCGAACGCCTTCGCTCGTTCTCGATCGTACTCATTTTGCCGTGCCTGCTCGGTGGCAGTGAACGCGGCTTTGTCACGTTCCCATTGCTCTCGTTCCTGCCGCTTCTCGTGAGCGTACATCCAATCGGGCGGCATCCGATTGTTCTGAATGCCGTCGATAAGAAACGCGGCCGGCGACACCTTGAAGCCGGAGAAGCCGCGCGGTTGCTCGTGCATGGCCGCGTCGGTGATCTTCACCCAACGGCTGATCGCGCCACACGAGAAGTTCTGGAACAAACGTCGGATGCCAGCCTCATCGACACCGATCTTCTGAAGGGGTTCAAACAGTGGGTCGTCCGTGATCGCATTCTTTTGACTTGTGGTGCGTTTTGTCAGCGGTTGGCGGAAGTAGTCCCCGGCGTGGAACACGACGACGTAGGTGCCCTTTCCACGCTTGAGAAACAGGTCTTTCGGATCGGTCTGTCCCCTGCCGAGCGAAATGATCCGGTGTTGGAGCAGTTCGCGAATACAATTCGTGAGGTCGAACTTCCGCTTGTAGAGCGGACGATCGGCCGAAAATCCGAGGCCGTCGATGGTCAGGTCATCGACGTTCAGAAAGACGCGATGGCATCGCCAGAAACGGTCCTTCAACTTCAGAAATAGCCGGCGAGCCGCCGGCGTCAGTTGGCGATACAGGTCGAGGTTAAACAGCAGATTGCCGCCGGTGGCTCGGCAGAAGCGGAAGAAGGCCGGGTTCCACTCGATCCGCCAGCAACGATCGTTGTCCACGATGCCGCCCACTCCCCCCACGGTCGGCAGCAAGATACTGAGAAACTGGAACGCAGCGTACTCGTGCTCCTGCGTCTCCGGGTTGTAGAAGCCGGAGTTCTGGTAGCTCACCGCCGTGAGCCGCACGAGTGACTCCCGCAGCATCGCGTACTGCGAACCGCCGGTGTCGAGCCCCAAGTGCTTGAGCATCCAATACGGCGTCGCGAGAAAAACGCCGTCCGCATTCGGTCGACTCAGCGTCGCCCCCAAGAGTCCCCACAAAATGAACTCGTCGATGGATTGCAGACCGAGTGCCGAGCGAACTGTCACCTCGGCCCTCTTCTTGCCGGTCGGAGTGACGAACGAATAGGACGTCCCGAAGACGGCCGACTTGAGTTTTCCACTGAGCGGCCACAGCGCCGTTTCCAACAGCGATAGTTGAGCAATCCCCTCTCGTTCGATTCCGGGGAGCCGGTAGCGATTTGTGACCGGCTTGGTCTCGCCGCTGGTGGCGTTCGTCGTACCGATCATGGGAAAAGACGAGACAAGAAACTTTTCTTCGGCTTGGCCTTTTTCTTGGCGGTCTCAGTCCCCTTCTCCGCAGGCACGGACTCGGAAGCCTTCGCCTCGAAAACGTCCGATTGCTTGCGGACCTTGCCGTCCGGCAGTGCCAGTTGCTGCTGCAACGAGCCGATGAGAATGTTCTCCTCGCGAAGCCGTTCGCTCAGTCCGCTGATCAACTCGATTTGTTTCGAGAGTATTTCCGACTGCTGAGTGATTTGTTGATTCTTGATGTCGAGTTCCCGACAAAGCATCGCCAGCAACTCGCCGTTCCCGTCGTTCGATTCACGGGATGCGTGATGCTCGGCTGGTCTCTCCGATTCCACCGGAATCTCGCGGCGAAGAAGTTCTTCACTGATCTTCCAGGCGAAGTTTTCACCTTGCATCCGCAATCGCGTCGCGTCCTCCTCGGTCGGTTCGATTTGCTGACGATCCGGGTGATTCTTGCCCTGAATGATCGGGTAAATCACACGGCGAATCGAACTCGCGGATTTACCGGTGAGAGTCGCCGCTTCTTTGACCGTGAGAAATTGAGGCATCGTGGAAGAGGGGAAATGACCAGACCGAGCCTACCAGAACTAGAGTGGTTGGCAACCCGTTCCAACGACGTTCCATGTCGCGTGTCAAGAAGCCTCTTCGGTAAGTTCGCGACCATTGCCACGACGATTCCGATTGGCTTCCAGACTGCTGGCAGAACCGTGGACTGGTGAGGTTCCGAAAGGGGAGTGACGAGCTACCGAAACGTCTCCGAAATCCAACCGATCCGAAAACTTTTCGGGAGGATTCCAAAGACCATTCCAGACGAGGTTCCGGAATTGGTTTCAGAGTGATCTCGCGACCCTTCCACGGAAGAGGGGAGTGGTCGGTTCATCGCTTCCAGACTGGCTTCCAAGCCTCGCGGACGAACCCTGCCGGCAACATCTCCGAAGCGTTTCCGAAAGCTCACCGTGACAGTGTTTCAGGCGGAAGGGGGACGCCATTGTCTGTCCTTCTCTACAGGATCTCCGTCGTGTCACTCGGCTACGCCGCCTTGCGTTCAAATGACTGCACGAGACCACCGACATACGAGCGAATTTCGATCTTGTTTCGTGACAGTTTCCGAACTGTCTTCGGACGCCTCCCGCGAATCGGTGGTAGGTGTCCGCGTTCCATGTGACTGCGTCGCGTGTTGTAGTAGTCCACCCACGACGCGACGACGTAATCCAAGTGCCGTTTGCCAAAAAGTATGAATCTGAACAAGCACTCAAATTTTATGGATTGCACGAACCTTTCGACTCTGCCGTTCAAATTGGGCGAAGCAATGGGAAGCACGTTTGTTCGGACACCTTTTGCTTTCAAAGTCGCTGTGAATTCCTTCGTGAACTTCGTGTCGCGGTCGTGCATCACGATCGACGGCTTCTTCTCACGATTCATCGTTTGATCGAGGAATTGTTTCGTCTGATCGACCACCCATGCCGAGTTGGGGTGCTTGGTGGATGATGTCACGATCACTTCGCGCGTCGAGAGGCACAAGAACGCCATCAAATACATCTCTTGAAGACCTTTGATGGTCACCGTCTTGACCGAGAAAAAGTCCACCGCCCAAAGCGTCTCCGCATGTCGTTTGACGAAGTTGTCCCAGCAATCGGAAGTCTTATCCGGTCCAGGTTTGATCCCTTCTTCTTTCAGGATGTTGCGCACGGTTTGCCGACTGATCCCCTTGATCCCCAATTTTCTTAACTCGCCAATGATGCGGGTGTAGCCGAACGAAGTCGTGGTCGCGATTTCAACCACCAGTTCGCGGACCTCTCGCGGCTTGCGTTGGCCACCCTTCGGATTCCGCTTCTTCTTTCCGGATTCCGCTTCGCGGCACCAACGATAGAACGTCTGGGGAGAGACGATCGTGAGCAACTCTTCGATGGCCTGACCGAGTGCCTTGCCGAGCTTCAACAATCGTGAGCGCTCATCCGGTCTTGTATGGACCTGACCCGGAATCCGCGCTCGGAGTATCTTGTTCTCTTCCTTGAGGAATTCGACGTATCGAGCCAGTTCGTTGTTGCTCGCTGATGCGATCAACGCCAGCAGTGGGTGGAAGATTTTGACGGTCATGCTATTTTCGCAACTCGTTATTGAAGTGGAGTCTGACACATTCGTTGAACAGCGCTATGTCGCTGAAATCTCCCGTCTCACGGCTCCGAATCCAACGCTCTCCATGCAGAGCATCGGTGTTTTGAAATCCGCTCACTGTGTGGCACGGAATGGGCACAGAATCCTCTAGAAACGGCCACAAATTACACTAAAATATCCAAAAGTGAGTTGGTCGAAGAGTTGTGTTATCGCAGTCTGTAAGCGCATGACTGGCTTCAACTAAGAAGCATCATTCGACCCCGCAATTGCTCTCGAAACCGGCGGCCTACGGAACCGAAGGGGGTCCGCCAATCGCGTCGGCGACTTGTTCGGGAACCGAAGGCTCATAGGCGGTCAATCCAACTTGGTAGTCCGGCGAAGACGTCATCCAGCACAGTGTCATCGACTTGTCGATTGATCGTGTCCGAGGCGTCCTTTTGGAAGGCATCGGTGCCCGCGTTTCCCGTCAGGGTGTCGATGCCATCCGCTCCAGGTAGATCGAGACGCGAGCCGCCAATCAGCGTGTCGTTGCCGACACCACCAAATAGCATGTCGTTTCCTCGGCCGCCAATCAAAATGACGGGGATCGAGGCCAAAGTCGCGTCGAGTTTGTTCGCGGTGTCGCCACCGATCAGAACGATCCGCTCGATGTTTGTTGGAGTATCGGTGCCCGTGATCGCCGAGACGATCTTCGCGCCGGTGACGACGAAGTTCGTCGCGGCTTTCTCAAACACATCATCAAAGCCGCTGCCACCGTCCAGCACATCTGTGCCGGGGCCGCCGGAGATTACATCGTTGTCATCTCCGCCAAGCACGCTGTCCGCTTTCGATCCGCCCAACAAAGTGTCGTTACCTGCGTTACCCACCAGGCTGACGGGGATCGCTGACTTCCGAGCGTCGAACAGGTTGTCACCCGCTCCACCGGCGAGTAGGAGTTGCTCGATCCCCGCCCAGCGATCGATACCGAGATCCGGCGACGTCAATTGTGATGTGGACGTCGTGTCGATCAGGATGTTGGTTTCGCCGAATTCATCGACTCGGTCGAGCGTTCCCGCGCGACCATCGAGCGTGTCGTTTCCGACTCCGCCACGTAGCGTGTCATTACCGCCGCCACCCGTCAGGATGTCGTTGCCCGCCAAGCCGTCGAAGCAGACGCGGCCCGCGAACGGATTGACGGTGGCCACCGAGAGTTGGTCCGCTTCCGCAGTTCCCCACAGTTTGACCACCTCAATCGTGCTTGCTGTCAGATTGTCCGTTCCCAGGCCGATCACGAGAGCGGTGAGGCCGACCTGACCGATGCTGATGCCGGTTTCAGAGACCGTATCGATGCCGGCACCACCGTTGTAGATGTCATCGCCGAGTGCTCCTGTGAAGGAGTCGTCGCCATCCCCGCCAATGAATGAGTCGTTGCCCGAACCACCCAGCAGCGTGTCGTTGCCCGCTAGACCTTGCAGTGTCGTCTTGCCCGACCAGTTGCGTGCATCCATGCGGTTGTTGAATGTCGCGATGCCGCTCAAGAAGGCGTTCTCGATGCCGACGAGCGCACTGGTTCCCGTGCCGATGAACAACGTCCCGTTCGTCGCGTCACCACCGAGCGTGACGTTCAAGTCCGCGAACTCTTGCAGGAGATCGTTCGTGCCGATTCCACCGTCAAGCGTATTGTTGCCGATGCCTCCGCCGAGCACGTCGTCGTCGCCGCCTCCGTTCAGAACATCGTTGCCGCTACCGCCCAACAGCGTGTCATTCTTCATTCCGCCCGAAAGTGTCACGTTGCCAGTAAACTTCGAGGCATCCAACTTGTTGGCCAGGACGTCGCCACCGGTCAGCGACGCTTCGTTGATGCTCGTCAGCGTGTCGATACCCAAACCGGCCAAGGTCGTGTCGGTCAATGTGATCAGCGGCACATCTCCGACTTCGATGAGCCGATCGGTTCCGCTTCCGCCGTCGAGAATGTCATTCCCCAGCCCGCCTGTCAGGAAGTCGTTGCCGATACCTCCCTGCAAATTGTCGGCGAGGACACCGCCCAGCAGTGTGTCGTCACCATCACCACCGACCAAAGAAACGGGCAGCGCGGACTTGCGAGCATCAAACAGATTGTTGCCCGAGCCGCCGGTCAGTTGCACGAGTTCCACGCCGGACCATTGATCGGAACCCAGACCGGCAGAGATCAACGGTAGGGTTGTGGACGTGTCGATCACCACATCGGTGTCCGTCGTCTCTTCGACTCGATCCGTGCCGAGTCCGCCAATGAGCACATCGTCTCCCGCGCCACCGATCAGCGTGTCGTTGAGCGTGCCTCCGCTGAGTTGATCGCTCCCGTCCAAGCCGGCAAAGCAGACCGTTCCTTTGAAGGCGGTCGCACCCGTAGTGACAACCGACATCTGATCGTTACCGGACGTTCCAACCAGCTTGACCACTTCAACTGTGTTCGCGATGAGCGAGTCCGTGCCAAGTCCAATCACCAACGCTGTGAGTCCAACACTGCCGATATTGATGCCAATTTCGCTGATGGTGTCTTTGTCAGCGCCGCCGTTGTAAGTGTCGTTGCCCAAGCCTCCCGTCAGCGAATCGAGTCCCGCTCCGCCATCAAGCGAATCGTTGCCAGAACCGCCCAGCAACGTGTCGTTGCCGGCCAGTCCTTGCAGTGTTGATCGGCCGGTCCAATTGCGAGCATCCATCACGTTGTGGAACGTACCAACGCCCGCCGTCAACTGAGCCTGTTCGATGCCGAGCAGCGAATTCGTGCCGACACCGTTCAGCGTCGCGGTGAATTCGTTGCCGCTGAGCACAAAGTTCACATCACCGATGTCTTGGACGATATCGTTCGCACCATCACCGCCATCGAGTGTGTTGCTCCCGATTCCGCCGTTGAGCAGATCGTCGTCGAGACCGCCGAAGAGTTGATCGTTGCCCTTCCCCCCAAGCAACGTGTCATTCTTCGATCCGCCAGACAGCGTGACCGGTCCGCTGAACTTCGACGCATCTAGCTTGTTCGCCAGAGTGTCGCCGCCGGTCAACGAGGCCTCCTCAATGTTCGAGAGTTTGTCCGCGCCGAGTCCGGCGAGGGTTGTGTCGGTCAACGTGATCAACGCCACGTCACCGGTTTCAATTAACCGGTCGCGACCACCGACTCCGCCGTTGAGCAAGTCGTCTCCCAGACCGCCGGCGATCGTCTCATTGAAGTCGTCGGAGCCGGTGATCGTGTCGTTGCCTTTACCGCCGGACAGCGAAACTCGTTGCAGATGCGAGTACAGACTGGGTGAAAGACCGGTCAATTTGATGGAGTCAGCCGCCGTGCCACCGGAGATCGTCAACGATCCAATCAACGCCGGATCGACGTCAGGTTGCAGGACGCCACCGATCTTCACTTGCAGACGCCCGGCGACGACGGTCGCGGTGACGACTTTGGCATCGGTCGAGGCATAGTGAACCGCGATCAGTGACGTGATCTGAAACACCTGCGCGGAACTGGTGTTGTTCCCGCCGTCATCGATACCGCCGCTGTCACGGACTCGCACGGTGACGACCGCCGATCCGGTCGCGCTGGACGCTATCGAATAACTCAGCGTCCCGGTCGGGGAGATTTGCGGAACCGCCGAGAAATAGGCGTCGTTATCCGTCGTGACGACATACTCGATCAGACTCTGTCCCGCTTCGTCGGCCGGGCCTGTGCTGGCCGCGAGCACCCAATTCAGAACGGTCTGTGGAGTCCCGGAAATTGCGGATTGATCCGCGCCTTTCGTGAAACTCGGCGCGTCATTCACGGGCGTCACCAGGATCGTGAACGATTGCGGATCGCTCGTGTTCGCGCCACCCGCGTCGTCGTGCAGTCGCACAGTAACGGTCGCGGTTCCGTTCGCATTCTCGAACGTCGTGTACGTCAGCGTTCCATTCGCCGAGACCGCCGGCAACACGCTGAAGAGTGAGTCATTATTTGTGGAGACGAGGAAATTCAACGCTTGAGCAGTCTCATCGGCGGGACCGGCGCTGATTCCCGTCGCCCAGTTCGTCACGGTTCGTGATCCCGCGTCTTCCAGAATGATTTGATTCGCGCCGACGGTAAAGCTCGGCACGTCGTTGACCGCATTCACGGTGATGTTGAAAGTCTGCGGCGAGCTTAGATCGACTCCCCCATTGCTGCTCCCGCCGTTGTCGTGAATCCGAACGGTGATCACGGCCAAGCCGTTCGCATTCGGGGCGGGCGTAAAGGTCAAGGTTCCATTCGCGGCGACCATCGGCAGCGTGCTGAAGAACGAGTCGTTATTCGTGGTCACGACGAAATCGACGGATTGTCCCGCCTCATTTGCCGGTCCGGTACTGATGGCCGTCGCCCAGTTCGGCACGCTCTGCGAACCCGCATCTTCGTCGACCATTTGGCTGGAACCAGCGGCGAAACTGGGAGCGTCATTGACGGCATCCACATGGACGATGAATGACGTCGATCGAACGACACCTCCTTCATCCTCGACGGTGATCGTCACCATCGTCTCGCCAAATTGATCCGCGACCGGACGCAGCGTCAGCAGACGATCCGAGCCAGTTCCTTCCAAGCCGATCACGGACTGGGGTATCAAGGCGGTGTTGGACGACGTCGCGCTGACCAACAGCGAACCGGCGGGAGTGTCTCGGTCATTGACCGTCACGGGCAGCGTGATGCGCGTTGTGTCTTCATCGACGAAGACATCCGCGATGCTCGAAATTGTTGGAGCCTCATTCGCTTCGATGATGCTCAGCATCACCGTGGCCACGTTCGAGTTCAACGCTCCATCATTGGCCGTGTAAGTGAATGAGTCCGGGCCGATGTAGTCGGTGAACGGCGAGTAGTCGAATGTGCCGTTGCCGCGCAGCATCAACAAGCCGTGAGCCGGTCCAGTGACCAGCACGGCGGACAAAGACGTGTCGTCGAGATCGCTGTCATTCGTCAAAACGCTCGTCGCGGACAGCAGCGTGTTTTGAGTCGCTGTGAAGTTGTTATTGGCGGCCACCGGCGCGTCATTCGCGCCGGTGATCGCGACGACCAACGTCGCCGCGGAGGTCTCTCCCGCCGCGTCTCGAACGGTGTAATCAAAGGTTTCGCTCAGCGAGGTGCTGCTGGTCCGTAGCGCTTGGACGGAAGCATGGTCGTTGTTGACGACGTAGAAGAAGCTGCCGTCGGCGTTGAGCGACAGACTTCCGAAACTGCCCGGCAGGGGCGCACCAAGCGTTCCGGTGATCGCACCAAACGAGACCGCCGACACGGTCTTGGTATCTCCCGTATCGACATCGGTGTCGTTGCTCAACACGTTGCCTGTCGCATTGGATCCCAATGTCATGTTCGACACGCCTCCGGCTTCGACGGCGGTTGCCATGTCGGGGACGCCGGCGGGAGCATCATTCGTCCCCGAAACGCTGATCATCAACGATTCGGTCAGAAGATTGACACCTCCGTTCGCAATGCCTCCGCTATCTCGGATCTCAAACGTCACCAGGCCGGATCCGGTCGCGTCAGCCAGCGAACGGAGTTGGAAACCGCGCAATTCGGTCAGTGAATAATCCGTGTTCAGCAGAACGACGGTCGTGCCGTTGTTCAGCACGACGTCGCCGACCGCCGACGGGAGCGCGGTGACTCGGTAAGTCAGCGTCTGAGCCGCTTCGTCGCTGCCGCCACCGGGGGCGTAATCGACCGCGCCGAGATTGAGCGTCGTCGCCGGCGCGTCTTCATTGACGAACAGATTGCCCAACGATCCCGCTGATCGTACAGGCGGGTCGTTGACGGCGGACACCGTCACTTGAAATGTCGTCGTCGTCGTCAGGTCATCCGTGTTGCCAAAGGTGTCGTCCACTCCGGCGTCTCGCACCGAGACGGTGATGTTTGCGATTCCCGATCGGTTGGCGGCGGGCGTAAGACGAAGGCTTCGATCCCCCGTGAGGCCCATGAGCATGAAGCTGTCGGCCGGAAAGAGAGTCGCGTTGTCCAACGAAACGACGCTGACTTGCAGTGATCCCGCCGCTGTTTCCAGATCGCCGACGGTGACCGCCAACGTGAGCGGTGTGTCTTCTCGAGTTTCCTGGTTCGCGACCGTTGAGACCGACGGTGCGTGATTGGGGTTGATGACACTGACGTCGTAGGTCCGTGATCCTTGCCCGCCCATGCCGCCGATGTCGTAGTCGAAGATCGTGACCACGGGCGCGTGCGTCGGGAACGTTGAGTAGCTGTAAGACACAGTAAATGATCGCGCCGCAGCGTCGATCGTTAGGGGCAAGACCGACCCGTCGCCGAAATCGACCTCGCCGCGCCACGGGTCGCTGCCCGGATCGGTGAATGTGCCACTGAGCGTGAATGGTTGCATCAGCCCGACCGACTGGCTTGGTGCTGGCAACAGCGTCGGTGCCACATTGACCACATTGAGTTGCCGCGCCAGCCGCCCGACTCCGTCATCGCTGTCAGCCACGGTCAGATCGACGTCATACACCCCGTCATCCGTGGGTGTGAACGTGAATGATTCCTGAGTGCTGCTGGCGACAATGACTCCGTTGCGGCTGTTGACCCACGAGTAAGTAAACGTGTCGGCTCCCGGATCGATCGGCGGATCGCTGAGCGTGATGAGCGTTCCTTCGTTGATCGGTTGCGAAACTCCGTTCGCGTCAAAGGTGGCACCATTGATCACCGGGGTTGGCGGAGCGTTGTAGATCGTCACGGCTGAAGTTGGCGACGATGTGACTCCCGCATCGTCATCGGAGACTCGAACGCGCGCGTTGTACGTCACGCCGTCGGCCGATCCGTTATTCAGGCCCAGCGAGCCGAGCTGTGTCCAGGTCAACGTCAAGCTGGAACCAGTCACGGTGCCAATTGACTCATCACCAAACATTCCGTCGCCATTCACGTCCCACGTCCGAGAGAGCGGATCGCGCGCTCCCGCCGGATCAGTCGCTGACGACGTCAAAATGAGTGAGTCCCCTTCCGTCAGGAAGTACGGTCCACCGGCGGTCACATCTCGCGGAGCGACGTTGTTGGCCGTAATCACCACGGTGTCGGAAGTGATGCCGCCGTCCGTATCGCGCACCGTCAGCGTGGCGGTGTAGGTGCCGTTGTCCGAGGCGACAAACGAGAGGCTTGGCGTCGAGGCTGACGGAATGACGATTCCGTTCGAGGTCACGACGTCCCATTGGTAGGTCAATTTCAGAAGATCGGCTTCCGCATCCGTCGTCCTTGGCGACGAAAGCGTGACCATCGTGCCCTCGTCGATTGTCTGATCGTCTCCGACATCCACACGGCTCGGTGCCACGTTTGTGACGATGATGGACTTGGAGTCCGTCACCGAAGCAGCATCCTTGTCTGTCACGCTCAGTTGAACGTCGTACGTGCCGTCGTCATCCGGGGTGAAGGTCAGCGAGGCGGTCGTTGCCGACGCGAAGACGAAAGCCGGTTGTCCCGCACGTCGCTTCGTCACGGTCCAGATTTGTGTCGGCGAATCGTTCGGGCCAGCATCGGCGACCGTGCTGGTCAGCGAGATTTCGATCCCTTCGGGACTGGAAGCGGGCGTTCCATTGATGGTCACTGTCGGTGCCAGATTGTTTGCCGTGACCAGAACCGTGTCGGTTGCGGCCGCTCCATCTTTGTCCGCCAGCGACAGCGTGACGATGTAACTCCCCTGATCGTTGGCCGTGAAACCGAAAGTCTGGCCATGCCCGTCGGCAATGGTCTGACCATTCGACGCCACGACATGCCAGGTGATCGACGTCGCGTTGAGCGCCGTGTCGGCCGCGACGGCGTCGGAATAGATCGTTGCCAAATCGAAGTTGACGGTGGCTCCCTCATTGACCACACGATCGGCTCCAAGATTCACGGTCGGAGCCACATTGCTGACAACCAACTTGAGCGGGTCCGAATAGGTGCGATTCCCATCGTCGGGATCGGTCGCGATCAGCGTCACCGTATAGGTTCCGTTGTCGGCGGGCGTGTAAGCCAGACTGCTCGTTGTTTGGCCGGCGAGCGGTAGCCCATTCACCTGCCAGGCAAACGTCAGAGCACCACCGCCCGGATGCGGGTCGCGAATTATCGAGGTCAATGTGACCGACTGCCCTTCGGTGCCTCGGCGATCAAGGCCCAGATCGACCACGCGCGCTTCCGCGACGTAGGACTCCAACGTGCCATCGGAATTGAGACGAGCCGTGGCAAAGTCTCCGCTGCCGCCGGAGTTCGTGAAGCCGGTGACGACGATCTTGCCGTCGCTTTGCAGAGCCACGTCGATGGCCGCATCATCGCCGGAGCTGAAGGCGAATACCTGCTTGCCGTCGCTGTCGAAGGTGCTGTCCAAACCACCGTTCGAGTTGTATCGCGCCACAGCCAAATCGTAGTTCTCGCCGGCGCGGTAGCGTCCGACAACAATCAGCTTGCCATCGCTCCGCAAGACGCCGCTCGACGCGAAATCGTCCCCGGTCCCAAAGGCCGTCGTCTGTTTGCCGTCGCCATCGAGCGTCGTGTCCAGTACGCCGGTGGGCAAATAACGGGCGATCGCGAAATCGTAATTCGTTCCATTCCAACTCGATCCCAGCACGATGAGTCTGCCATCGGTTTGAAGCAGCACTTCTTCCGCAATGTCGCGCGACGAGCCAAACGCGGTCGTCAGTTTTCCATCCAAATCGAAGGTGATGTCCAAGGCACCTGTCATGGTGAATCGCGCGACGGCGAAGTCGTCCGTGCCGTTCAATTCACTGAACCCGGCGACGACGATCTTGCCATCCGTTTGAATGGCCACGCTCGTGATGTAATCGTTGGTCGAACTGAAGGTGTTCGTCACTTTGCCATCCGTGTCGAAGGCCGTGTCGAGCGTTCCGTTCGTGTTGAATCGAGCCAATGCGAAGTCGTAGTTCGTTCCATTCCAAGTGCTCCCGGCGACGACCAGCTTCCCGTCCGTTTGGAGCGCCAGGCTTGCGGCAAAATCGTCGGAGCTACCAAACGGAGTCGTCACCTTTCCACCCGAACCAAAGGACGTATCGAGTTGGCCGTCGATACCGTACCGGGCGAGTGCGAAGTCGTAGTTCACGCCATTCCAACTGCGACCCGCAACCACGCTCTTGCCATCGCTCTGAATGACCACACCACCCAGCTTGAATCTCGGATTGGTCGAAGCTCCCGGCAAGACGTGCAGTTCGGTTCCGAACGATTCTGATTTTGCCGTGAAGAACAGCGAGCCGTTGACGTTGACCAGGTTGCTGGACGACGAACTGCCGGCACCGATATTGAAATCCTGAACGAGAACGGTGCCGTCCGGCGTTCCGTTGCTCTTCCACAGTTCAATGCCGTTCGCCCCGTTGTTCGCGGCGAAGTAAAGAGTTCCGTTGATGTTGATCAGGTTGCTCGGCGACGAACTGTTGCCGAGCACTGTGTCGATATCCTTGACAAGCGAAGTGCCGCCAAGCGTCCCGTCGCTCTTCCACAACTCGACGCCATTCGTGCCGTCATTCGCCGTGAAGAACAGTGTTCCATTCAGGTTTGTCAAATTGTCTGGCGCGGAACTGCCGACCACTCGGATGTCTTTCACCGGCACGGTGCCATTGAGCGTGCCATCGCTTTTCCACAACTCGTTGTCGCCCGCCGAATCCGTTGCCGTGAAGAACAGTGTCCCATTGACGTTGGTCAGCTTGTTGGGAACGGAACTCAGTTGGCCGCCGTAGTAGCTACTCCCCGGACGAATATTCTTGACGAGCACGGTGCCATTGAGCGTGCCGTCGCTCTTCCACAGCTCGGTGTCGCCGGTTGAGTCTGTTGCCGAAAAGAACAGTGTGCCGTTGACGTTGGTCAGTCGGCTGGGGTTCGATCCAAGTGGTCCGGAGTATCCAATTCCCGGACGAATGTCCTTGACGAGCACGGTGCCGCCGAGCGTGCCATCGCTCTTCCATAACTCGATGCCATTCGTGCCATCGTTGGCCGTGAAGAGCAGCGATCCATTGACGTTTGTCAGATTGCTGGGCGACGAACTGGCACCGAATGTCGAATTGATGTTCTTGACGAGCACGGTGCCGCCGAGCGTCCCATCGCTCTTCCACAACTCAGTGCCGTAGAGCCCGTGATTGGCCGTGAAGAACAGCGTTCCGTTGATGTTGGTCAGGTTGTTCGGTGACGAACTAAACGGCCCACCAATGTAAAAGTCTAAAAAGATATTCTTGACGAGGATGGTGCCGTTTTGCGTCCCATCGCTCTTCCACAGCTCGACACCATTGGTCCCGTTGTCGGCCGCAAAGAACAGCGTGCCGTTGATGTTGGTCAGGTTGCTCGGTGACGAACTCCCCCCCGCGCGTATATCCTTCACGCGAACAGTTCCCGCAGCCGTGCCGTCGCTCTTCCACAATTCGACATCGCCCGTGCCGTCGTTGGCCGCGAAGAACAGCGTGCCGTTGACGTTGACCGGATTGCTCGGCGACGCGCTGTTGGTTCCCGCGTTGATGTCCTTGAGAAGCAGCGTGTTGGCAGTCGTGCCGTCGCTCTTCCACAGTTCGGGACCGTTCGTGCCGTCATTCGCTTGGAAGAGCAGCGTGCCGTTGAAATTCGCCAGATTGTTCGGCGACGAGCCGCTTGCCTCGGCCGTGTTGATGTTCTTGACCAGAGCAGTGCCCGCGCCGTTGGGGATTCCGTCGCTTTTCCACAATTCGACGCCGTTGGTTCCGTCGTTCGCCGTGAAGAACAGCGTGCCGTTGATATTCGTCAGATTGCTCGGTTGCGAGCCAAATCCATACGAGCCGTAATACGAAGAGTAAGAGGCTTGGTTGATGTTCTTGACGAGCACGGTGCCACTCAGAGAGCCGTCACTCTTCCATAGTTCTGCGCCATTGGCCAATTCGAAGGCGCTAAAGAACAGCGTGCCATTGACATTCGTCAAACTGCTGGGGAAAGAACTGGCCGCGCCTCCGCTGATGTTCTTGACGAGACTGGTCGTCGTGCCGTCGCTTTTCCACAGTTCGATGCCGTTGCTGCCATCGTTGGCGCTGAAGAACAGCGTGCCATTGACGTTGGTCAGATAGAGGGGATTCGAATTGGGCGCATTAGGGAAGATGTCATTGACGAGCACGGTTCCCGCGTCCTGGCCGTTCGACTTCCACAATTCGACCCCTTTAGCTCCATCATTTGCGGTGAAAAAGAGCACTCCGTTGACGTTGGTCAGATTGCCGGGATATGAGCCGGGAATCCCGCTGCGAATATCCCTCACGATCACTGTATCCCCAGCCAAGCCGTTGCTCTTCCACAACTCGTACCCCTTCGTGCCGTCCGTGGCCGTGAAGAACAACGTGCCGTTGACGTCGGTCAGATTGTTGGGATTCGAGCCATACGCAAACGATCCACCATACCCGGAATAGACAGCCGGATTGATGTTCTTGACCAGAACGGTTCCGCTGAGCGTGCCGTCGCTCTTCCACAACTCCATGCCATTGGTCGGTTCATTGGCGATGAAGAACAACAGGCCATTCACGTTGGTCAATTTATTCAGAAAAGAACTTTCCGCTCCCGGGAAGATGTCTTTGACGAGGACAGTTCCCGCCGCCGTGCCATCGCTCTTCCACAATTCGTCCCCATTGACCCCGTCAGTCGCCCGGAAGAACAGCGTGCCGTTGACGTTGGTCAGACTGGACGGTGATGAATTGCCCGGTCCTGGGAAGATATCTTTCACCAGGACGTTGCCACCGACTGTGCCATCGGTCTTCCATAGTTCCCTACCAGAGGCCGACGAGGTGGCCACGAAATAGGAGATGGCTCCCACTTGAACGAACGAAACCGGCGACGAGTCGGCCGTGTTCGGCACCGTGTTGAGATCCCGGATCGGATGAGCTTCCGCGGAACTGGTTGCGAAAGTCGTCGTGACTTTCCCGTCGCTGTCGAATGTCGGATCGAGCGTCGTGGTGGCGTCGTATCTCGCGATCGCGAATCCGTCGCTGCCGCCAATCCCCGTGGCACCCGCGATGACGATCCTGCCATTCGTTTGAACGGCGACGCCGAAGGCCGATTCGTCCGTCGAGCCGAAATCGGTTGTGAGATGCAGGTGCAACGCCGTCACGCCAAAACCTGACGCAAAACTGCTGACTTGAGCAGCAGCGGTGAAGTCGTAGTAGCCGACGGCATCTGTCATCGAAGCTGGCTCAATGCCATTGCGGACTCCGTCGCCATTCAAATCGTCGAACACGTAGCGCCCTTCGATGCCCGGTTCAGTGCTTTCGACCAGAGCATCACCATCCAAGTCCATCACCACTCGCCCGGTGAGGACATCGGTCCCCACGGCGACATGAAATGTCTGCGTCGCCGTGCGGCCGAACGGCGGAGCGAACGGACTGAGGTCGTCGTGCGCCGTTACCATCACGCGCGCTGTGCCCGTGAAGCCACCGATGGGTGTCACCGTCAACTGCTGGCCTTGAATCCGCGTCAACAAGCCGGCCTCGCTGACGATCAACGGCGTGTCCGGTGTGTACTGCGCCGCGGGTCGAGAATCTTCCCCGCCACCCACGGGGTCGCCCAACGTGCCGTGGTAATGTCCGGTCAGATCGGTCACGACGGTGCCGTTCGGAGCATCGAACGTGTAGTAAGCCACCAATCCCGATTCCGTTCCACTCAATCGACGTTGCCAATTTGACTGAATCTCCGTCGCGGAAAGAGCGCGGTTCCAGAACCGCAACTCATCAAGCTGACCGTACAATGCTTCGCCGCTGAAGTAGTCTCCCCCCGGAAAGTCCTGATCTTGTCCGATCGCAAGTCCGGTGACGGACAGCGGGCTGTTTGGGCTGACCGCGCTAGAGGCCAGGACTCCATCCACATACAGACGGATGCCGTCCTCCGCGCCACGGACCACGGCGACATGATGCCAATTGCTGTCGGTCAAATTTTTGTTGGCGAAGAGCACCACGTCATTGCCGTGGTCATCAATGACAACTTCTGTTCCTAGTACGCTAATCACAAATTCGTTGGGGCTATCCTCGTTGGTCATTGATACGACGACCTGCTCGTCCGGCCTGGATTCAGATTTCAGCCAAAATTCCGTCGTCAGATTCTGAGCCAGATGAGCCACCGCCGGCGGCAGCACGACGACTTGGTCGGTGAAGTTCAACGCCTGCGTCGAAACGTTGACCGCTTCATGATCGCTGGTCGCCGTCAACGCCGAGGTGTAGGTCGAGATCGACAAGACCGGGAGATTCTCGCTGGTCAAAACGGGAGAAAGACCCGCTCCGTTGTTAAACGTGATCGGCACGGGGCTGGCCGTGAGATCCGACAAGCCAGCGGCGCTCACTTCATCAATGGGCCAATAACCGATGAGATTGCCTTCCGCTCCGGTCAAACGGCGCGAACGATTGTCTGCGATTTGCTGCGGAGTTCGGGCACTGCTCCAGACTCGCAGTTCATCCAGCGCTCCGATTGCAAACTTATCGCTCGCCCCGGGCCCAAAGCCGTAACCCAGGTACAGATTCGTACCCGATGTGCTCGCGATGTCTTGGTTGAACGCGGTCGAAAGCACCGCTTTCCCATCCACGACAAACTGAAGCTGATTTGCCGAGCGGCTATAGCTCACCGCGATGTGATGCCACTCGCCCAGCGCTGGAACATATCCACTGGAAACAATGGTCTTACTTCCGAAAACCGCCTCGTTGAAGAATTCCAACCCCGTTGTCTTGTTGATGCGGACAGCCCAACCCAGATGAGTGGCGAAATTCCACTTTTCAAACACCGGGAAGTCATCCGAACTCCAAGCGTCGATCCGAGTCCAGGCTTCCAAGGTCAGCGTGTCTGATGACGCGAGCACATCAAACTTCGCGGCGTTATTGACACTGGCAATGTCTGTGGTGAAGTCCAACTGCGCGAGATGTCCTGATGGGTCAGTCGGACGATCGGTGAGATTCACCACCAGCGGCTGATTGGCTGTGGTCGTCTGTGTGGCAAGCTGGCTCCCAAACGTTGGCCGGTCGGAACTGGTGTCAAAGGCCACAGCGGTTATCGGATTGTTGATCAGGCGACCAACGCCGTTCACATCGCGGCTGAGGAATACTTCGTGCGCCGCGTTGTTCAACGGGTTGCCTGTCAGATCGACCGCGACCAGATTCGGGAACGGAGGTGCGTCTCTTCTTACCAACCGCACCGCATCGGCCGCGACCGTCCCATCGCTGGAGACGTGCAGTGTCACCGTGATCGTTCCATTGTTGATCGACGTCGTCACGATCGTCCTCAGATTCTGCCAGGACTTGCCATCAAACATGGTTCCGACGGGAGCGAACCGCTGATCCAGTGAAATCGGCGACGTCGCGCCGACCGGCGTTGGAGAGACATCCAAGATCGCCGCCGCCGAGCGAGAATCATGCTGCGGCCAAGTCATCTCCACGTCATAGATTCCCGCCAGCAAACCGGAGAACGTCCACGAAATTGTGTCCGTGCTCGTGCCAGGCGCGTGCAGGCGATAGTCGCCATCGAACGCAACCATGTTCGTGTCGCCGAGCCAGCCAGTCCCCGACTCCGAATAGCCCGCGTCTCCGTTGTCGATCAACCGCACGTTCGTCAGCGTTTGAATGTCGCCGACATGGTTGTTGTCGAGATTCAACTGCTCGAGTTTGCTCATTCCGGCGACTGGCGAGATATCGCCGACATGATTGTTCGCCAGGCTCAGCACTTCCAATTGGGTCAATGGGCGCAGCCCCGCAATGGACTCCAACCCGCCTCCGGCATTCAGCCGAGTCACCGCGAAGTCGGCATTGCCACTGAGAGTGAACGAGTTGCCGACCAGCACATATTTCCCATCCGATTGAAGCGCCACACTGCTTCGGGCTTCCTCGGAGTTATTGGCGACGGAAACAACGAGCTTCCCATCGCCGTCGAACTTGGAATCAAGGCTGCCATCGGAATTGAGCCGCACAATCGCGACGTCTCCGCTGTCGAAGCCTTCGTTGTACGACGTTCCCCCCAGTACCAGCTTGCCGTCGGGTTGCACCACGACACTGTAGGCGATGTCGGACTGCATCCGGACACCCAATGTCAACTTGCCATTGCCGCTGAAGCTCGTGTCGAGAGTCCCATCTCCATTCAATCGGACCACGGCGAAGTCATCTTTCAGGCCGTTGTTCGACGAACCAGCCAAGACCAGTTTCCCATCCTGCTGCAGCGCCAGACTGTAGGCCAAGTCCAAGCTGTTCCCGATTGGAATACCAAGCGTCCCGCCGATACCGAAACTCGTGTCGAGACTGCCATCGGAATTCAGTCGAGCGGTCGCGAAGTCGTTGTCCGACGAGCCCGCGACAACCAGCTTGCCATCCGGTTGCCGGACGACGCTGTTGGCGCGGTCGGAACTATTTGACCCAATGGTGACGATTCGCTTGCCGTCGTTGTCGAAGCTGTTGTCGAGGCTTCCATCCACATTCAATCGGACGACGGCAATGTCGTCGTTCGTTCCGTTGTACGAGCTGCCGGCCAGAACCAACTTTCCGTCGGGCTGGACCAAGACACTTTGAACGGCTTCCGCTTTCACACCACTGCTGATCGAGACGATCAGTTTTCCATCACCGTCAAAGCTGGTATCGAGGCTGCCGTTGGATTGGAGTCGAACAATCGCAAAGTCGCCGAAGCCGCCGCTATTGGTGTAACCGGCGAGTACAATCTTTCCGTCGGGTTGGATCACAACGCTATTCGCAATGTCCGTTGCGGAACCGGCTCCCACCGGAATGACCAGTTTGCCAGCGTTCCCGAAGCTGGTATCGAGACTCCCGTCAGCATTCAGACGCACAGCCGCGAAATCATCGGACGAAGTGCTGATGTTGTAGGAATACCCAGCCAGCACGATCTTGCCATCCGGCTGGATCGCAATGCTGTTGCCGTAGTCTTCGAAAGATCCGATCGGTACGACGAGCTTACCGTCCCCACTAAACGTTGTGTCGAACAGTTCGAACGGTGGCTGATCGATGCTCAGGAATTGCAAATCGGTGAGTTCCGCCAATGGCGTGACA
Organism: Planctomyces sp.; assembly: GCA_005798445.1. Taxonomy (GTDB): domain Bacteria; phylum Planctomycetota; class Planctomycetia; order Planctomycetales; family Planctomycetaceae; genus SXKJ01. Next base: position 50,613 of record SYJG01000071.1, read on the forward strand.
TCCGTGACCGGGTTGAAGTCGGCGCTGATCGCTTGCAAGTGGTGCAGCAACAATAGCGGAGCCAAACTGCGGATGCTGTTGTTGTCGAAGCTCAGCGTTCGCAGTTCGGCCGCGCCCGACGCCGCCCCCACGTTGTCTCCGGAAAGTTTGCGTCCCTTCTCAATCGGCTTCAGATCAACGACGTGGTTGTTGTTGAGATTCAGCTCATGCAGATTGATTGCGTCTTCCAGACCAGACAGGCTGGTTACGCCACGAGTGCTCAAATCCAGCCGAGTCATCTCCGCCAGTTCGCTGGTCACAATGGGCTGCGCGATTTGCAGACTGCCGTCGAATCGTTTCGTGAACGTCCGGCCGAGCGTTTGCGCGACGACCAGCCGCACGCTGGGATCAGCGAACGTGACGACCGGATCGAGCGTCCGCTTGAGTGATGGGCCTTGCTCGCCCGTCGGCGGCGTCAGCAGCGTGGAGCTTTCGCCCTGTCCCGCACTTTGATCGCGAACCTCAAACGGATCAGCGCGGAAGGTGTCTTTCCCCTCTTCACCGAACAGACGGTCGAGATCGCTGTTGCCTTGGAGAAAATCGTTGCCATCGCCGCCACGCAGTTCGTCGTGATCGGGCTCTTCGTAGATCGGCCGAGTCTGTCCGGCGAACGGAGCCGCAAATGTCAGCGCGAATGGGAGAGCGGAAGGATTTGGAGTATCGGATTGAGGAGTATGCACTCGAACGAAATACGTTCCCGCATCGAAGTGCCGCAGGTCCACGATCGAATGTGACAGCGCACGCAATCCGCCGTTGGCGTCATAGACATCGACCAGAACTCCGGAACCTGACGGCGTGACCGTGAGAGCCGTGTCGCCGGCCCCTGGCTTGGGAACACCTAGCAACGTGGCGGCACCGGCGCGCGACGGCCGCACGCTCAGACTCACGCCCGGTGCAGACGGCAACGCAAGCCGCAGCGTCAGTCGGGTGTGCCCTCGGTTCAATGCGTCGCGCACCGCTGCTGACAACGTGATCGTGACGACGCCCGATCGTGCCGAGAGCGCAACGCTCGTTACGGTGCCGATGGACAAGCCATCGGCCGCGCTGATGAGCAAGTCCGCCTCGCTGGACAAGGCCGTGACCGTCAGCGTGCCGCCCAATTGACTCTTGACCGTTTGCAGGTCGCTGCCAATTGTGGTCAATAAGTCGGTGACCGTCCGGTTGTTTGCCGTCACTGACGACGCGACAAATAACGATCCGTTGACCGCCGTGAGACCGCTCAAGATCGAATCCGTCGAACCCGCTGTGAGGTCCGAGACAATGTGTGTGCCATCGGCACTGCCGTCGCTGGTCCACAATTCGCGGCCCGCATGGCCGTCGGTCGCGATGAAATACAGTTGATTGCCGGCCACCACGAGGCTCTGCGGATCGGAGCCGATGATCCCGCTGCGCAACCGATTGAGATTGATCAATTGTGCCGGCTTCACACTGGGTGTCGTTAGATCAAACACCCACAGCTCGCGATCGACGACCGTGCCCGCGACAAAGACGAGCTTGTTGCCAAATCGGGTCAGTTGATCGGGGCTGACAACACTGGCGTCCTCCGCAGTTTTGAGCTCGACCGTTCCGGCGGTCGTCCCGTCGCTCACATGAAGGACGTTGTTCGATCGGAAGAACAGCGTCCCGTTCACGTCGGTCAGTTGATCGAGCGCGGCACCGAGATTTTTGACAAGCGACGTCGTGGCACCGTTCGACAACCGTAGTTCGCTGCCGTTGGTGAAATAGAGGCTGCCACCTGCCAACGCGCTCTCGGTCAAATTACCCAGCGTGTTCCCGGCGACTCCGGAAATCAACCGCTGGCTGGTGGTCGCGAGCGTTGTCGCGACCGGCAGTGCCCAGACCGCGTTGCCGGCGACTCCGATGTCCGTCGAAATGAAGGCGATCGATGCCACGGCCGGATTGGCGGCAACCGGCTTCAACAGCACGCTGGTTAGCGAGCTGACGTTTGTGAACGACACACTGCCGGGTCCACGAACTTCCTGAGCGCTGGGCGCTGTGCCGCCAGTTGTCGGAAGCACCGACATGAGTTTATTAGCCGACGTGAAGAACAACCGTCCGCCCGCTTCTCGTAAGGCGACCGTGCCGGAGACCGCGCTCACGGTACGCACAGAATCGGACGTCGTCACGTATTCCAACAGGCTGCCGCCGGAGACGAAGAACAGACTGTTCGCGACCGCGGTCAGATTCGTCGGATCGGTGTATGAAGTGATGCCGGATTTCACTTCTCGGGTTCCGACAACCGTGCCGTCGGTGCGCCACAAAGTCGTGGGGGACATGTCAGATAACTGCGCGCGGTAGAAGAGCTCTGGACCAACGACCGCTGTCGCGGAGTAACCCGCCGCGAGACTCGCGGGAAGGTTTGACGGACGGACGAGCGTAAACGTTGTTCCGCCAGCGAAAGTCACACTGCTGTCGACCAGCGTGAGCTGCGTATTCGAGTCCCGGCTTGCAATGGAATAGCCACGGCCATTGATGTTCAGAGTCCCGCGCGTCGCCCAGTCCGGCCAAGTTCCGGAACCCAGCGTGACGACTCCGGAAGTCACCGCGATCGCCCCCGTCGTGTAATTCTGGGAATCGAAGGCCACCGGGAAGCCGGTCACGTTCGAGCTGTAGTCCACGGTCAGCACCGACGAGAGGTCGTCAGTTCGATTGAGATAAGGAAGCAGACTGGCGAGGTCGTACTCCAAGACGCCGACAGTGACTTCGGTCCCCGGAGTGCTTCCACCGACGATCACCTGGCTGTCGTTGACTTGGCTGACATCAAATGTGGCACCCGATGGTGAGAGGACGCCATTCGTCTGGGCCGCGAGTCGAATCGGTGCCGGCGCTTCCGGTCCGACCGACAAGTAATTGCCGGGCAGGCCATCGCCCAATGTGGTGAAGCGATACCACCGCTCGTTCTGTCCCATCGCCAGCGTATAGAAGTCGGTATCCAACATTCCGTTGTCGTCGTTGTCTTCGTCTTGGAAAACGAAGGGCCGTCCCGTGGCGCGATCGACGACGTACTCGCCGCTTCCGGTGATTGTGCGATTGGTGAGGATGTCCGGCTGCAATCCCGACGGCAGCAAGTTGTCCTGCTTGCCCTCAATGACATACACGCGGCCGGCGCGTTGCTTCACGCCATTGCGGAACGTGTCGACCAGCGCAGCACCGAGCACCAAGTCGTCGACTCGATCCCGATTCCAGTCGAGCGACGGATTGACCATTACGGAATCAATCACACCGTCGATCCCGCCGCCTGAAAGGCGCGTATTGGCCAACGACAAAGCCACGTTTTCGGAAAGATGTGCCGCATTCCAGAAGACATGCACCGTGCCGGTGATCGGCTTGATCTGCTTGATCGAATTGAGCTGAGTCAACGCGCCCGCAGAAGGAATCAGACGCGAGACCGTATCGTTCGGCGAACCAATCACCACTTGCCCCGTCGATTCCAGAATGGCCAAGTCGAACAGCCCGTCGCCATTGAAATCTCCCGCCACAGGCGACAACACGACCGCCAACCCCGAATCCGCCGCCGAGCCTTTCAACGTGAACTGCGGCGTCGTGGCGATCGACGTTCCACCGTAATAGACCTGCACGTCGAATCCCGATGCGCCGGTGCTCGTCCCACTTTCGCTGACAGCGAAGTCGGCATAGCCATCACGGTTGAGATCGCCCAACGGGGTGACGTCCGAGACATTGCGACCGACGGCCAGACGAACGTTGGATGTGTCGGTCAGAGATTTCGTAATCGTGCTTGCGGACGGCGTGGGGGCCAACAACACGTAGACACCCTTCGTGCCATTCGAGAACGCCAAGTCATCCAATCCATCTCCATTGATGTCATCCAGGTCATGCCGCGTGACAAACTCGGAAGTGCTGCTGACATCCTCGAAGATTCCCAATCTGCGATTGCTACTCAGTGCGTTGCCGGCCAGTGACCCACCGTGCGCGCTGGTCCCCGCGTACAAATTGGCGAACGCCACCGTGCCGCCGGTCAGTCGGTCATGCCGTCCCTGGACCAGAATGTCCGCGAACGCATCCCCGTTCCAATTCAAGATCAGAGCTTTTGCATCCGATTGCACGGGAACTTTGTACGACTCGCTCGGAAGGCTAAAGAAGTTCGTGCCGACCGAGCTGAGATCCAGATGCCGCGGGAAGACTGCCGCTCCGTAAATCACATTCAGCCGAATCGCGCCGGAGTTCGACAGCGTGGTCACGCTCGCAAACACCAGATCGCTGCGACCGTCGCCATCAATGTCGCCCTGACCGTCGGCCAGATTGCCTAGCCCCGTGTGAAATTGTCCGAACTCGTCCGTGCCGTCCTGTTGCCAGACGATGACATCCGCGCGGTCGGCGATATTCTCGACGCTGTCGAAATCGACCGGGCCAAACAGCACATAGCTGCGCGTTGTGCCGGCGATCAGCATGTCGGGAATGCGGTCGCCATTGAAATCGCCGATGTTCCGCCCTGTCGAAATTTTGTCGTTTGTGATCGAGCCTTCCACGCCCACTGCCTGAGTCAGCGAGTGCGTGGCCGCTCCGTCGTTCAAAGCGACTCCCGTGCGAACAGACGTCGTGGACTCCCCCAAAGGAGCGGCCAGCGTGAATAAGTAACGATTGACGGTCGAGGCTACCGGCAGCGTGATCGGATTGTTCTGCAAGGCCCGTCCGGTGAAGACATGCGTCTGCTGACCACCGAGCGCATCGGCGATGGCGAAGTCCGCCACCGGCTTGCCGGCGAGTTGATCGCCGTTGACGTTTCCCACGCCACCAAAGAACAGCGGCTGTGCGGGTAGCATGGCCGAGTAGAACGGCAGCCCCGTCTCAACGACGATGTCCGGCACATCCAGCCACGTTGCCTGCCGTGATTCGAGACCACCGAGAAACACCTGTCCGACGACATGCTGCCATGAGCTGCCATCCTCGGCCAGTCGGTGCGTCACTTCCGGAACGACCCGGCCAATGTCCGCGGCCCCATCTCCGTTGATATCACCTAGCGCGACCCAGGGGCCGGGGCTGCTGAAGGACAACTGATTGAACAGCGTTGGGCCGGCCAGACCGCCAAAGAGCACATACGTCTTGGACTCCGAAGTCAACACCACATCAGATCGACCGTCGCCATCCAGATCACCGACGGCGAGCAGTTGAGAGTTATTCAACGTGTCAGAAGGCAGCACGAGACTGGCCCGCGCGCCGATCGTGCCACCGGTCAGCGCGGCGGCACCATTCACCACCGACACACTGCCAATATCAAAGTCATCCCTGGTGACCACGAGATCGCTGAATCCGTCGCCATTGAGATCGGCTCCCGCCACGCTCAATCCCAAACGGGCAGGAATTCCAGGGTCGGTGAATGTTATTGTCGAAGACAGCGACACGTTCAGCGGCTTTGATTTCACAACGAGGTCATCGACATACAAACCTTCGAAATCATTGTTGACGTCGTCGGTCGTGTCGAAGGCGAACTGCACTTGAATTTGAGAACCGCGGTACGCGTTCAGTGACACCGTCTTGTTGAGCCATGTGCTCTGATCGCGCAGCGTGGATTCAATGACGACCTCTCGTGAAAAACTTTGGACGGCGTTATCGGAGTACCCGCTGACATAGACCGATCTGCCGTCGGGACTCACCGTCACACCGACGGCCGCCGACAGTTCATTGACTCCCCCGACTCCGTCCTTCAAAGCCGTTTGATACGTCAACGCGCCCGTCGTCAGATCGCGATCAAATACCGCCAGGGCGCTCTCGAATGAGCCTGCCACATAGACTGATCGTCCATCCGGACTCACGGTCAGATCGTAAGCTCCGCTCAACCCATCGACGCCGTTCACACCATCCTTGAACACCGTTTGGAAGGTCAGTGCGCCGCTCATTGTGTCGCGAGCAAATACCGCCACTCCATTGTCCGAACGGCCTGCCGCGTAAACCGAGCGTCCATCGGCACTCACCGCGATCCCCAACGTTCCCGCTAAACCATCCACACCACCCACACCGTCCTTGAACACAGACTGGAAGGTCAGCGCACCCGTCATTGTGTCACGTGCAAACACCGCCACGGCGTTGTCGCTAAAGCCAGTGACATAGATCGAGCGGCCGTCAGGGCTGATGGCGATTTCGTTGTCAGCCGCCAGACCGTCGACGCCATTGACGCCGTCGCGGATCACCGATTGCAACGTCAGCAGCCCCGTCGTCGTATTACGAGCAAACACGGCCACCGCGCTTTCATTGGCTCCCGTCACATACACCGAGGTTCCATCAGGGCTCAACGCGATCCCTTCAGCTCCCGCCAAGCCGTCGATGCCACCGACGCCATCCTTCAGGACCGTTTGGAACGTCAACGCACCGGTCGTGGTGTTGCGTGAGAAGATCGCCAGTGCGTTGTCGTTGTATCCGGTGGCATAGACCGACTTCCCGTCTGAGCTTACCGCCACGTTAAACGCTTGGGCCAATCCATCCACACCGCCAACGCCATCCTTGAAAACAGATTGAAACGTCAACGCGCCCGTCGTCGGATTGCGGGTGAAGACCGCCAGTCCGTTGTCCGCATTTCCGGTGACATACATCGACGTGCCATCGGGACTGATCGCCATGTGGAATGCGCCGGCCAGTCCGTCGACACCACCGAATCCGTCCTTTACCGCCGCCGACGGCGAGAAGTTGATGTGCGCTCCGACATTGATCGGCGAAAAGCCGCCGCCATCTTGCGAGATCAGCACCTGCGCTCGATCAAAGGCATTCAGATTTCCTTCCGTCTGCAGCAAGTATTTGAAGGACAATTCCAGATCGACATCGGCCGGCACGTTGGTCAGATCGATCACGGGAGACGTGGCCGTGCCACGATTGGCCTTCACCGTTGAATAGTTTCCGCCGCCGAACGGCGATTCCTCCTGGCCGTAGTACAAACTGTTGGGCGACGAGTGCGATGTCTCCGGACGGAGTGCCGGATTCGAGAACAACACCGAACGCATGGAACCAATCAAAACGCCATAGCCGGCCGCGCCGGTGTTGAGTTTCACTTGTTCAAAACTGGTCCCTTCCAGACCGGACGCCTTGATGCCGATCGTGGCCGACTGGCCGTTGTCGACATTGACGTCGCCAGTCTGCAGGTCCACGTAATTGAACCGGATGGACTGATTGAACTGCGACAGCACGGTCTCGAAGGTGACGTCAGCGGTTTGTTCGACAGGATTTCCGGTACCAGCAAAGTGCTGCACCAAGTGCCAACGAATCACGTACAGAGACGAGCCGGGATGCTGAGGATCGTCGATCGTTGCCGCGTAAACCGCATCCAACTCGTCCAGGTCGGTTCGCCAATCGTCCCACAGCGGAGCAATCGCCGCCGGGGCCAGGCCGGTGGTCAAGGCCGTGTTAGAATAGGCCGTTGTGCCACTGACGAACGTCAACAGGCCGTTCGAACTGACGAAGGCCGTCGTGTGGCTCTGGCCATAGAACTGGAATGCGAACGGCAACGTGACTTGCACGAAGTTGTCGTCAAAGCCATCCAGAATCTTGTTGCCCGGTGAGACAATCGAGCTGTGATTGTCGTCCGTGGTTGAGTACGCGGGTTGCGTCACCGTGTAACCAATGCCGTTGGAACTGCGTCCTTCGGAGAGATGCCACAGGCCGCTTTCGTAGGTCGCGTTCGGCGGCGAGTTATTCAGCGTGAAGCCATCCAGGTCCGCGGTCGTTCCAGTGACATTGCTGAAGTCGGCGGAATAAATTGTTCCGGTCTGTCCCCACGCCGTCTGTCCTTGCAGGATATGCACCTCTCCGTGGTAATTGTCCCGCTGAGGATCGCCGATGACCAAGTCATCGGCGGTGTCTGTCGGGCCGGTCATGCGGCCGGCGTTCGCGAAGCTGAGTGGTTGGTCGATCCAGCTTGCGTTGGTGAGGATCACATCGGCGTTCGTCGTGACATTGATCAGTCCCGAAATCTCGTGACGTCCCAGCACGATATAGACGCCCGCGTCCGCCGTGCCGCTGACGCCTACCGCCACGTCACCGATGCCGTCGCCGTTGAAGTCGCCGGGCATCAGCGTGCTGCCGCCGCTGGTCAGCGGCGCAGGCAATTGCAACGTGAACTCAACCCGCTGCAAGTTTGCCGGCGTCAGCGTCCCGTGGCCAAACGAAACGTGAGCCAGCGTTGCGGAACCTTGTTCCCGAATCGAACTGACGAAATCGGCAAAGCCATCGCCATTCAAATCTCCCACGGGGATCACAACCGGACGTTCGGCTGAATCCGTCGCGGTCACAGTGACCGAAGCGGCGGAGGCCGGCAAGTCGATCGTCTCGCCAAGATGCTGAGAAATCTGGAAGGTCAACGTGTACTCGCCCATCGCTTCGGGCGCTGGGTTGTTGCCGGCCGTCGTCGGCGAGACATCGAAGGACTGTGCCGACAAATGCAGCGACTGCGTGGCGGCAGCACCCTGAGGAGTGTTCGGAATGCCGATCGCCAACTTCTGGCCGTTTGCGGTAATCAGCCAGAAGCCAATCCGCTGATCGTTCACGCTCACCGTGTTGACCAGCACTTTGGGCTGACCATTGTCCAAGCCGACCGCCACGTTGACCGCTGTTTGCAGATCGCTGATCAAATCGCTGATGGCAGGTCGCAGCTTCGGTGACAACGTGACCTGCGTCTCGAAGCCATCATCCACTTTGAGTGTGAATATCGCTATTTGAGTTTTCAAAGCGAACAAATCCGCTTCGACGATCGGGGTCGAACCAGTCAACTGCCGCGTATTGAGATTCACGGCATGAACGAAGTAGTAATCGGGAACCCCGACAAACTGCTCGACCGGCACGGGATCGAGTGTTGATGACGAATCGGTGTCCTGACCGGCGTAGAGATACAGCTTCGGTCCGCGAAATGCGGCCGCAATTTCGGTCGCTCGCGATTCCACGAATTGCAGCGAGATCATGTTCGCCATCAACAGCGCCGATTGCTCGCTGCCGTATTTCTTCAAGGCCGGAGGAGTCGGCAGCACGTACCAGTCACCGGAATCTCCGTAGTGGAAATTGAGCGACTTCACCGCCACCGATTGCACGGGCGTTGCGATCAGCGGACTAAAATCTTCCAGCAGCAGTGCCGCCAATTCGGGCTTGTCATTAAAGCCGCCTCGTCCCGCCACGCTGACAATTTCATAGCGGTCCGGCGGCACGGCACTTGGTCCACCGGCGATCCAGTCGGATCCAGCGTCGCCCAGCAAAACGTCGTCGCCGCCGCCGCCTCGGATGATGTCCTGTCCATTGCCGCCGTCGATCGTGTCCGCTTCCGCTCCGCTAAGTAGTCGATCGTTCCCGTCACCGCCACGGATCGTGAGGTTGGACAGCTCCGCTCGCTGCGGCCGATCTTCAGGATCGATGCCCCATTCGCTGCCGTCGATCAGGTATTCCGGATCGGCATGGACTTCATCGTCCCCGGCGCGAGTATCGATCACGTAGCTTTCGACGGACGTCGCCGTGAAGTACGCATACTGCTGTTGGAAACCGCCGGTCTTGGCGTTCTCGACGAAGTCTTGAGCGGCTGTGTCCCAAACTCGCGACGTGGCTTCATATCGGTGCAGCAGCGTGTTGTAGCGCACGGCGAAGTTGTCCGGGACCGGCTTCCCATTGAGGTCCAGATCGCCACCCAGGAACAACACCTGGTCTTCACCGGCTTGACCATCGAAGCGGTCGCTGAACGTCGGCAGATAGGTTTGCTGTCCACCGGCGGTCAATGATCGCGCCGTCGTCTTCAACAAGGGCAAGTCGTCGGGCAGCAGTTGGAAGATGTCATTCCCCGTGCCGCCGAACATCAAATCCTGAGCCTGCCGATCGAAGCCGCCGGTGAGAACGTCATTCCCCGCACCGCCGAAGATCCAATCTTCCCACGAGCCACCCTTGAGTACATCGTTCCCTTCGCCGCCGATCAGGATGTCGCGACGCAAGATCTTGAGCGTGCTGGAGAGATTGGTGTCGAACACCGTCGAAATCAGCGGCAATTGTCCGTTGCCCGGCGCGGTGCTGACGGCGGGAAGCAACTCATACTCGACAGGGCCGGCGCTGGTGACCGACACGAAGTACGGCGTGTTTTTGACCAAGTCTTTCAACGGCAGGCGGATCGTTGATGTCAGAGCCGTGCTGAGCGCCGTGAGGACTTGCCCAGCGGCATTGGCCAGCGCGACCGTTACGACGTTGCCGGACAGGACCGAGACGTCGATGTGTTCCGCCGCGGTCCCGGTCTCCGCGAGTTGGAACTGGAACCAATCGACGTCCCCTTCATGCAGCGCCAGTTCGTTGACCGATCCCAAACCGGCAATGTTCTCCAGGTTGTAGGCTCGGTTTTGGACGTTGTTATTGAGAACCCCTTCGGCGAAATCGGGAGTTGCGAACGCCAACTGATAGACCGTCGGGATGCTCGTTGTCTGAAGACGCAGGTAGTAAGTCGTGTTCGCCGCCAGGCTCAACCCATTTAAGTTGATGCGACCGCGGGCATCGGCCGTCGCCAGCACGGAGCTTCCACTGCGCAGCTCAAGGGTCATGTGGTCATCGGCGGACAAGCTGGTGACCGTCAATGAATCGCCCACTTGTGGGATGCGCGGCAGTTGGAATTTGTACCAATCTTGATCGGTGGGACTGTCGATGGTCAGGCCGCTGAAGAGCTGCTTGCCGTTCAGCAAATTGGCGACTTCGACATTCAAGTTGAAGGCGTTGGCTTGCGAATCGTTATTCAGGAATCCTTGCTTGGTCTCGCTGAGGTCGGTCAGGATCGGACGGCCGGAAGTGTATTCGACACGGTCGTCTCCTCGGCCCGCGTCGACCCACACCGACTTGGTGACGGTCGGGCCGACGACGACACGATCGTTGCCGTCGAGCGCGTCAACGATGATCGCCAGGAAATCGCCTTCCGGTGGCAGCAGGCTGGTCAGTCCTTGCGATCCCACAAAGCCGAGGGCCGACGCCTGGTCATCCGCGAAGTGCAGATCCGAACGAGCGGCCTCGTTCGTATTCGTGATGAAGAATTGACTGGCATTCGCGTTGGCCGGATCGTCGATCCGCGTGAGGCTGATCGCATTCTCCGCCAACCGAGCGGACACCTTTTGGTCAAGCCCTGCCAACTTCAGCGCGGCGTTGATGTCCGCCACCAAATCACGCCGCGAGGAATTGGCCAGAATCGGTTGCTCCGCTCCGGCACTTGCCAGCGTGGAATTCCGCGTGACGGTCACGCTCACCGGTGCGTTGTTGTCGAGATGCAACACGAAGGTGGCGTCGCCGGTCAGTTGCCCATTTTCAGGAGCCGCCTCGGAACCGGTCAGAGCCACGCCGAAATAGTTGTCCGTGGGATTCCAGATGCGATTGCCGTTGCTGTCCAAGGCGTCGAAATCGAGCTGCACTTGGGCGTCAAACGTGAAGTTGCCGCTATTCTCGGTCAGCCGCGTGATGAGATGATGTCCGGAGAAGACACCACCCGGCTCGGTGACGAAGTCGACGTTGATCTGATCGTTCTTGTTCGAGCCACCGTAGTACCAGACTTTGTCCGTGGACTTGGCATACGCCTTCCACTCATCGCCAGCGAGCCCGCCATCGGCTCCGGTGAAGAGTTCGCCACGACGGTTGTAAAGCCGATCGACCCGGCTGGGGTCCGTGTTCTCGTTTCCGTACAGAAAATCGAGACCGGTGCCGCCATACAATGAGTCCTGCACCGTGCCGCCGAGCACGCGATTGAGTCCGGTATCCTCCAGAGTTCGCGCCGGCAAAGCCGTGCCGTCGATCAGTCCATCGGGAATCGGATTGCCCGCCTCATCAAACGCTCCGGTGAAGTCTCCGTTGTCGTCGTAGAACAATCCCGCTTGATCGACGAACACACCGAATTGCGTGTCGCCCGCCGGCTGCGGATCAATCGACCACGCGAACAGCGCGTTCGTGCCCTGGCCACCCAACAGGTCGTCATGTCCTTGTCCGCCGTAGAGGATGTCGTGATCGCCGAGGTTGCCCTGTCCGGTGCCGCCGTCGCCCCAAAGTTGATCGTCGCCGGCGAATCCGTAGATCACGTCGCTGCCGAAGCCGCCATCCAACCGATCGCGGCTGTTCGTACCGCGCATGGTGTCGTTACCCGGCCCGCCGTCGATCACGCCCACCCAATCGTCCGTCCGATCGGTGATAGACGTGAAGTCGAGTGCGTCAGTCCCCGTCACGAAGGAGATGTTGTCGTTGCCGCCCAATCCCGAGATGCGGAATTGTTCGACCAGCGGACGGCCATGCGGGTTGAGGCTATCGGGAGCAATCCGCCAAGTGGCAAACAGATTTCGCACCACACCGGGACCGGCCTGATAATCCACTTGCAAATCCGTCGCGACGGCGAGCCGTTGTTTCAACGTGATGGTGTCATTCGCCGTCGTTCCTTCGACGAGCAGAATGTCCGTCGCACTATCATCGGCTTTGTCTCGGAGCATTTCGTTGCCGCCATGCCCATCGAAGGCGTCATACGATGGAGCCGAGTAATCGGGCGACACATCCAGCACGAACAGGTCAATGCCGCTGCCACCGTACTCAATGTCGTCACCGTTCTGGCCTTCGATCCAATCGGAATCGGTGCCGCCCCACATCAAATCGTTGCCGCCGCCGCCGTACAACTTGTCCTCACCGCTGCCGCCAAACATCGAGTCGGCCGCGCCGGTCAAATCCGCGCTATCGTTGGTCGCGTAGCCCGGCCCGCGCAGATAGTCGCCAAAGATCGAATCGTTACCGGTCTCGCCAAAGAACAAGTCCTGGCGCAGATTGCCGTACAGCCAATCGCCGCCGCCGCCGCCATGCAGTTCATCACCCTTTTCAATCGCGTTGGCAGCCACATCGAAACTCGGTGCGTAGGCCCACAAGTAGTCGATGCCCGGACCGCCCCAGAGCCGTTGCCCGACTTGACTGCCGCTCGCATCGCCCGCGTCGGCGAACAAATTGTCGGCTCCCGAATCTCCATAGAGCTGATCGATCCCCGCGTTGCCGCGCAACACATCGTCATTGGCTCCGCCGCGCACAACGTCGTCGCCGGAACCGCCATGCACTTCATCGTTCCCCGCGCCACCATCGACGTAGTCCTGATCGCTTCCGCCATCGACTAAGTCCGCTTCGCCGCCGCCGAAGACGAAGTCGATATTCGCGCCGCCATCAATCGTGTCTTTCCCGTCGTTGATGTCGCCATCCAGCGACAACCCCGCGACGATCACCGGCACGATCCGCGGTAGGACGTAGCCGTTGAGGCTCATCGGTTCTGAATCCGGCGCGGCCGTCGCCACCGTGAAGAGGTCCAAACTCGAAAGGTCAAAGAACGCACGACCAAACGTGGCCGTGCCGCCCCACAGGATGTCGCTCTCCGTGTCCCCTTGCAGCAAATCGTTACCGGTTCCTCCCTGCAACAAATCGATTCCCGTCCCACCGTTGAGCGTGTCTTTCCCGGCGTCGCCAAATCCATCGTCGTTCCCATCGCCACCGGCGATCGAATCATCATCCTCGCCGCCAAACAGAACATCGTTCCCGGCGTCACCAGCCAGCACATCGTTGCCTTGCTCGCCCTGCAACTCGTCGGCCCCGTCGTCGCCATGAATGACGTCGTTCTCCGTGCCGCCGAACAGCACGTCAGTTCCCGCTCCACCATTCAGCGTGTCGTTGCCCGCTTCACCGAATACCTGGTCGGTGTCGTCGCCTCCGACAATGGAATCGTTGTCCGCGCCACCATGCAGTTCGTCCTGGCCGTTGTCGCCGAACAGTGTGTCGGTTCCCGCATCGCCGAATACGAGGTCATTGCCACCGAATCCATGCAGTTCATCGTTGTCGTTGCCGCCATAGATCGAATCCCGCGAAGCGCCGGCGGTGATCATGTCATTGCCCAAACCGCCGTCGTACCGAGTGGAGTGAGTCCCCGAGTTGCCGTTCATCGAGTCCGCGCCGGCATCGCCGAACACCAGCAGCTCGGCGCTGGCCATTTGCATCGCCGTCACGAACAACTGGTCGTCGCCCGGATTGCCGTGGACCTCGGTCGCAACGTTGGACGCAACACCGGAAACCGTGAACGTGTCGCCCGCCAAGCCCATGTAAACGATCAGTTTTTCAATCGTTTGATATGACGCGCCCCCGGCGCTTTGTCCCAAGCCGAAGAGCGTCGTGCCGGTCAGCGAGCCGGTGTTTGCCAGACCGTCGCCCGAATCATCGGCAACGAGCGTGTCGGTTCCCGAACCGCCGTTGACGATGATCGCCGCACGCATTTGATTGAGCGTTCCGCCCGCGTCGCTTTTCAGAGTGTCGCTTTCTGGCGTGGCCTTGCTGCCGAGAAACACCGCGTCATTCCCCGACTGCGCGAAGACCGTGTTGACCGTGCTCAAGCTCACGTTGGTGATGGCGATGACATCCGCGTCGTTCTCACCGTTGATTTCCGCCGAGGCACCAATCAGCCGGCCGGTCGGCGTGACAAAAATCACCGAGCCGACAGGATCAGCATTTCCGAAATCACCGCGAACAAAGATCGCGCTCGAAGCGGTGACAATGCCGGCGACCGTCACGTTGTCGCCCGCGCGCAACTCGACCACACCGCTGCCGGCGAACACTTGCTTGCCAGACCCCACCAACAAGTCCTCGCCCGCCGCCGCCGATTCGGCAACGGTCAGCCAGACGGCTCCGCTGGTCGAAGTGACTTGATTGACCTTCAGATTCCCGGCCACTTCGGTGACGAAAATACTCTGCGCCGCGGTGGCGGTCAGCAGGCCCGTCGCGGTGCCTGTGTCGATTTCCAGATTGTCGAAGAACGATCCGATGCCGCCGGTCTGAGCCGTCAGCACGACGCTGTTCGAGGTGACGTCGCTCGCCGCGTCGTTGGTGGCATCGACGATCGAATGTTGAGCCGTCAGCGTCACCAGGCCGGCGGTCGAGGTGATGAATCCGACGCGCAAGTCTCCCTTCCGTTCGGTCAGCGTCACGTTTCCGTTGGTAGTCGCATCGACTTTGCCCGCACCGGTGAGGTCCGTTGTTCCTTCGACGTGAATCGTAGTCGCGCCGTAATCGCCCGTGATCGCGATGTTGTTTCCTGCCTGAAGCAATCCGAACGCATAGTTGGCGGTGTCGCGCGTTGAACGGCCCGTCGATCCAACTCCGCGGTTCTCAGGACCGGCAGCGGTCGTGGCAATCGTCGTCGCGCCAAAGCCGGTTCGATTGACTTGAGAGGGTACGCCGACGAGCGGAACTTCGGAAGCCTGTGTGGTCGGCAGAAGCACGAGTTCGATGTTTCGCCCGGCGATGATCGAATCGCCTCGCACCGTTGTGTCGGTCACGCTGGGGTGCATAATTTCGCCGGTGAGGCTCATCCGCACATCGAATTTCGCGTTCGCTCGCAGTCCTTCGGGTTGATCCAGGTTGTGCAGCAATTGGGCTTTGAACAAGTTGCCGACACCGGGGTCTCCGACCGATCCGCCATGCGCGGTGACTTCGAGTGAATTCGAACGGACGAGTCCCGCGCCGCTCGACAGGATGTTGCCGCCGTTGTTGATGAACCGCGACTCGCCGAGCGGATTGTCGATCAGGCCCTGCACAATGATGTCGCCCGACCCGGCCTGGACGAATTCCAGCAGCGTGGGCTGCACACCACTCCGCGTCGCCGTGAAGCTGAAGCCGCTGGCGTTGTCGGCCGCAACGTCCACGGACGGATTGACCAAACTGACGGTGCCGAGAGTGCCAAGCACCAGATCCTTCGTGGAATGATTGATAACTGTGCCGAAGCCAAACGTGGGAGCAAATTCAAAATTCGAATTGCCAATCAGCGTGCTCGTGATGAATCGAGCCGATTGCCCGGAGTTGTCCCAACTATTCACTTTGAGTTGGGTTCCCAAATCCTCGTACATCACGCCGCTGTTGACGGTCGGCGACCCATCCGCTGCGATTTCGAGTCTCGGTCCCGCATGCAACAGCACGGCATTGGCATTGAACGTGATTTTGCGCTCGCCGGTGAAGTTGCCGTATTCGTCGTCGCCGCCAATATCCAGAAGTCCGCCGTCGGCGTCGGCATGTTTGAGGTAGCCGCTGGAATCGATCGTGGTTTCTACGATGAGGTTCTGGGTCGTGAATAATGCCCCGGCCTCGGCAGTCACGAACGCTTGCGTGAAGGTGTCGTTGTAGGCATCCGCATTCGTTTCACCGCCCAGACTGAAGGAATCGGCCTCGGCACTGGAGTTGGTCAGCAAATGAGGCAATCGCGCGGCCACTTCGATGCGATCGGTGCCGGTGATCTTCGCGCCGGATTTCACAAGGACCTCAGTCGGGTCGTAAAAAGAGACGCGAGACTCGGCGGCGTTGATCGCGATGAGCGCCGATCCATCTGCCGTGGCAATGGCTTCTTGGCGCAGGCTTGGCAGTTCGGCGACGATGGACACCGTCTTTCCGGTGATGTGAGCCAGTTGTTGAATCTCGACGGTGTTTGACGCGCGAACATCCGGGGCACCGAGAACGGTTGGAGCCGTCGCATCACCGGCGATTCCCAGACCGTGGCTATCGGCGATGGCTCGGGACACGGCGTCCACGTTCGACAACGCGCGCACTTGGACATCGTCGTGCGCCGCGATCCGCGCGCTTTGCCCGACACGGGTGTTAGTTTGGTACAAGAGCGAGGCATTAGCCGTCGCGAGAGCGACGTCGATGACACCACCACCGACGGCGCTGGCTGTCGGACGTGCGCCCAGCGACGTCGTCGCGGTGACGTTGAAGTTGCCGCCGGCGTTCAAATCCGCAAAGTTTCCGACGACAGCGGTGCTCTGACCCATCGACACGGTGGTCGCGACGGCGTCTTTGATTGCCACGAAACCAATCGAGCCGTTATCCGTGGTCGCGGTCGATTGGGCACCGGCGGTCGAAGTGATGACGATGTTTCCGTCCGCGATGATCCGCGTCGCCTGGCTGGCGGACGCCGAATCGTGAAGTGTCGCGCTGACGTTGGGATTCACGGTCGCCGTCGCGTCCGAGAAGATGACGCCGATGAACGCTCCCGACGCCGCGTGAGTGAAGGCCGAAGAAACGCCATCGCCGAAGACCGGCGTCGCCGGCATCGCTCCCGCGACTCCGTGATTCGCTGCCAGCGTGAAATGGCCATGCGCCGTGATCTGTGTGTTGGCTCCCACATGGCTCGTGACCTTCGGCAGCACCGACACATCCGACTCTGAACTGCCGATGTCGAAACCACCGCCTGTCAGGCCATTCGCCACCGCATCGCCATCCGTGCGCGAATGGGATCGCACGGTGAAATCGTGCGCGGTCTCGGCAGTCACGTTGCTGCCCAGAAAGGCTCGAATATCGGGACTGATTTGCACGTCCGCTTTCACGGAATGCGCGGAGATGAAGCCGCCACCTTCCGTCTCGGCGATTCCCTGAGCCTCATGCAGCCCGTTGGCCTCCACGAGAACTGCTCCCGCTCGCAAATCGCTGCCGTCACCGACAAACGCCTGAGTGAAGGTTGCGGTTCCGTTCGCGTTCTTTCCGGCAATCGCCGTTGATCCGACTCCGCCGACCGCAACGAGGCCAATCGTCAAACCGTCGCCGTGTGCATCCGACCGGTCGTGCGTGTTGGCTCGCACCGCCAGTAGACCACCGGCCGTGGCGTCCGTGTTGTTCCCCAGATGAGCATCGACATTCGCCGCCGATCGCGCATTCGCCAGCGACAGTCCCATCCCCACCAGTCCAACGGCCGGAGACTCCGCTTCCGCGCGAGCTCCTGGTCCGGTCACTGAACTCGTCGCGTCGATCGTGATGTCGCCACCGGCAGACACGTGCGTCCCGCCACCGGTCCACGCACTGACGGTCGGAGCGACAATCGCATCGGCAAACGTCGCACCCAGCGCGACCAACCCCACGCTTAACCCGTGAGCGTTCGCTTGAGCCTCGCCCGTCGCTGTCGACAAGACGTTCATGTGGCCGCTCGTCGTCACCGACGAATTGTTGCCCGTGTCAACTTGCACGACTGGCTTCGCGATGGCTTCGGCTGATGCTCCTTGCACCGAAATCAGTCCGCCTCCTGGAGCGTCTGCGTCTGACAGCGCCACGTTTCGCGAATCAGCCAGAAAGCTGACGTTGCCGGCGTGCGTAATCTCGCCGTTGAAGTGAGTCTGAGTCGAACCGTTCGCCGTCGCCTCGGAGATGCTCGCCCCCAAGGCTCCCAGTAATCCAATCGAGATGGCGTCGCTGTTGGCGAACGCCCGATTGCTCGATTGCGAAACCAGCGACACCGTGCCACCCGCGCTGATCGTCGAGCCGCCGCCAACTTGCGTGGTCACGTTTGGATTCGCAGTCGATGTCGTGACGGCACCGTTTCCAGAGAATCCACCGACGCTCGGCGAGGTCGCTCGCGAATGAGCCGCAAGGTCCAAAGGCCCATTGACAAAGTTTTGCCGCGCCCGAATGGTCACATCACCACCGGCCGTCAACGCCGAGTTGTTGCCGATCGTCGCCATCAAGGTCGGGCTGACATCGGCTGTTGCATTGCTGGTGCCAATCGACGCCAGTCCGATGCTGACACTATCGACCTCCGCATTCGCCGACCCATTCGAATCGGCCGTGATGCTCACGCCATTCGCCACGTTTAAGTTGGCATAGTCGCCGAGGTACGCTTGAATGGTTGGCGTGCTCTTGGCATCCGCATCGTTGGCAGCCACGGCGACGGCGCCGGCACCGGCGGTGAACACGATCGCGTTGGCGGTGTCCTGCGAGCTTGCGGCGATGTTGAGCGAACCGATCGTTCCCGACAGCACGCCCGAATTGCGAATGCCCGCCCTCGCGGTGCCGCTCGCGTCAGCAGTGGCGTCGGTCTTTCCTGCGGAGACGAGCAGACCGATATTGAGGCCGTCGGTTTGTGCGATGGCATTGTTCTGACTCGCGGCGCTGATGGTCACTCCGCCCGGCGCGGTCAGCTTGGTGCCGCTTGCGATGTAACTGTCGAGGTCCGCCTTCGCGGTGGCCGTGGCATCGTTCACCTGCACTCCCACAAAACCGGCGAAGCCCGCCGCCTTGGTTTTCGCTTGGGCCTGCTTCGTGGTGCCGACGTTGTGCCGGCTGCGCACGGTGACGCTGTTCGCGGTGATCGTGCCACCGGCAATGGCCGACGTCAGCACGGGTGAAACGACCGCGATCGTTGTCATCGCGCCGATTCCGGCGTAGCCGCCAGTGACAGCGAAGGTTTCGGAACTGGCCTCACCCTGCGAATCCGTGTCGACCACGACCGCCCCTTGGACGACAGCACCGCCATCGAGCCGCGCGGTCAGCGCTGGTGAAGAGACCGCATTCCCAATCGGAATGGTCACGGCGAGAAGTCCGCCCGAAGCCGCGACGATGTCGGATTCCGCTTTGTTCCGCCCGATGGATTTCACCGTGACGTTATTGCCGCCGGTGATCTTTCCATCGACATCCGCTGTCGCCGCGCCGTTCGCATTGGCATTGGCGATGCTGGCCCCAAAGCCGAGCACGCCAACCGAGACGGCGGCTGCATTCACATCAGCGACATTCCAGAGCGACGCGATCACGCTGATGTCGCCGAGATTCGCGTTGATGTTGCCACCCGCTCCAATCGTTGCCGAGGCGGTGGCATTCGCATTCGCAGTTGGAATTGATCCTTGTCCGCTGACGGTGCCAAAACCGGCCGCGGTGCTGAAGGCATGCGCGCCGCGATTGGTCGTGTCGCTGTTCTGACTGGCGAGCAGCTCCAGTCCACCGATCGAAGCGATGAACCCGTTGCCGATCGAGGCCGACACGGCGGTCGTGATATTTGCCGTGGCAACACTGACGCCGAAGCCGAGCCCGCCGGCACCGCTGAAAGCGAGAACGGTCGCATCGGCATCATGATTCGCGGTGGCGCGCAGCGCGACGAGACCTGTCGAGTCCATCTCCACGTTGTTGCCGATCGAAGCCTTGACCTGCGGGGTCACGTCAATCGTGGTGAAGTTGAAGCCGCCCGCCCCAGCGCCTCCGATCGCCACGCCGACGGTTTTGGCGGAGGCGTCGATCGTCGAGTTGGCTTCGATCGTGGCCGTACCAACCGGTTGGTTCTGGCCGATGTCGGCACCGCTTCCGATGGTGGCATAGGTGTCGAGGGTGTTGGCGTCGCCATCGTCCGAGCTGACGCGCGTGAAGTTCACTCCGATCGCTAACCCGCCACCTTGCACCGTGTAAGTGTTGGCCTGGAGATCCTGGGTATTCGTCGCTTTCACAAGCACCGACGAGGCGTTGTCGATCGAAGCGTTGTTAAGCACCTCGGCACCTTGCACTGAGCCGTCGCTCAGAACACTGACCGCGGCACCGAGTCCGACGAAGCCCGCCTGAATTCCAACGGAAAGCATGTCTGCCACGCGCTTGCCGTTGGCGGTGACATTGACGGCACCCCCGGCCGTCACGCTTCCGCCGAGTCTGGCATGGACGTTCGACGAGAGATTCAGAATCGAGACCGAAGCACCGGCTCCGACCAAACCCGCGGCGACTTGGCCCGATGTCATATCGGCCGAGATGTTCTCGTGCGCCGCGATGCCTACGCTGCCCGCCGTCACGATTGTGGTGTTGATCGCGACCTCGGCGATGACACCGGGCGCAGCGCTGGCGGCTGACAGCATCCCGAGCTTGGACGAGGTCACTCCTTCGCTGCCGTTGAGCTTCGATTGAACAGCTCCGATGCCCGCGCTCGCTCGCGAATCCTTGGTGCTGGTGCCAGGCGCGGGAGCGGACGCTCCGCTTTGCACCTTGCCCAAGCTGGAACCCGTTTGATCGGACGAGTTCTGTGATTGCTTGCTGGCCTCGCCCCCCGCCGTGTTCGAGCCGTCGCCCGATCCGTCCCCTTCGAGAGCGTTGTCGGAATTGCCGTCCTTGTCTTTGTAAACCGGATCGAACGAACTGCCGAGCGAGAACACCGAGACCGAAGCCCCAAGCCCAACGAAACCGCCGGCACCGGACAGCGTGAACCCAACCAGCGACTTGTCAGAAAGAGCGTTGACCTCGACAGCACTCCGCGCCCGCACGTCGGCACCGCTGCCAATCGTCGCGTTCACGTCGTTCACAATCCGGCCGATCGAGATCGCCCCGGCGATGCCCGCGATGCCTCCCGCAAAGCCGAGCGAATACTGGTTCAGTGCGACTCGGTTCGAAGCGCCGACCCAGACACCTTGATTCGCGCTGACACCGTTCGCCGCGATCGCGAAGTTGCCGCTGCCCTGATTGACTTGGGCGTTGGCACCGATCTGCGCAGTGGTGTCGCTGTCGATCACACTGACGCCGATCGCCCCGGCGATGCCCGCATAGATGCCCGCCGCTCCAGCGAAAGCGACGTTGGTGAAGTTTTCGGAACTGTCCGCCTGCACGATCACGCCGTGCGCGAGTCCGCGAGTGAAGCTGCCATCGCCGTCCGTGTCGCCAGTCAGGATATCGGTTTCGCCGGTGCCGTTGCCCTTGGCGTCGATGATCGTGTTCGCGCCGATCAGCGCGTCGGTCGTCTTGTCGAAGAGGCCGATGCCCACCGAAGCACCGACGCCCGCACCGCCGATCCCAAGGCCGACTCCGCCGGTAATGATGTAGAGCGTGGACTTGTCCACAGCCAACACGGCCACGTCGCCACCTGCTTCAACATTGGCACCGTCGCCAATCGAAGCCAACGTGGTGTTATTCACGGTGACCACGGCCACGCCGCCACCCAGGGCAAAGCTGCCGCCGGCCGCGATGCCCGCGCCGACGATCAAGAATTTCTCGTTGTTCGTGGCAATGACCGCCACGTCGTTTCGCGCATCGACGGTCGTGTTCGCTCCGAGTTGTGCCTTCGTTGTCAACTGGATCACCGAAACATCCACGCCGGGAGCCACGGCCGCCGAGCCAGCGATCGCGGCACCAACGCCAACGCCGACATGGTTGAAGTCGCTGCCGGCCGCAACGAGGACTGACTGTCCCACATCGGCGATACCGGTCACGCTCTGATTGATCTGCGCGCTCTGGCCGATCGTTGCCGTCGTCGAGACATCCACCACGTTCACCGCGGCACCAACGGCGACCCCGAAACTGCCGCCCGCTCCGAGGCTCAGCGCCATCGACTCCACGTCATTCTTCGACGATGCAGAGACCGCCACGCCGTGGAAGTTCGTCGTGGAGGCTGTGGCGTTGCGCTCGGCGAAGAGGCCGGGATCGTCCGACGCATCGGTCGTTCCATCATTGTCAGCATCTTTGGTGACGCTGACCTTCGGCGCGCCGATCTCAAGACTGGCGGAACCCGGACGGGAGCTGCTCGAAAGTGAAAGGTCGGATGCCGAAACTCCAATCTTCGGGCTGCCGGACGTGATCGAGAACCGGCCAGTCCGCGCGTTGACCGAGCCGTGACCCTCGCCAGTGACTTGAGCGTTCTGGCCAATCGATGCGTCCACAATCTTGTCGACCGCCGCCACGCCGACCGCCGCGCTCACACCACCCGTTCCGCCAATCGCGACGCCACCCACGATGAGATCAAGTTCGGTCTCGTCTTGTGCCTGCACGAGAACGCTGCCCTCGGTGCGCACGATGGTGCTGTCGCCAATGTTGGCTCGCGTCGTGAGATTCAACACGAACACGTCCGCCGAGATTCCAACGCCGACCGAACTCCCCGCGCCGGCGGCCAGCGAGAAGGACTTCAGCACTTCGTTGCTGACGGCCTGGACGATCACGTTGCCTTCCGCCTGCACGTTGGTGCTGGGCGCGAGTTTCGCTTCCGTCGTCTTCGTCAGCGTGTGGACATTCACGCCCGCGCCGATCCCGGTCGATCCCGCGGATACACCTAGTGCGCCGGCCACCGCGAGAATCTGCGTGTTGCTTTCGGCATAGACACGCGCGCCGGGGTCATCCGCACCGGCGTCGATCGCCGTCACGATCGAGTTGGCTCCGACGGTCGCTTTCGTTGTTTCATTCATCACCGAAACGATGACCGAGCCGCCCACACCCACGTTGCCGCCCGTCGCTCCGCCCGCCGCCGCGATGAGCAACACGTCGTCGTTCGATGTCGCTTCGACATTGAGTCCGTTCGCACCGCCCGTCGTGACACCGCCGAAATCGCCAATCGTGGCCATCACATTGTCGGTGTGGACGAAGACCGTGCTCGCGATCCCGATGCCCGCGTCGCTGCCGTAAGCAAGACCGCCCGCGAGCATGAACACATCCGCGTCACCCTGCGCCCGCACGGTCACATCGCCGGCCGCGTCGAGTCGCGTGCGATTCAAACCTGACCCGGCTGCGATTGTTGTCTGCGTATCGGTACTGAGCACCATGACGCCGACCGAAAACGCGACGCCCGGCCCGTTCGTCGCGACGCCGAAGGTTGCGGTGATCGAGGTCACGTCGTCGTCGGAATCCGCATCCACCAGGATGTCGCCGCCGGTCGAACCGAGTAACGCACCCGTCCCGATCGTGGTAACGGTGTCGCGGTCGATCACGGTCACGTCGATTGCGATACCGACGCCCGCGTTGCCCATTGTCAGGCCGAGGCCGCCAGCTCCCGAGAAGATCGACAGAACATCTTCGGCTTTGACTTCGACGCCGGCGGCAGCGTTGATCGTGGTGTTCGTTCCGACCGAGGCGGTCGTGTCCATGACGATGACATTGACGCTCGAAGAACCACCAACGCCCGCGCCGCTGCCGGCACTTCCCGCGATACCCGCAGCGAACGAAGTGAGGCCGATGCTCTCATTGATGAGTGTTGTCCCGTTGAGCTTGAAGGAGAGGCTGTTGTCCTGAATTGGCACCAGACTCGACTTGGCCTTCACCGTCGCTTTGCCACCCGCCGTAATGATGGAATTGTTGCCGACCGTAGCCGCGGCCTCGAGCGAATTCACGATGCTGACCGAGACGGCAAGCCCCACTCCTGTCCCGCTATTAAGGGACAGCGCCGCCCCGCCGGAGATATTTTGAATCTGGTTGAGATTCACCGCCTCGACAGCGACGTTGCCCGTGGTGCCGGTGAGGATCGTGTTATTTCCCACCTCGGCACGCGCGGAGCTGTCGATGTAATTCACGGCGATCGACCCACCGACGGCCGTGGCCTTCGACGCTGCGCCTGACAATGCGCGGACTTTGTAGCTGTTGCTCGTGCCGGCGGGCATCACGGTCTTCACCGAGACGCCCGATCCCGCGACGTTGGCGTTCGAGCCGATCGTCGCACTTGCATTGACCTCCGCGATGTTGATCCCGACGGCCGCGGCGACGCCGGTATCGGCGTCGGTATTCGTCGCGGTCGCCGTGGCGATCGCGAAAGCGGTCGTGCGGTGCGTCGTCTCGACGTTTACAAGTCCAGAACCAGTGATCGTCAAACCGTCGGCGATGCGCGCGTGAACTTCGCCGGCCAGGTAATTGACGGCGATGGTCGCGGCAACGGCGGTGCCACCCGAACCGGTCCCCTGCCCGGACTGGCTGTTCGCATTTGAGTTGCCAGTGCCGGTGGCGCTCGACCCGGTCTGCGACGGCGCGGCGCTGCCGCCCCCTTTCGACTGCGCGAAGCTGCTCTTCTGCGACGTCTCCGAATCGGAATCGCCACTGCTGCTCGATCCGCCGGAAGCGCTCGCCTTCGATTCCGCGACCGACGTCAGGATCGAAGAGGCTTTCACATCGACGTTGCCCGCGCCGGTGATGCTTCGCGAGATCGTGGCATGAGTATCGTTGACTCCGATGTTCAGCGCGATCGACAGGCCCACAGCCGTGCTGCTGCCGGCGGCCTCGCCATCGGCCACTGTCATCACATCGCTTGTATGGTTCGCAATGGCACCCAGATCACCTCCTGTCAGAGTCAGCGATCCAGCGCCCGATCCGATGAGTGCGTCGGTTTTGTTCTCGACGTAGGTGATGGCAATCGCGCCTCCGACCGACGTACCTCCCTTCGCACCACCCTTTGCAGTCGTGTCCATCTCGTGGTCTGACGTCACCGACGCGACCAGGCCCCCGGTCGTGCCGCTGACAGTCACTCCGTTGTCGATTCCCGCCTCCGCTGGATTGAAGGCGATCGCTAGAGCGACCGAGGCACCAACTCCCGTCGAGCTGCCGCTGCCGGCACCAGCCGACGTGGCTGTCACGACCGTCTTCGATATTTCGGCTGCCGTCATTGAGCTTGTCCCGCCGGTCAGCGTCAACGTCGAGACTCCGGCACCTCCCTGGCTGCGACCGAACACCGCTCGCGTGTCCGAGTGGACGACGCTCAGCGCGAACGATCCGGCCACCCCGATATCGCCGCCGCTGGCACCCGAAGTTGATTTGGCTTCGTATTCATGGAGCAAATCGTTGTCAGCAGGCTTCATCGTGGCACCGAGCAACAGCCCGTCGGCGGTCACAGAGGTGCCCGCGCCGACGACTCCTTCATTCACCATGTTGGCCACGTTGATCGACACCGCGACACCGACGGCGGTCCCGCCGCTCGACGTCTTGGCCGAGCCATCGGCGATTGCCCTCGCATCCATGTTGTTCGACGTTTGTGCCGCAAGGCCGCCCAAACTGGTATTGCCTGCGATGATGACCAGGCCATCACCGACGACAGCCCGCGCGATCGAATCCGACACGTTGAGGGCCAGAGCCGCGGCGACGCTGACCGAGCCGCCGTTGTCCGTTGTCGCCGACTGCGATGTCCCGTTCGACTTTCCAGACTTCGAGTTGGCCATATTCGTGTTTGAGTTCTTCTGCCCGTCGGCTGTGCCACCACTCTGCGCACCGGTCGCGGAGGCCTTTGCCATCGTCACGGAAGATCCGTCACCATTCGCCGCCAGACTCACCGTTCCGCCCGCCGTCACATTGCGCAAGAGTGTTGAGCTGGCCGTGTCGTCAACGAATCCGAGCGCGATCGCGGCACCAACCGCTGCGCTGGAACCCAGCGCGCTCCCATCGGCCGTCGTCGAGCTCGCACCGTGATGTGTCGCGATCGAACTCAGCGCGCCGGAGATCGTCAGTCCCGTCCCCGTCCCCACCGACGTGTTGCTCACGTTGTCAGCGACCGTGATCGCAACGGCACCGCCGACTCCGGTGCCGTCCTTCGCGTTCGCGCCTGAAGTGACTGTTGTCGTCGTTGTGTGGCTGCCGTTCGACGACAGTGCGAGGCTCGCGCCGCCTGTCAGAACCGCACCGTTGGCAACTGCCGATGTCGCCCGGTTGTCGGCCACGTTGATGCCGATCGAAACTCCCACACCGGTGTTCGCGCCAGCCGTGTTCGCCTTCGCGTCCACGACGCTATCGCTCGTGCTCGCCGAGAACAGATTGACCGCGCCGTTCCCGGCAATGACGGTCGCGGTCCCAGGAATCACCGACTCCGTCGTTGTATGCGACACGTTCAACGCGAACGAACCCGCGACACCCGTGTCCCCACCACTCGCACCCGACGTTGACTTCGCCGCGAACCGGTGTGAGGTGTCTCCGTCAACAAACTTCATCGTCGCAAAAGCATTCAACCCGTCGGCCGTCACATTCGCGCCCGATCCGACGAGAGCCTGATTGGTCATGTTGGCCACGTTGATTGACACGGCGATCCCCACCGCCGTCCCGCTATCTCCCGTTGTGGCACTCCCGTCAGCGATCGCGCTGGCGTCCATGTTGTTCGACGAACCCAGCGTGAGGGCACCAAACCCCGCATCAGCGCCAGCAACCACGGTAAGGCCGTTTCCAATGCTGGCCAACGCCACGCTCTTCGAAACGTTGATCGCCAACGCCGCCGCCACGCTCACCGATCCGCCGGAACTATCGTTGGCGTTCTGTCCGACGCTGTTGCTGTCGCCCGATTTGGAGTTGGACAGCGAGGACATCTTCGACGTCTGATCGTCCGCCTTTGTGTTGCCATTCATCGACTCTTTGTTCTTGTCCGCGCCGGCCGCACTGGCCTTGGCCGTCGCGACGCTCGATCCATCGGCATTTGCGACAAAGCTCACCGCGCCACCCGCCGTGATGTTGCGAGCGCTCGTCGAAGTCGCCGTGTCGTCCACGAATGCCAGTGCAATCGCCGCCCCCACCGCTGCGTCAGCTCCAAGTGCCGAGCCATCAGCCGTCGTCGTGCTCACACCACCGTGTGTCGCTGTGAGATTCACGCTGCCCGACACAAGGACAGGGCTTCCTGCCTCCAGTTGGGCCGGCGTGACGTTATCCACGTCGGTGATGGCGAACGCCCCGCCCACGCCAGTTCCTCCAGGCCCCTTCGCTCCAGCGACCGCGTTCGTCGCGGTCGTGTAATTGCCGGTCGCAGCGAGCATCAGGTTTTGCCCCGTGCCCAGCGTGCTCCCCTGTGCCATGTTCGCTTCCGTAATGTTGTCCACGACATTGATCGCGAACGAAGCCCCGACACCAACATCCTGCCCCGTCGTGTTTGCTGTCCCGAGCACCACATCTTCGGTGGTGCTGACAGCGTTGAGGCTGACAGCACCGATCGTCGTATTGACGTCGTTGCCGTCGCGCGAAGTCAGGATCGCTCCGTTCAAGAGCAGGCTTTGCGTCGTGGTCGCCGACACGTTGATCGCGAAAGAACCAGCAACACCAATGTCTCCGCCACTGGCACCGGAGGTCGCCATCGCTGCGGGGCCGTGAATCGCTTCCGACAGCGAATGTCCTGTTCCACCGACTCCGCCGCCGGGCGCGATTGAGATCGCTTGGCCCTTGATGGCATTCTCGCGACTCGACGCGAGCTTGATCTGCTGGCTGCCGTCGGTGATGACGAAATACGTCGTTCCGTTCGTAAGACCGGTAATGTTGGTCCCGCCACCGTTGTTGTAGACGACAGACTCACCTGTCGCCCAAGCGACATCTCGAGCCAGCGTAAGCTCCACGCGCTTCAGATCGGGGTCGAAGATGATGTCGGTTCCGGTAGCACGATCGAGCTTATGGGCATCGCCTGCGCCTTGATTCCCGAGATTGATCGCCGTACCTGTTTGAGCGTTGGCCAGCGTGGTCGCGAGCTTGATCTTTCCGTTGCCCAGTTTGATCACGAAGTAATCGGTGTTGTCGGTCAAACCTTGGAGCGCGGTCCCGCCGCCCGTCGTGTACTTCATCTTCTCGCCATTTTGCAGACCGTCCACGTTGCCAACGAAAATGGTGGAGGCATCGACGTCCACCGTCTGCGGTTCGGGTGGGGTGAGGCCAACTTTGTAGTCAGCCATCAAAGTCTCGACGGTAATACCGTCGGCGGTGATGTTGGCCCCCGTGATGGTGGCTCGGTTGTCGGTTTCGGCCGCTTCGATGGCCACGGCCGCGCCGACTGAAGTGCTCGACGGCACGGTGACCGCGCTGCCGTCGGCCAGTGCCAGCGCGCTGGTATTCGCCCGGCCTCGCACGGTCACGGAACCCTGAGCAACGATCGTGACATTGCCACCAATGGATGCCGTGGTGTCAGAGTTCGGAAGGTTTATCGCGATCGCTGCCGCTACGGTGACGGCACCATCTTCTTGCGTCCCACCACCGGGGATCGTCTTCTTTGTCGTGGTTGTCGTTGGCTTTTGTCCGTAAATCGGAGTCGGTGGCGGCGGGACTGGTCCAGGAGGCGGCTCGCTGAAAGTCACGGTCATCTTGACTCGGCGGTTCGCATTCTCCTCGGTGCCGAACGCGCTGTTGTTACCCCCGTCACCGGTATCGACCTTCAAGTCGAACTCGCCATGCCACCCCACGCGGAGTTGACTCTCGGGAACACTCTTCACATTGATCAGGTAGTTCTTGACCGACGTGGCGCGATTTTTCGAGAGCGTGATGTTGTAGTCGTTCGATGCCTTCGTGTCGGTGTGCCCGATCACGGTGCCAATGGCCGTCGGGTTCGCCAACAGGAATGCCGCGAACTCGTCGATGATCGCCTTGTCGTTGGGATCGTCGGTGTCATCCTCGCCCGGATGTACGATGTCATCGAGTTCGAATTCATCGGTGTCGAACAGAACCGTTCGTTCCTCGGTCTTCGCATTGGGCGCGGTGACGCGCACCTCGGCCCGCCGGTTGCCTTGCTGCTCGACCTCGTCGGCGGTCGGGACTGCTTGAGCGGTCTCGCCAAGCCACTCGATGCGAATCTGAGACGCGCTGGCACCCTGTGAGACCAGGTATTCCTTTACGGCCTCGGCACGCCGTTTCGCGAGGTCGAGGTTGTACTTGAAGGAATCCACCGCATCCGTGAAGCCATACACGACTGCGGCCGATGTTGGGTTCTCCTGAAGATACTTCGCCGACTCCTTGAGTCCTTCCTTGTAGGCCGGGCTGATGCTGCTGTTGTAGTCGGCGGCTGTTCTGGGTTCGGCCGTCTTGAACAGAACTGTCGAAACCCCTGGCGGCGTGGGAGTCACGGGTGCCGGCGGATTCTCTTGCTTGTAGCCAACGATGACGGTTTCCCACGTCGTGGTCTTCTCTTCGACGGTCTTGTTGCTGGTGTCGGTGTTCTTGTCCTTCGCACCGGTGGCGCTGGCTTTCGACTCAGCGCTGTCATCATGAAGACCGGTGGCATCAACGATGATGCTGCCACCCGCCGTGATCGATCGTTCGAGTCGCGCGTCCTGCTTGTCTTGAGTGTCGGTCCAGGCGAACGACAGGCCGATGGCCGCGTCGCTGGCTTCCACAGAACCGTCCGCATGGCTCTCGCTGTCGCCGGTGTGGCTCGCCATGATCGATAAATTGCCTGCCAGCGTTGTGCTCCCTGCTCCCATGCGAGCGAACGTCGTCGTTTCGACGGACGTCACCGCGGCGACGGGCGACAGAGCGACTCCCCCCTTCACTCCGGCTTTGGCGTAAGTGCTTGTGTCGAGGTTTGACTTTGCCAGTACAGCCACGTCGTTGGCTGAATTGACGATGGCGTTGTCTTCCACTTCGGCGATCGTTTTGTGAGTCGGCATCGCGAAGGCCACTGAAGCACCCAGCCCAAAGCTGCCGCCCGACGTTGTCGGCTCCGCATCGGCGGTGTTCCTCGCATCTTCGGTCGCGGAGATCACGAGCGGTCCGATGTTCGTGCCGGGGTCGCTGCCATCGACCAGCGTCACTGTACTGCCCGTCGCAAGACTGGCATGTGTGACCGTTGTGGTGATCGTGATGGCCAGTGCCCCGGCGAGGCCAACGCCGCTTTCCGAGCCGGCACCGGACTTGGTCTGAGTCGAGTATTCGTGCTGCTTGTTGCCGCTCACGTCACGCATGCCGGCTTCGATGATCACACCGTCAGCGGTGACCAGGCCGCTGTCCTGCACGCGCGCGATGTTCACAAGATCGGCGCGACTAATAGCCACGGCCGCTCCAATGCCGACAGAACCAGCTTGAGTGGCCTGACCATCGGCGATGGTCGAATCGTCCTGATTGGCGAGCGATCGGACGATGACCGTGCCTCCCGCGTTGATCGTGCCGGCCACCAGCGCACTCACGTTGGCCTCGACCACGCTGTAGCTCATCGCCGCAGCGATACTGACGGGACCGTCAGCGGTCTTGGCGCTGGGTGTGTTCTTCGTCGAACCCGCTCCGCCCTGGTCTTGAGCCGCGCTCTTCTGCGCAGCGGCCTGCTGATCGACGTTCTTACCTTTGTTCGAGGCTCCGCCGGCGCTCGCCTTGCTGTCCGACTTCGATTTGGTGCGACTCCGCGACGCAAGGAGAACGGCACCTGTGGTTGTCGTGAGCGTGCCACTGGCAAGCACCGCAACCACGTCGTGTGTGCTCGTGAAAGCGAACACTCCGCCCGCCGCGAGCGATCCGCTGCCTGCGGCATCACCTTTGCCTTCGGTCGTGATGTCAACGTCTTGCGTGGCCTCGGCGTCAATGTTGCCGGTCGTTGTCACAATGGACGACGTGTCAAACACGGCGCGCGTGTCGTTGTTGGCGAAAGTCATCGCCACCACAGGCGTGATAGCGGTGCCTCCACTAGCGCTCATGGTGGATTTCGTTTCGATGTCGTGGTCACCGGTCGCGGCGAGCTTGACCGCGGCTCCGCCGGTCACGATGGCCCCGGTTTCGACCATTGCCTCCGTGAGGTGGTCGATCAAGTTCATCGCCACGGATGCGCCCAATCCAAGACTCGCCCCCGTGACACCGCTGATCGTCGGCTTGGCCTCCGAGGTGCTCTTGGTGGCACTGGTCGCGATGAGGTTGAGCGAGCCGTTGTTGAGATTGACCGTCGTGCCGTTGTCCACAAAGGCGCGCGTCGAGGTATCGACCGAGTTGATGGTCAGCGCGCCAGCGATGCCCACGTTCGGTGAGCCGGCACCGGAGGTGGCCTCGGCCTTGAAGGTGCTCGCGGCGTTCTCTGTGGCTGTCACATTCACGGTCGCAGCCTGAAGATTGAGTGCGGCACCGTCGAGGAAGGCGTCGACATGGAGATCGACAAAGTTCAGCGCCGCCGCGATCGCAAGCCCAGGACTCCCCGTGCCGCTGGCATTGGCGATGGTGCTGGCTGAATCGGTCGAGGTCGCACCGACATTCAGAGCCGTACTGGCAACGACGGCGGTCGCCGCGGTGGAATCGACGAAGGTGTTCGTTGTGCCCTGCACATGACTGATGGCGACTGCTCCGGCGATCGTCAGGTCGCCGTCGCTCGTGGCCGCGTTGTTGTTGGTGAGCGCCTGCTGGCTTTGGTTGTTCGTGCCGGCGTTGTTGTCGTCCTGAGCACCTCCGGGAGTCGATATCGCGGTGGTCGTGATCAAGCGGGTTGTGGACGCCAGCAGGTTCACCGTGGGAGATGTCACCCTCGCGTTGCCGGTGATGGCCGCGTTGGTATCGGAATCAATAATTGTGCCGGCTAACGTCGCTCCGGCCGTGCTCGGCACGGCACCGTCGGCGGTCGTGGTGACGTCGATCAGGTCGGTGGCCCTGAATGCCGCGAAAGTGCCCGCCGTGATGACAGCACCGCTGCCCACCGTCATGTCGGCACCGCTCGTGAACCCAGCCGGAACGACAACGGGAACTCCCACGTCAACCACGTTGACGTTCACCACCGCTGCATCAACCGACGCATTGTTGGCTGTGCCGGGTTGCGACTTGGCCGTGATCTTTACGTCACTTTTGGCTTCAGCCGTAAGAGCGCCGGTCACGTTGATCGTCGTGACGCCGCTGCCATCGCCGATGTTGACGCGCGCATCGCCCGCGGCCCACACGGTCAGTAATTTGACAGTGCCATTCTGGACGTTGGCGTCGATGTCGGCATCAACCGTCGCGGTGGTGTTGAGCGCGGCGGCGGTGATCGTTGTGTTGCCGACAATATTGACGGTAGCGGTCGAGAAACTGGTGACCACCGTGCCAGAAACCGTGTTGTTGAAGAACGTGTCGCCGTTCTCCGCTTTGGCCCCAGTCATATCGACCTTGCCCAGTGCATTGAGCGTCACGGCTCCCGCGGTGGCCGTCAGCGTCGCTCCATTGATTGTCAGTGTGCTGGCCGCATTGGCGAGCAACCCCTTCACCAGCGCCGACCCGTTCGCCTGGGCCAGCATTGAAATGCCTGCGGCAGTGATCGCGGAGGCCGCATTGATCGTGACCGCCGAGTCGGAGGCGATCCCAACAACCGACCCCGCCGTGATCTGCACTCCACTGGAGTCGTTCACGATATCCGACGAGCTGTGGATCAGCAGCGGGTGGTTGTTGAACGTCCCACCGTTGCCGGTGAGTATCACCTGGTCATTGGCCAACGGCACGGGTAATGCGCCGATGCCCAAGATCGTTCCGATATCAATGTCCTTCCCTCCGGCGAAGTCGATGTCGATCGTCGTGCCCCCAAATTGACCATTCAGCACCGAGAGGCTGTCGAGGTCGATGGTCAGCTTGTCTCCGACGAAGTCAATGAGGCTCAGTCCCGCCACGATGTTCGTCGCACCGAGATTGTCTCGCGTGATGTTGACGTCGAAATCGGTCGGGTCGTCGATGGTGAACTGCATCACTTGCGTGGAAGGAATGGGGACCAAGTCGGTCCCAGTCCCGTACAGTCTCCAGAAAGTGCCGCCGGCGTCGGCCTCCGCCCTCAGCGTGTAGTTCGTCGAAACCACCGAAGCCAAATAGGCCGTGATGGCACCGGTACTCAACGTCGCCGGTGGATTGTCCAGGTCGGCATAAACCAAATTCGCCGCCAACAAACAACGTGTTTCCAATGGCTCGATGTTCCGGAATCGTCCTGGCGATCGCACATCGGAAGGACGCAGCATCCTTCTGCTTGAGGAAAACAACCGAGAAAACCACTCATGACTCTTGATCCATTTCATGACCTTGTCCTCCAATACTTGATGACAACTCGAGAGGCCTGAAGTACTTTTGTGCGATCGATTTGCAATAGACGTGGTAGCACGCAACTGCGACAGCGTTGTTCCATGAACGATTCAACGCGGTGACGCCAATCAGCGGCGACGTATTCGATCCGTGGAAATCTATGAAATCAAGGTTCCTCAGCAGAATCTGTGAGTGATTTGTTTTTCAGGGAGGTTTCCAAGTTGGTGGAGGAGTGCGAGTTCGGCGACTCGCGAGGTGCGGAAGCCGTGGGATTTTCTCGACACCAGTTTGGCTTGGTTGTTCAAGCC